>NZ_QQWW01000008.1:0-191626 GCF_003950435.1 Sphingomonas sp. ABOLG
GGTGCAGAGTCTGGTGCGCAACGCCTCGGGCGCCGTGGAGGGCCTGATCGTCGAGGTGGAGGACACCAATCCCGACCGCTACGTGCAGATTCCGCTGACCGGCCTCAACGTCGTGCAGCGCGGCGAGCTGGTCACGCGTCATGGTGGTCGACAGGTCGCGATCGTCGCCGCGCTGCACGACGTTGAGGCCGGTCAGCGGAATCTGCACGTAGCGGTCGGGATTGGTGTCCTCCACCTCGACGATCAGGCCCTCCACGGCGCCCGAGGCGTTGCGCACCAGACTCTGCACCTCGCCGATCTCGACATTGTTCGGGCCGATGAGGTCGGCGTCGAGCAGCTGCGCCTCGCTCAGCCCCAGCGCGACCGGCGTCGGGCCAGCGGCGGCGGCATTGGCCTCGGCGGCGTCCTCCATCCGCTCGGCGGCGGCATCGCGGCCGTTATTGCCGCAGCCGGCGACCAAGGTAGCGGCGGCAAGTGCGAGAACCATGGTCTTCATCTATCTTCTCCCTTGGCGGACAGCATCAGGATAACCGGGGCGGCACACATCTGTTCCGAAGCGGCACCTTGCAGGTGGGGAGCGGGGTCGTTACGACTACAGATGTAGTCAATGAGGATGTGCCCGTGTTCCGCAAGATCGCCCTCGCCTGTACCGCCATGCTGACTGTTGCCGCTAAGCCGCTTCCCGCCCCGCCCGAGGCGCTGGCGGCGATCGGCGCGCGGATCGATGCGGAATGCGCCGAGGGGCGGTTCTCCGGCGTGGTGATCATCCGCATCCGGGGCCGCGAGGCGTTGCAGCGCAGTTGCGGGATGGCGGATATCGTCAATCAGGTGGCGATGACGCGCGACACGCGGTTCAAGATCTATTCGGTCAGCAAGTATATCACCGCGCTCACCGTCATGGCGCTGGTCGAGAATGGCGCCCTGTCGCTGGACCAGCCGATCACCACCTATATCGCCGATGCGCCGGCGGAATGGTCGGGCGTCACGCTGCGCATGCTGCTGAACCATACATCCGGAATCGACGACCTGACGCTTCCGCTGCTGTATCACTATCGCAGCGATCATCCAGCCGCGATGCGCGACCTCTTCGCCGCGCTGACGCCGGGCGAACGAGCACTGAAGAGCGCGCCCGGCATCGCGCGGCGCTACAACAATTTCGGGTTCGAGCTGCTCGCCGACGCGGCGGCGCGGGCGACCGGCACGCCCTTCGCCAGCCTGGTCGAGCAGATGGTGTTCCGTCCCGCGGGGATGCGCAGCGCCAGCATCGAACCGCCGTTGATCGAGGCCGGGCACCTCGTCCCCGTCAGTGAGCCGGGGCTGGCCAAGGGCTATAATGGCGAGCGCGGGGCGCTGAGCGAGGCGGTGAACTGGGCGTTCGTTCAGCTGGGCGCGGGCGCGGTGCGGGCGAGCGCGGCGGATTTCATCGCGCTGGATGCAGCGCTTCGCCAAGGCAAGATCATCGGCCCGGCGATGCGGACGGAGATGATCCGCGACCCCGTGGTGCCGCCCGACGGCAAGGCGGGCGCGGCGTTCGGGCTGGGCGTCGCGATCCAGTCGCCGCGGGGCACGACCATGATCGGTCACACCGGCGGCACCAACGGCTATATCACCGATTTCCAGCGCTTTCCCGACGAGGACGCGATGATGATCGTCCTGTCCAATCGCGGCACGACGCGGACGGCGTGGATGTATGACCATGTCGCGGCGGCGCTGATCGCGGCGCGCTGACGCCCCGCCCCGCCACCGTGCCATCGCGCCGTTGCGGCCGGCAAGGTTGACTCGGCGGCCCGCGATCATCAAATTCGGAAGATGTACGCTTCCGCGACATTCAGGCGCTTTCGCCACCACGCCGGGCAACTCGCCGCGCGCCCGTAGCCCGGGCTCCGGACGGCCGCGCGCCGCCTGAGTTCGGGCCTTTGTCGATCAGACCTGTGGGCAGGGCCGGACAATTCCGGATTCCTGCCGTCGATAAAGCGGAAGAAAGCTGAACTGTCATGGACCATCACCCCTCGATTGCGGTGGAATCGCCGCCAATCTTCCTCGTCGCGGACGAATGCGACGCGCTGGCCGAACTGGCGTTGAGTGCCGAGCGCCGGCACCCCCGCGCCGCCGCGATGCTGCTGGCAGAGCTGGACCGCGCCGAAGTGTGCGACGCGGCCGACCTGCCCGACCAGACCGTCGTGATGAATTCGCGGATCGAATTCGTCGACGAGAAGAGCGGCGCACGACGCATGGTGGAGCTGGTCTATCCCGGCGACGCCGACATCGCGCAGGGCCGCGTGTCGATCCTGACCCCGATCGGGGCCGGGCTGATCGGCATGCGCGCGGGCCATTCGATCAGCTGGCCCGACCGCGACGGGCGCGAGCGCCTGCTGCGCATCGTCAGCGTCACGCCGATCAGCGGGACGTAAGCGGGTGATCGAGGAACTCGCCCGCCACCGCTGCACCGACGCCGCCGGCCTGACGGTCTTCGTCGTGGAGCAGCGCGCGGTGTTCACCTCGCACGATGCGAACGGGCAGCACCACCGCTATGGCGCTGCCCGGCTGGCGATGCTGAACGGCGAGCCGGTCCGCTATGTCGACGAGCGCACGTTCAGCGTCATCGCGAGCGGCGACATGATCGCGCATGATCCGGTGCGGTGCGGCTGTTCGCCGGCGCCCCGGATCATGGCGCGCGAGGGCGCCGAGGCGCCGGCGCCCCTGCTGGGCTGACCCTAGGCGCGCAGCGCCAGCCCCTGCAGCTCGCCATTGTTGCGCCAGTCGGCGAGCAAGGCGTTGAAGGCGTTGATGCCCGGCGCATAGGTCTGCCCCGCCTGGCCGCCCTCCAGATCGCCCTCATTGTTGTAATAGCCGGGCGTGCAGCTTTCGAGATAGGCGCGGTTCACCACCGACAGCTTCTTGATCGTCGTGACCCAGGCGTCCTGCGCCTCGGGCGTCGGCTCCACCTCGGTCGCGCCGCGCTTCTTCGCCTCGGCGATGATATAGGCGATGTGCTGCGCCTGATCGTCGAACATCGCGGTCATGTTCACCGACAGGCCGTTCTGCGACACGCCGATATAGAACCAGTTGGGAAAGCCGGTGGTCGCGAAGCCGTGCAGCGTCTTGTACCCATTGGCCCAATGATCGTGCAGCAGCACGCCATCGCGCCCCTTGATGTCGAAGCCGACGCGGCGCTTGAACGAGGTCGTGATCTCGAACCCCGAGGCGTAGATGATGCAATCCACCTCGTACTCGCGGCCGTTGGCGACGAGGCCCTTGGGCGTGATCCGTTCCACGCCCTTGCTTTCGCTGACGTCGACCAGGGTCACGTTGCGGCGATTGAAGGTGGGGAGGAATTCGTCGTTGAAGGTCGGCCGCTTGCAGAACTGACGATACCAGGGCTTCAGCTTTTCGGCGGTGTCGGGATCCTTCACCACCTCGTCCACGCGCTGGCGGATGCGGTTCATCTTGCGGAAGTCGGCCACCTCGGCATGCTGGATCGCGGCCTGCGGCCCCATCGTCTTCGCGTTGCGGATGACGAAGGACTGAACCTCGCGGAAGATCGAGGTCCAGTTATCGTTGACGAGATCATGTTCGAACGGGCGGCCTTCGATAATGTCGGCGAAATTGTGCCGCCGTGCGCGCTGCCAGCCGGGTTGCAGCGACTGCGCCCATTCGGGATCAGTGGGCTTGTTGCCGCGCGTGTCGACCGATGAGGGCGTGCGCTGGAACACGTAGAGCTGCTTGGCATGGCGGCCGAGCGCGGGGATGCACTGAATCGCGGTGGCGCCGGTGCCGATGATCGCGACGCTCTTGTCCTCCAGCTTCCACAGGTTTCCGGTCGTGTCGCCGCCGGTATAGCCATAGTCCCAGCGGCTGGTGTGGAAGCTGTGCCCTTCGAAGCTTTCGATGCCGGGAATGCCGGGCAGCTTGGCGCGGCTGGCGGTGCCGAGCGCCGAGACGACGAAGCGCGCGCGGATCGCATCGCCGTGATTGGTGCGGATCACCCAGACCTTTTCCGCGTCATCCCAGGCGAGTTCGGAGACGCGCGTCTGGAACAGCGTGATCGGGTAGAGATCATAATGTTTCCCGATCCGCTGGCAGTGTTCGTAGATTTCGTTGACGTAGGAATATTTCTCCTTGGGGAGGTAATTCAGCTCCTCGAGCAGCGGCAAATAGCAATAGCTTTCGATGTCGCATTGCGCGCCGGGATAGCGGTTCCAATACCAGGTGCCGCCGAAGTCGCCGCCCGCCTCGATGATGCGCAGGTCAGTGACGCCCTTTTCCTTCAGCCGCGCGGCGGCGAGCATCCCGCTGAACCCGCCGCCGATCACCGCCACCTCGACGAAATCGGTCAGCGGTTCGCGGGTGAAGCCGGGTTCGACATAGGGGTCTTCCTCGGCGTAGCGGGCATAGTCGCCGGACAGCTCCTTGTACTGACGGTCGGCATCGGTGCGCAGGCGCTTGTCACGTTCCGCCTTGTAGCGCGCGCGCAGCGCCTCGATGTCGAAATCAGCCTCGAGCGCCGCCTCCTGGGTCTCGCTGTTGCTCATCGTGCCTCTCCGTTCTTTCTTGAGTAGGTCGCCCCGGCGCTATTCTGCGGCGTAGGCGAGGAAATCGGGGTCATAGGCGCGCTCCGGCTCGGCGCGGACGCGGCGGTCGAGCCGCTCGGCATCCTCGCCCACCAGGATGCGCCAGCGTTCGGCCTTCACGCCATCGAGGATGATCGTCGCGGCGCGCGCGGCGCTGGTCGGCGCGAGTTCCTCGAACCGCTTGGCGAGCATCGCTTGCGCCGCCTCCAGCGCGGCATCGTCCATCGCGTCGGCGCCTTCCATGCCGATCATCTTCAGATGCTGGCGCAGCTTGCGGCGCGCGACATCAGTCATCCCGCCCGACAGCACGCGGCGCGAATTGAGGCCGATCGGCGTGCCGATGCCGCCGGGCATGACGATCGACGCCCTGATGTGCGGGGCATAGTTGCGCAGGTCCGTCACCAGCGCCTCGGTGAAGCCCTTCACCGCGAATTTCGCCGCGCTGTAGGCGGTTTGCGAGACCCCGGGCATCAGCGCCGCCCAGAAGCCGTTGGCGCTGGAGGTGTTGACGATATGCCCTTCGCTCGCCCGCTCCAGCATCGGGAAGAAGGCGCGGCAGGAATAATAGACGCCGAACCAGCAGATCTGGAACACGCGGTCCCATTCGGCGCGGTCGTCGAGCACGAAGCTGCCGCCGCCGCCGATGCCGGCATTGTTGAAGAGGAGGTGGATGTGATCGCTCTGGTGATCGCGCGCGACCTCCGCGGCGAAGCGTGTGACCTGATCCTCGTCGCCGACGTCGGCGATGTGGCTGGTGATGCGCACGCCCTGCGGCACGCCGTCCGCCTCGCACAGCGCCACGGTTTCGGCCATGCTGTCGGCGAACAGGTCACACATCGCGACGCTGGCGCCCTCGGCAACGAGCTGGCGCACCAGTTCGCGGCCCATGCCGGTGCCACCGCCGGTGACCACCGCCAGCTTTCCGCCGAAATCCTTCATCGCGATGCTCTCCTTGTCGTGGTGGCACGGCGCTGGGTCACGCGGTTGCGGCCGTCTTTGGGTGGAGGCGCAGGAAACCGGGCGCGCGCATCGGGTCGCCGGGCTTCAGCTTGGTCGCCATGTCGGGGAAGTTGGGCAGGGATTTCGCCGCCTTGGGATCATAATGCGTGCGCTCCCCGAAGAAGCGCAGCGTCAGCGTGCGGCGGCGCTGGCCGGGGCGCGTCGGCGCGCCGCCGTGCAGGGTGCGGAAGTGGAAGAAGATGACGTCGCCCGGCTCGACCGCCCAGGAAACGATGTCGTGCCGGTCACGCTCCGCCTCGACATCGGGCAGGCGGGGGAGCGACAGGCGATCGTCGATCGGGCGGGTGTCGTCGTTCGGGTCGAAGGCGGAGGTGTTGTACATCGGGCCCAGATGCGAGCCGGGGATGAATTCCAGGCTGTCCTCGCGCGTGAGCGGTTCGAAGGTGATCCAGGCGACGGCATTATCCTCGCCATCCATCGGGAGGTAGGAGCCGTCCTGATGCCAGGGGGTGCGGCGGGTATCGCCGCCTTCCTTCAGGAACACCTGTTCGTAGATGAACCAGACGGGATCGCGGCCCCATAATTGCGCGCACGCCGCCGGGATCGGCGAGCTTTCCAGCATCTCAGCATAGCCATCGAGCACATCAGGGTGAAAGGAATCGTTGTAGAACAGCGGCGTGCCGTCCCGCTTCAGCGCGGGGGCGTTGCGCGGCGTCGGATTGGCGAGGCTCCATTCCCACGCCCGGAGCGTGGCGGCGAGTTGCGCGGGATCGAGCAGGCCCGGGATGTGGACCACCCCGTCCCGCTGGTACGCGGCACGCTTTTCCGCCCAGTCGACGACCATGGCATCCTCTCGCTTTTGGCGAAGAACCTATAACGTGTTTCACTTATGTCAAACGCAAAGCGGCGGGTGGACGAAGCGGGACGTGTGGGGCGAACCGGGTGCGTGCTGCTGCGTTGCCGCTACAGAGCGGGGCGGTATGGCCCGGTGGACAGGAGCGAGGCGAGGCATGCGACAATGGCGGGCGACGGCTGGAACGATACTGATCCTTGGCGCTCTCCTCGCCCAACCCGCCTCCCCTGCCCTTGCCCGACAGAGCGCGATGCCGGCCGCGGCGCGCTCGGTCACCCCCGCCTCCCCCGCCGCATTATATGGCGACCTGTTCCGCGCGGTGCAGACGCTGCGGATCTTCCCTGACGGCAAGACCTTCGTCGATGCCACGGCAAAGCGTGACCCGTCGGCGATCATGGCGGATTACCGCCGGCAGCGGCCGCGCGATGCGGCGGCGCTGCGTGCGTTCGTGCTGGCCAATTTCACCGTGCCGGGGGTCAACGATCGCCAGCCCGGCGATCTGAGGCAGCATATCCGCAGCCTGTGGCCGATGCTGGTGCGGCCCGCCGATCCGGTGGTCGCGGGTTCGTCCGCGCTGCCGATGCCGCAGCCCTATGTGGTGCCGGGCGGGCGCTTTCGCGAAATGTATTATTGGGACAGCTATTTCACGATGCTGGGCCTGGCGGTCGACGATCAGCAGCCGCTGGTCGAGACGATGCTGGCGGATTTCACCGACACGATCGAACGCTATGGCCATATCCCCAACGGGATGCGCAGTTACTATCTGGGACGATCGCAGCCGCCCTTCTTTGCGCTGATGCTGGACCTGTCGAAGGACGAGGACCCGGCGCTCGCCGCGCGGCGGCTGGCGGCGCTGAAGCGGGAACATGCCTATTGGATGAAGGGCGCCGCCTGCCTCGACGCGAGCGGGGCGTGCGCGCGGGTGGTGCGGATGCCCGATGGCACATTGCTGAACCGATATTGGGACGATCGCCCGCTGCCGCGCGACGAATCCTACGCCGAGGATGTCGCGACCGCCGCCGAGGACCCCTCACGCGGCGCAGAGGTGATCTATCGCCACCTGCGCGCGGGGGCGGAAAGCGGGTGGGATTACAGCAGCCGCTGGCTGGCCGATCCGAAGCGGCTCGCCTCGATCCGCACCACGGAGATCGTGCCGGTGGATCTCAACAGCCTGATGCTGATCATGGAGGAGGCGATTGCGCGGCGTGCCGGGGCGGCCGGGGATCGGGCGACTCAGGCGCGGTTCACCAGACTGGCGCAGCAGCGGCGCGCAGCGCTGAACCGGTATTTCTGGGTCGCCGATCAAGGGCGCTACGGCGATTGGGACCGGGTGACGCAGGCGCCGACATCGGCGGTGACCGCGGCGATGCTGTATCCGCTGTTCGCGGGCGCTGCCTCGCCCGAGCAGGCGCGCGCTGTTGCTGCCACGGTGCGCAACACGTTGCTGGCGCCCGGCGGCCTGCGCACCACGCCGCTGCGCACCGGGCAGCAATGGGATGCGCCCAACGGCTGGGCGCCGCTGCAATGGATCGCGATCGCCGGATTGGAGAAGAATGGCGAACGCGCGCTGGCGAAGGAGATCGCGCGGCGCTGGCTGGGGACGGTCACGGCCGCTTATGCCGACACCGGCAAGATGCTGGAGAAATATGACGTCGAGGAGCGCAAGCCCGGCGGCGGCGGCGAATATCCGACGCAGGACGGTTTTGGCTGGACCAATGGCGTGACCAGCGCGCTGCTGGAACGGTATCCCGACCTGTAGAGGCGCGGCGCGGCTCAGCCGGCGCCGCCGCGCCCCGACAGTTCCGGCCGGGCGGCGAGGTTTTCCACCAGCTTGCGCGCGATGCGGCGCAGGGTTTCGCCCTCCTCCGGGGTGAGCGCGGGGTTGGTCACCATCTTTTCAGGGACATGCCGCGCCACGTCGCGCAGCTTGTCGCCCTTTGCCGTCAGTGAAATGAGCACGCGGCGCTCATCCTCCACGTCGCGGCGGCGCGCGATGAGGCCGTTCGCCTCCATCCGCTTCAGCAGCGGAGTCAGCGTGCCACTGTCGAGATACAGGCGGCGGCCGATCTGGCTGACGCTCTGCCGGTCATTTTCCCACAAGACCAGCATGACGAGATATTGCGGGTAGGTGAGCCCCAGTTCGTCGAGCGCCGGACGATACAGCCGGGTCAGCAGGTTCGAGGCGGCGTAGAGCGGGAAGCACAATTGCCATTCGAGCTTCAGCGCCTCCGACGCGAAATCGGCCGGCAGCGCTGCCGCGCCGCCAGAATGCATGTCCTGATCCATCTGCCTCTCGCCCATCATCCGTGACTCCGGCTGCGCTTGAACCGGCTATCCAGCGGATACGGCCTGTTACAACAAGGTCGTGGTAGCACGCAGCACGGAGCATCGCTTATTGTATTGTGCGCAATCTAGCTGCGCGCTACTATAAGCGAGTCGGCGTGAGAAAAGCGTCGGCGCATCGTGGCGCCACGAGCGTCACACCCATTGAGAGGTTCGAATGCGCTATTCGACCATGAGCGCTGCCTGTGCGGTGCTGTTTGCCGCGACGCCGGTTGCGGCTGATCCGGCCGCCACACCACAGATGCAGTTCCTGCGCGGTACCGTGACGGGCGTCTCGCCCGCCGCGCTTCGCGTCAAGACCGCCGCCGGTAAGACCGAGACAGTGAAGCTGGCGCCAGACTGGAACGTCCAGGTGACGAAGCCGGTGTCGGTGGAGCAGATCAAGAGCGGCAGCTTCATCGGCACGGCGGAAATGCCGCAGGCCGACGGCACCGGCCGGTCGCTGGAAGTGCATGTGTTTCCGCCGGGCGTGAAGGTCGGCGAGGGGCATTATGGCTGGGGCCTCAAGAAAGGCTCGATGATGACCAACGGCACGGTCGGCAAGGTCGTCGCCAGCCCGCAGGGCCGATCCTTCACCGTCAGCTATCCGACCGGCAACCGCCGCATCGTCGTGCCGCCCAGGACGCCGATCGTTCAGATCGGGCCGGGCCCGCGATCGCTGGTCAAGGTCGGCGCGCGGGTGTTCATCCCGGCGGCGATGACGCCCGGCGGGCTGGCGACCAATTCGGTTGCGGTCGGCGCCAACGGCTCCGCGCCGCCGATGTGATCGGCTGAGGAACCGAGTTCGGCCGGGAGGGCGAAGCGATGAAGGCGGACAGACCGGCCGGACGTGGCCGGGTCCTGATCTATCGCCATGGTCCGATCGTGCGGCTGACGCACTGGATCAATGCGACGTGCATCCTGGTGCTGCTGCTGAGCGGCCTGCAGATCCTGTGTGCCCACCCGGCCTTCTACTGGGGGGACACGTCGCGCTTCGCCGATCCGGCGGCGGCGATCGTCACCACCACCAATGATGATGGCGAGACGCGCGGCGCGCTCAGGATGTTCGGCCGGACGTTTGACACGACCGGCGTCCTGGGCGCGTCGCGCACCACTGACGGACAGATGGTGCCGCGCGCCGTGCCGGCCTGGGCGACGTTGCCGGCGGAGCTTGACCTCGGCGCGGGGCGACGCTGGCATTTCTTCTTCGCCTGGATCTTCGTGCTGAACGGGATGCTTTATGTGGCGCAAGGGCTGGCGAGCGGGCGGGTGCGCCGCACCTTGATCCCCGGTCGCGCCGATCTGGCGCATCTGGGCCGTGCGATCGCCGATCACGCGCGGTTGCGCCTGCCGCATGGCGAGGAAGCGCGGCGCTACAATGTGCTGCAGAAACTGTCCTACCTGCCGGTCGTCTTCGGCCTGTTGCCGCTGATGATCCTGACCGGGCTGGCGATGTCGCCGGCGGTCAACGCGCTGCTGCCGTGGCTGACGGTGATGCTGGGCGGGCGGCAGAGTGCGCGCTTCCTGCATTTCCTTGCGGCGGGCGGGCTGGTGCTGTTCGTGGTGGTGCATGTCGCGATGGTGGTGCTGGCCGGCCCGCTGAACGAGCTGCGATCGATGATCACCGGATGGTTCGCGATCCGGCCTGAGCCGCCAGCGAGCGTGGAGGAGCGCGCGGCATGAGCGATCGTGCGATCAGCCGCCGGGCGTGGCTGCGCGGCGGCGGCGCCTCATTGCTCGGGCTGGCGACCGCCGGGTGCGACCGGCTGACGCAGTCGCAGGCGGTCAACCGGTTGCTGTCGAGCGCCGACGGGCTGAACCAGGCGCTGTATGACCTGGCCGGTGATCGCACGCTGGCGCGCGAATATCCCGCCAGCGCGATCTCGCGCGATTTCCGCGCCAATGGCAGCACGCAGCCGGACAGCGAGGAATATCAGGCGCTGGCGGCGAACGGCTTTGCCGACTGGCGGCTGGAGATCGGCGGGCTGGTCGAACGGCCGCTGTCGCTATCGCTGGCCGATCTGCGCGCGGCTCCCGCTCGCCGGCAAATCACGCGGCACGATTGCGTCGAGGGATGGTCCTGCATCGCCGGGTGGAAGGGGGCGCGGCTGGGGCCGCTGCTCGACCGCGCGGGGCTGAAGCCGCAGGCGAAATATCTCGCCTTTTACTGTGCCGACACGCTGGAGCTGACGCTGGACGGCACGGGTGATTATTACGAGACGATCTCGCTGCTGGACGCTTATCACCCGCAGACCATCCTTGCCTACGAGATGAACGATGCGCCGCTGCCGGTGGCGCATGGCGCGCCGGTCCGCCTGCGGGTCGAGCGGCAGCTGGGGTACAAGATGGCCAAATATGTCATGCGGATCGAGACGATCGAGCGGTTCGACCACCTTGGGCTGGGCAAGGGCGGCTATTGGGAGGATCGCGGCTACCAATGGTTTGCCGGGATCTGACCGCGCACAATCTGCGAGATCCCACAGGGGCGCGGAGCGTGCGGCGCATTGGTGCGTTTCCTTTGTGGTTCAAAGGAGTAGCCGGTGCAGAAAAAGTGGGTGATCGCAGCGTCGATGGCGGCGCTGATGGCGGGGTGCAGCGTTCAGGATCAACCGGCTCAAAATGGCGCCGCAGGGGCAGAGGCCCAGCAGGAGGCCAAATGGACCAGCAAGACAAAGGACCAGTTGCGCAAGGCGATCGACAATCGCGCCGCGCACGGCCTCGACCAGATGCCATTCGCCGTCGAGGGCGAGGATGACGCCGCGCTGACCAAGGCGGCGCTGACCTATGCCAAGGCGCTGGCGAGCGGCGCGACCGATCCTTCGAAACTGTATGAGGTCTATACCGTACCGCGGCCCAAGGTGGACCTGGAACAGGGTCTCCGCGGGGCGCTGGCGGCGGGTGATGTCGGCAAATGGCTCGACAGCCTGGCGCCGCAGGACGCCAATTATCGCCGCCTGTCGCAATCCTATTTGGAGCTGCGCCGCCCGGATGCGACCGCCAGCCCGGCGGTTCCGGAAACGGGCAAGCTGATCAAGCCGGGCGCCAGCGATCCGCGCATCCCGATCATCGCGCGCCAACTGGTGGTGCTCGACTATCTCGATCAGGGGGCGGCGAACGGCAATGCCTATTCCCCGGCGATGGTGGCCGCGGTGAAGGCGATGCAGGCCGATTACGGGATGGAGCCCGATGGCATCATCGGCGACGACGCGCTGTCGATCCTCAACATGTCAGATGCCGACCGGGCGCGCGCGATTGCGGTGAACATGGAACGGCTGCGCTGGCTGGAGCGCACGCCCCCGGCGACGCGCATCGACGTCAACGTCGCCGCCGCACGGCTCAGCTACTGGCGCGACGGCAAGCTGGTCGACAGCCGCAAGGTGGTGGTGGGCGAGCCCGATACCGAGACGCCGCAGCTTGGCTCCCCGATCTTCCGCCTGGTCGCCAACCCGACCTGGACGGTGCCGCGGTCGATCCAGGAAAAGGAGATCGCCAAGAAGGGCGCCGGCTATCTCAAGGCCAACAACATGGCGTGGAAGGACGGGTGGATCGTCCAGCAGCCGGGGCCGAAGAACTCGCTGGGGCTGGTCAAATTCGACATGCAGAACGACCATGCCATCTATCTGCACGACACGCCGGCCAAGCCCATGTTCGGCATGATCCAGCGGCAGCGCAGCCACGGCTGCGTGCGGGTGGACGATGCGCTTGGCTTTGCCGAGATGCTGGCCCGCGACGGCGGCGTGCTGGACGAATGGAACAAGGCGCGGGCGACCGGCAAGGAAACCTTCGTCAAGCTGCCGGCGCAGATCCCGGTGCGCATGCTGTACCAGACGGTGCTGTTCGACGAGGCCGGTGCGCCGGTGATCCGCAACGACCCCTATGGCTGGAACGACCGGGTTGCCGAGGCGCTGAAACTCGACGGTCATTCCTCGCTGCGGGTCCGGCGCGGCGGCGCCGATGTCGGGCCATAAGCCTGGCGGGAAAGGGATGGTGTGACGAAGATCACAGCGCAGCGTGCGCGGCGTCACTGCACGCGGGGGCCAAAGGCGCGAAGAACATGGTGTCGTCGCCGCCGCCTCGTGTGACGTGCGGCCCGGCGCTTTGATCGACGCGAGTCCCTAGGTCGTCGACGATTCACTGGCGGAATCGACCGCTGCATGACGTGGCAGGCATGATGCCTGCCGCCTCTGACCCCCAAGGCAGCGGGAACTGCGGGGACGGATAACACCGTCCCCGTTTCTTTTCGTGCCACCAGGGGACAGATGCTTCGTCCTCCTGCACCTGATGGTTTATCTTGTTTTCCCCTGGCGCTGCGTGCCGCTAGAAACGGGTGAACACGCCGGCAGGCCGCCGTTCATCGGCTTTGCCGGTGACCGCAGGCGAACGGGCGACGCAGGGCGAGGATGGACAGGGGCGAGGAGCGGCTGGACGGCTGGAAGGCGATTGCGCGCTATATCGGCCGCGATCGTTCCACCGTGATCCGCTGGGCGAACGAACGCCAGCCTCCGGTCCATTCGCTGCCCGGCGGCAAGAGCCGCACCGTTTATGCGCTGCGCAGCGAGCTCGACGGCTGGGTGCGGGGCGACGGCGATGCGCCGCACCAAGCCGAGCCGCCCCCAGCCGAGCCGCAACCAGACCCCGCCGACGCACCCGAACCCGACCTGCCACCGGCTGACGGCGTCGTGGGTGCCGGATGGCCGCGCGAGCCCGCACCGGCGATAGCGCCGCGGGCAGCGACGTCCCGGCACGAACAGTCGAAGCGGCGTCGGATCAGCGTCGCCGTGGCGGCCTTCCTCGTCCTGATCCTGGGTGCGCTGGCGCTCGGCAGGTTTGCGCCGGGCATTCTGCCGACACCCGGCGCCCCTTCCCCAGCCGCGCTGCCGCTGCCCCCGGCGATGCACCGCCAGGTGCTGGAGGCGCGCGATGACATTGCCTCGCGGTCGGCCGAGCGGCTGCAGCGCGCGATCCAGACGCTGACCCGGCTGAGCAACCATGCGCCCGACCACCCCGCCATTCGCGCCGCGCTGGCCGAAGGGTATCTGCTGGCGCGCGAATTCGGCGCGCTGCCTGACGCGCTGGCGCTGGAAAGGGCCGAAAGCGAGGCGGAGGCGCTGCTGGCGACGACGCCGCAATCCGCGCCCGCGCTGCGCGTGCTAGGCGTCGTCGCCTATTGGCGGGACCGTGATCCGGCGCGAGCCGGCGCGCTGTTCCGCCGCGCGATCGCCGCTGCGCCGCAGGATGCACTGGCGCGTCAATGGTATGCCAACATCCTGTCCGACAATGGCGAGGACGCAGCGGCGCTGCGCGAGTTCGACGTCGCGCGCGCGCTGAATCCCGGCGCGCCCTATCTGCTGGCCGATTATGCCTGGGCCTTGTGGAACGCGGGACATGACGAAGAGGCGGAGACGCTGCTGCGCGAACTGGCGCGTGCCTATCCCGCGCTCGCCAGCGTTCACGACTGCCTGAGCGTCATCGCTCTCTCCCGCGGGGATCGCACAGGCTATGCCCGGCACCTGCGACTGCGCGCCGAGATCCGGCGCTCGCCCGAACTCGCGAGCTATGCGCGGGTCGTGGAGCAGATGGCGCCGCGCAACGCGGCCGCGCTGTACGACGTGATGCTGACCCGCGCGCTATCGCAGGCGGAGGCGAGCGCCGATCCGGATCATTCCTGGGCGGCGTTCGTCGCCAGCGTCTTTGGCGACCGCACACAGCTGCTCGCGACGCTGGCGCGGGCGCGCGCCAATGGCGAACAATGGGGTGCCGCCGGCTTCACCCGCCGCATCGCCCGGCGGTGGCGCGGTGATCCGCAGGTAACCACGCTGCTTCCCCCGCTCGCGCAGGAACGCATCGAGGGATGATCCGCCATGTTGCGACACTTTGCGACGCAATGAGACTGGCCCGCGCACGACCACTTTCCCTAGCGTTCCCCAACACTTGCACAGCGCGACCTTCGGGGGAGGGTCGCCGCAGCGGGGGCAATGGCGATGAACACCCAGGCAGCAGCACGCCAGCAGATCGAACCGATCGCAGAGCCGTGGCCAGTCGCAGAGCCGTGGCCAGCCGCGCCGCCCGAGGGGACGGCGATCACGAGTCAGGCCGCCGTGCGGCGCTCGAGCCGGGTGCGGGCGGGCGACAGCTTCGACTGTTTCGACCGGGGTGCCGCGGCGATGGTGGAAAGCGGTGCGCTGATTGCCGAGCTGACGATGACCAATGGCGCGACGCTGCCGCTGGTGCGTTTTTCGGCCGGCGATGTGGTGCCGGCGCTGGATACATTGTCCGCCCCCGCCTTCTCGCTTGCCTATCGCGCCGAGCAGCCGACGCAGATCGCCTGGCTGGATGACGATCACCGCGCCGGCTGGGTGCGCGAGCGTGCGACACGGGCACGCGAGGCGATGCTGTTTTCCAGCATGCGGCAACTGACCTGCCTCGCCTGCCTTCCGGCCACGTATCGCGTCTATGTGGAATTGCTCCGCGCCGCACGGTTGGCGCGCGGGCGAACCTTTGCGCTTCCCACGCATGGCGAGCTGGCAGCACGCGCCTCCACCACGCGCGAGACGGTGTCGCGCGAGCTGTCGGCGCTGCGCCAGGATGGCGTGCTGTCGAAGGGGAAGGTGGTCACGATCGTCGCACCCGACGCGCTGCTGCGCCGGATCGGCCGCGCGCTGAACCTGGAGGATGCAGGCGACGTGTGGGAGAGCATCGGCATCGCGCGAACCGGGGTGGGCAGCGCCTGATCCCGGCGGCGGCGCACTGCCGCGGCTCGCCTGTCGGGTTCAAGGCGGAAGCAGGGGCGGCCACGGCTGGCAGCCTTGCCAACATCACGGCCGTCGAATATCGATTTCGCGCATGATTGCCGCGCGATAGCGGCACTATTGGCCGGGCACGACGGCCCAGCAACACTTTGCAACATTGATGGTCGGCAATGGTTTGGCAACGCGCCAGCCCATAGCAATGTCGCATGGCTGCCGTCCAAACATGCATGGCCCACAAATTAGACTCTGCTTGACGGTGCAAAGTCGACTGTTAGCCTCACTGAACTAGGAACAGCGACGACAGGCGATCGAATGCGCCTGTCTGATCGTCAATCATAAGCGCTGCCAAAAGGCGCATGTTCCATCCACGCAGGGGAAACACATAACCTTAGCCATAGGGGGCCATATGCGTGTGTTCGTGCGTTCTGTCTTGAAGTCGGGGCGTGTTCCCGACGACGGCAAGTCTGCCTGTTATCAACATGCTGGCGCCGAACAACATTCCCCGCCGTCGCGATTTCTCGTAAAGAACTGGCTGTCGTCGCCCACCCTTCCATCCGATACCGCGCCGAAGCGGGCGATGCGCCGCGCCTTGCTGAGCGCCATGCTGCTGACCGGGGCGCAGGCGGCCTATGCACAGGATGCGCAGCCGGTGCCGGCCGCCCCCTCCCCATCGCCGAATCTGACGCCTGAACTGGTGCCCGACGCCGCCGACCAGCTTGGCGAGGCAGCCGCCGCCGAGGGTGATGGCGGGACGATCACGGTCACGGGATCGCGCATCGTGCGCAACGGCTATGACGCGCCGACGCCGGTGACGGTGATCGGCCTTGCCGACATCCAGGCCTCCGCCCCGGCGAACGTCGCCGATTTCGTCAACCAGATCCCCTCCGTCGCGGGCAGCGTCACACCGTCCAACACGCAGCGCGTGCTGAGCGGCGGCACGGGGGGCATCAACACGATCAACCTGCGGTCGCTGGGCACCACGCGAACGCTGGTGCTGCTCGACGGACATCGCTCGGTGGGCTCGATCGCGCAGGGGACGGTGGACGTGAACACCATCCCGCAGGGGCTGGTGAAGAGCGTCGAGGTGGTCACCGGCGGCGCATCGTCGGTCTATGGATCGGACGCGGTGGCGGGCGTCGTCAACTTCATCCTCGACCGCGAATACAAGGGGCTGAAGGGCGAGGTCAGTTATGGCGAGACCACCTATGGCGACGACCAGAACTGGCGCGCGACGCTGACCGGCGGGGTCGAGTTCGCCGACGGGCGCGGCCGCGCGTTGCTGAGCGGCAATATCGTGCGGCGCGATGGCGTGCGTGGCGCCGGGCCGCGCGCGTGGCAGAACCGCGGCGTCCACCTGATCCAGAACCCGCGCTATGTCGCCGGCAACGGCCAGCCGGAATATATGGTCGCCGGCCAATCGGGGCTGAACACCACCACCGGGGGCGGCATCATCACCTCCGGCCCGTTGCGCGGCACCTATTTCGGCCAGGGCGGCACGGTGAACCGCTATGATTATGGCAACAACCGGCTGAACAACCTGCCCTGGACGATCGGCGGCGACTGGCAGATCAGCCAGCATTATTACGGCACGTCGATCCAGCCGGGCGAGGACCTGACCAGCGTGTTCGGCCGCTTCAGCTTCGACGTGCTCGACAACTTCCAGCTGTTCACCGAGCTGTCGTACAACCGCAGCAAGCAGGACAGCTGGGGCGGCTATCACACCGACAAGGCGAATGTGTCGATCCGCGGCGACAATGCCTTCATCCCCGCCGCCGTCCGGTCGCAGCTGAACGGCGCCGGCTTCACATTGGGCACGTGGAACCAGGACATTCCGACCCGCGAAAGCCATTATGACCGCAACGTCCAGCGTTACCTGGCGGGGTTCGAGGGATCGTTCGATCTCCTGGCGCTCGAATGGAAATGGGACGGTTATTACCAGCGCGGCATCACCAATGCGAAGGAAGCGCTGATCTCCGCCAATCGCGTGAAGCTGGGCTTTGCGCAGGATGCGGTGCGCGATGCGACCGGCGCGATCGTGTGCCGCGTGACGCGCGACGGCAGCACCGACCCGCTGGCGGCCGGGTGCGTGCCGTTCAACCGCATGGGGATCGGCGTCAATTCGGCAGCGGCGGTCGATTACATCATGGGTGCGCCCTATGCCGATCGGCGCATCCAGCAGGACGTCGCCTCGCTCAATTTCAGCACCAATGTCACCAATCCGTGGCTGAAGCCGATCGGACTCGCGTTCGGCGTGGAAAGCCGCAAGGAACAGATCGATGGCTATGTGCCGGCCGAATATGCCGCCGGCTGGTATTCGGGCAATTTCACGCCGACGATCGGATCGTACACGGTGACCGAGGCGTATCTGGAATCGCTCGTTTCACTGCCGCTGAACATCGAGTTCAACGGTGCGGCGCGCTACACCAGCTACAGCGAATCCGGCGATGTGGTGACGTGGAAGGCGGGGCTGAGCTGGGAGCCGATCAGCGACCTTCGCCTGCGTGCCTCGCGATCTCGCGATATCCGTGCACCCAATCTGTCGGAGCTGTTCCAGGGCGGCGCGCGCAACACCAATTCGATCGGCGATCCGTGGCAGAACAACCTGTCGATCCGCTACACGCAGACGGTGACCGGCAACCTCGCGCTGGAACCTGAAAAGGCCGACACCTGGGGCTTTGGCGCGGTGTTCCGCCCGTCGTTCATTCCCGGCCTTGGCCTGTCGGTCGATTATTATGACATCAAGATCAACGGCGCGATCGGGACGCTGGGGCCGCAGGAGATCGTCGACCGCTGCTTCACCGGCAACATCGAATTGTGCCGCCGGTTGCAGGCGGTGATCGGCAACCAGGTCATCCCGTTCGGCAGCAACGGTTTCACCAACACCGCCGGGCCGGGACCGGCCGTCAGCGAATATCTGATCGCCAACAGCCCGTATAACTTCCTGTCCAACCGCGCACGCGGCATCGATTTCGAGCTGAGCTATCAGTTCGATCTGGCCGACGTGTCCGCCACGCTGCCGGGCACGGTCAGCTTCCGCGGCATCGCCACCCATTATCTGGAGGCGTCGGAATCGAACGGGGTCAATGCGCCGACCGACACCGTCGGGCAGACCGCCGGGGGTGGCCCACCGAACTGGACGTACCGGGCGACGCTTGGCTACGCGCTGGACAATTTTTCAATGCAGGTGATCGGCCGCGGGATCAGCGCGGGCGTGTACAACAATGACTGGGTGGAGTGCGCGATCAACTGCCCGGCGAGCAACACGATCAACCGGACGATCCTGAACAACCGGGTCGACGGCGCCTTCTACGTCGACACCTATTTCGCCTATGACCTGCCGATCGGCGGTGCCAAGAGCCAGCTGTATCTGCGGGTCGCGAACCTGTTCAATCGCGATCCGGCACCCGTCGGCAAGGGGCCGTCCGACACGTCCAACGTCGACCTTGGCATCAACCAGACGTTCTTCGACTATCTCGGTCGCACGTTCCGGCTGGGCATCCGGTTCGACCTGAAATGAGCCGCTGAGCGCCGATCCCCGGCCGGCGGCGCGATGCTGCCGGTCGGGGGCGGCCAAGCGGCGCGGCATCATGTTTGGACAGGGTCGCCGCACACCGTCATGACTGTTTTCTGAATCTCGGGGGTAACAAGATGAAATATACGTTGGCGCTGCTCGCTGCGGGCACCATGCTGGGCGGCATCGCGGAGGTGGCCAGCGCGCAGGGGAAGGCCCGGACGCAGGCCGTCGCCAGCGCGCAGACCTATGACGCCAAGCAATGGTCGGGTCTGCGCTATCGCCATGTCGGCCCCTGGCGCGGCGGGCGCGTGACCACCGTGACGGGCGTGCCGACGCAGCCGCGCACCTTCTACATGGGCACGGTCGGCGGCGGCGTGTGGAAGACCACCGATTCTGGCCACAAATGGGTCAACACCACCGACGGCCAGATCAGGGTCGGCCCGATCGGTGCGGTTGCGGTGGCCGACAGCAACCCCGACATCGTCTATGCCGGCACCGGATCGTCCAAGATCCGCAGCAACGTGTCGATCGGGCGCGGCATCTACAAATCGGTCGACGGCGCCAAGACCTGGACCTTCATGGGCCTGCCCGATGTCGGCCAGATCGCGACGATCCGCGTCAATCCCATCAACCCCGATGAAGTGTTCGTCGCGGCGAGCGGCAATCCGTTCGCGTACAGCAAGGATCGGGGCGTCTATCGCACGCGCGACGGCGGGCGCACGTGGAAGAAGGTGTTCTTCCTCAACGAACGGCTGGGCGCGGCGGATGTCGAATATCACCCGAGCAACCCGGCGGTGCTCTACGCCACGATGTGGCACGGGCTTCGCCAGCCGTGGTCGATCATCTCCGGCGGCAAGGAAGGCGGCATCTACAAATCGGTCGATGGCGGTGACAGCTGGACGAAGCTGGGCGGCGGCCTACCCACCGGTTTGTTCGGGCGCGCCAATGTCGGCGTCAGCGCCGCGGCGCCCGACACGCTCTACGCCTTGATCGAGGCGAAGCCGGGCCAGGGCCTGTACCGGTCGAACGATGCGGGCGCGACATGGACGCTGGTGAACGGCGACGGGAAACTCGTCACCCGGCCGTTCTATTACACCACGCTGGGCGTCGATCCGAGCAATGCCGAGCGCGTGTTCGTCGGCAACGAGGGATGGTTTGAATCGCTCGACGGCGGCAAGACCTTTGCCACCCGCCCCACCCCGCATGGCGACAACCATGACGTGTGGATCAACCCCGCCGATCCCAAGGTGATGGTGCAGGCCAATGACGGCGGCGCCAATGTTTCGCTGGACGGCGGCGCGACATGGAGCGTGCAGAGCAACCAGCCGACGGCGGAGCTCTACCAGGTCGCCGTCGACAACCAGTTTCCCTATCGCCTCTATGGCGCGCAACAGGACAATACGACCGTGATCGTCCCCTCGCTCGCGCTGGGCGACGGGCAGGATTATCGCGTCGGCCCGGGGTGCGAGACGGGGCCGATCATGCCCAAGCCCGACGATCCCAACAT
This sequence comes from Sphingomonas sp. ABOLG, assembly GCF_003950435.1. Classification (NCBI taxonomy): domain Bacteria; kingdom Pseudomonadati; phylum Pseudomonadota; class Alphaproteobacteria; order Sphingomonadales; family Sphingomonadaceae; genus Sphingomonas; species Sphingomonas sp. ABOLG. Next base: position 20,477 of record NZ_QQWW01000008.1, read on the forward strand.
CGTGTGGGGCGCGTGCAAGGGGCAGTTCAGCCGCATGGACGTGCGCACCAACTTCAACGAGGAGCGGTTCTGGATCGGCAGTGAATCCTTGTACGGCAACGATCCCGATCGCCTGCGCTATCGTTTCCAGCGGACCGCGCCGATGGAAGTATCGCCGGTCGAGCCGAACACCGTCTATTACGGGTCGCAATACGTCCACCGGTCGCGCGACGGCGGCGTGACGTGGGAGACGATCAGCCCCGACCTCACCTGGCGCCCGGCGGACAAGCAATTCGCCTCGGGCAGCCCGATCACCATCGATGCGACGGGCGAGGAAGTCTATTCGACGCTCTACGCCATTCGCGAGAGCAAGGTGCGGCCCGGCGTGATCTGGGCCGGATCGAACGACGGCCTGATCCATGTCACGCAGGACGGCGGCAAATCGTGGCAGAACGTCACGCCCAAGGGGCTGCCGCAGGGTGGCCGGGTGCAGAATATCGAGCCGGGCGTGCGCGAACCGGGCACCGCTTATGCCGCGATCTACCGCTATCTGATGGGCGATTTCGCGCCCTACATCTATGCGACGCGCGACTATGGAAAGACGTGGACGCGGCTGACCGACGGGCGCAACGGCATCGCCCCGGACGAGCCGACGCGCGTCGTGCGCGAGGATCCGGAACGCCCCGGCCTGCTCTACGCCGGTACCGAATATGGCCTGTACGTGTCGTTCGATAATGGCGCGCGCTGGCAGAACTTCCAGCTGAACCTGCCGGCAACGCCGGTCACCGACCTGCGGCTGGCGCATGGCGACCTGGTGTTGTCGACGCAGGGCCGCGGCTTCTACATCCTCGATAACCTCAGCGTGCTGCGGCAGCTGCCGACCGACGGCACGCTGGATGCGACGCGGCTCTACAAGCCAGCACGTGCGGTGCGGATCAACGCATCGGGCGACAAGGGATCGGACCCGAATGTCGGGCCGGAGCATATCCTGCCGGGGGCGCAGATCGATTACTTTATCGCGCCCGGCACCGCCGCCACGCCGATGGTCCTCACCATCCGCGACGCTGCGGGCGCAGTGGTTCGCCGCTTCACCAGCGATACCGGGGAGGCAGCGACGCCGGGCGGCGGCGGCGCGGATGACGATGGGCTGGGCCGCTATCGCCCGACCTATCCGACGCGCCTCGATGCGACGCCGGGGATGCATCGCTTCATCTGGGATCTGCGTACTGCCGGCACGCAAGATGGTGCGCCGGCCAGCGGCGGCCGCCGCGCGCCGACCGGGCCGATGGTGCCGCCGGGCAGCTACACGGTCGAGATGGTCGCAGGCGGCATCACCACGCGCCAGCCGCTGGAGATCGTCGAGGATCCCCGCATCCTGGCGAGCGGGATCACCAACGCCGATCTGGTGGCGCAATATCAGCACAACCAGCGCACGCTGAAGCTGGTGCACGACACCAACCTGGCGGTGTCGCGCGTCACCCAGGCGCAGGCCGCGCTGGCCAAGCAACCCGATGCCAGGCGCGAAGAGGCGCTTAATGGCATCGCGCAGCGGCTGATCACGCCCAGGATCCGCTACAGCCAGCCGGGGCTGCAGACGCATGTCGTATATCTCTACAATCAGCTGAACGGCAGCGACCAGAAGGTGCCGCCCGATGCCGCCGCGCGCTACACCGAATTGCGCGGTGCGATCGACGCGATCACGGCCGAGCTTGATGCGCTGTTGGGGCCGGTGACCAAGACCGAGCTGGCCGCCTACCGCAGCGGCGGAGACGGCGCGATCCTCAACATCGCCGACACCACTGAGGATGAAACCGAAAGCGACAATTAAGAAGAAAGGCTGCCGGCGCCCTGCGGCGCCGGCAGCCGATCCGTCAGGCCCGATCCCTCAAGCGTTACCCGTCAGAAGCGGGTACGCAGGCTGAGGCCGATCACGCGCGGCGGGCTGGAGGTGACATAGACGCTGGGATAGGTCACGCCGTTGCTGACCACCGGGGCGAGCACCGAACTGGTCGCGCTGGTGGTCTTGTTCACCGCGCCGATCACGTCGAACACATTGTTGGCGAAGACATAGAGGCCCCAGCGGTCCCCCTTCTGCACGCCGAAACGAAGGCCGACGGTGGCAAAACCGGGCAATTCCATTCCCGCCGCGGTGATGTTCGGCGCGGTGCGATCGTACACCGTCCACGAGGAGCTGCGGTAGCTGATGTTGCCGTGGTAGAAGATCTCCATGTCGTTGCCGATCGGCTGGGTGTAATCGGCCGATCCCTGCGCGGTCCATTCGGGCGAATAAGGCACGGTATTGCCCTTGCGCCCGATCCCCGCCAGCACCGCGCAGCCGAGGTACGGCGGCGCGCCGGTGCACAGGTTGATCCCCGACGGCAGCGAAATGTTGTCCTGCAATTTCGCCGAGGTGTAGCTGCCCGAGGCGCGCAGTGCGAGGCCGTCGATCGGGTAATAGGCCGCATCCATTTCTGCACCGCGGATGCGCGTTCCGCTTGGCGTGTTAGTGATGAAGCCGAACGCGCCCTGGTAGGATGCGGAGATCTGCACGTTGCTCCAGTCCATCTGGAACACGTCGACGTTCAGCGTCACCTTGCGGTTGAACAGCGACGTCTTGAGGCCGATCTCGTAATTCCACAGCTGATCGGAATCATAGGTGGTGGCGTAGCTCGGCAGGCCCAGCGTCTGGTTGACGCCGCCGGGGCGATAGCCCTGCGAGGCGAGGCCATAGAGCATCACGTCGCGGCTGAACTTGTAGCTGGCGTTGAATTTCAGCAGCGTGCCGTTCTCCTTGCCCGACAGCTCCGAGAACGGCAGCCGCACGTTGCCCGCGACATAATTGGGAATGATGACTTCGGCGCCGGTGCTCTTTTCATATTCGAACCAGCGCGCGCCGGCGGTCAGCTCCAGCTTGTCGTTCACCTGCCACGTCGCCTCGCCGAACACGGCGATCTGCTTGAGCGTATCGGCGATGGTGCGATCGAGGTGCGTCGTCGAGCCGAAGCCGTAGGGCGCGTTCGAATAGCCGCTGGGATACAGCTGCCGCCCAGTCGTGGGATCGACCGTGTTGAGCAGGCTGCGTGTAAAATTGTCGCGATTGCTGTGGAAGAAACCGACCGTCCATTTGATCGCATGTTGCGCGTCGGCGAGGCGGATTTCCTGCGTCGACGTCTTGGTCGATTGCGGCTGATAGGCGGTCAGGCTGCCCCAGCTGGTGACGAAGCGCTGATATTCCTCCGGCGAGCAGCCGTTGGCACCGCCGATCAGGCCACGATTGCAGTCATTGGCGAAATTGCCATAGCCGGGCACGCGATTGGCCGCGATGTTGCCGGTGAAATAGCGGCTGAAGAACGGCGCGTAATCAAAATTCACCGCCAGATCGCGCTTCGAATAGGAGGCGATCGCGGTCAGCGTGGCGAAGCTGAAATCCCAGTTGAGCGTGCCGCTGTACAATTGGAACTTGTCCGATTGCGGGGTCTGCGTGCGCAGGTCCTGGTCGAAGCGGCGGCCAAACAGCTGCTCACGCGTGAGGTTCCAGTTCGGGTTGAAGCCGTCACGATCCTGATAGACCGCCATGCCGTCGATGGTGAGATTCTCCATCGGGCGGAAGCGCAGCAGCAGGCGGCCGCCATAGCTGCGGTTCTTGTTGTAATCCTTCAGCCCCAGCACGCTGTTGTCGAGGAAGCCGGCGGTGCGATCCCAATAGCCGACCGCGCGAACCGCGAGCACATCCTCGACGATCGGCACGTTGACGACGCCGTCGATATTGGCGCCCGCTCCGCTGCCGTGGCTGACGGTGCTGACCTGCGCATTCACCGCGCCCTCGAAATCGTTGAGATCGGGCTTGTTGAAGATAAGGCGGATCGTGCCGCCCATCGAGCTGGCGCCGTAGAGCGTCCCCTGCGGGCCGCGCAGCACCTCGGCGCGCTCGACGTCGAACAGGCGAATGCCGGGCTGCGTGCCGCCGGCGTCGTTGCTGACGCCGCTGGTGCCGGTGATCGGCGTTTCGTCATAGTAAAGCCCGACGAGCGGCTCGCCCGGCGCATAAAGATTGCGGATGATGACTCGGCTGCCGCCGTTCGCATTCTCGTTGATGATGAGGTTCGGCGTGGTGCGGGTGAGTTCCTGCGAGTCCGTGATGCCCTGCGCCACCAGCGATTCCGACGTCACGGCGGAAATCGCGAGCGGCGTCTGCTGAAGGCTGGTCGCCCGCTTCAGCGCGGTGACGACGATGTCGCCGGGGCTGCTGGTGTCCGCCGCCTCCGGCTCAGCCGTCGGTACGGCGGGCACGTCGGCCTGCTGCGCGAGCGCGGAGGTGGAGGCGGCCAGCAGCGAAACGCCAAGCAGCAGCCATCGTCCGCGGAAACACCGCGTTGAACCCGTCGTCATCTTTGAGCCCCCCTAGAACCCGAATGGTTTGGTTTGATCTGCGTCCCTGTTCCGATCGAAAGCGTGCGCCAGTCCGCCAAGCCGTTCACCTGCCAGCCGCGCCGCCCCTTCCTTTAAAAGACATAAAACTGTCGCGAAGCGCCGAACGCAATCCTAAATGTTGCAGCGCCGAACATTTTTTTGAGGTTTAGTGTCCTAGGATACGAGTTGTTGTTAGCGCGAAACGTCTAAGTTCCTGGAACTTCTTCATCCACCTGAGATGGTAAGGCCGATTCGGAGCGTTCTGCCCGGTGCCGGCAATCCGATCTGCGGGACGATCCGGTCATCGAACAGATTGTCCCCGCGCGCGAACACGTCGGCGGCGACCCCGGCGAAGCGCACGCGCTGGCTCATCCTGACGTTCACCGACGCTGATCGCGGCAGCGCCACCAGCACGCCGTCCGCATCGGCCGAATAGGCGCGGCCGGTGTAGAGCACCTCCGCCAGCGCGCCGAACCCTGATTGGCCGTCGTAATCGCCATAAATCCGGCCGATCACGTCCGGCTTTTCGGCGAGCCGATCGGTCTGGTCGCCGGTCGTCCCCTTGCGCCGCGAGCGGGCGAAGGTGCCATTGCCGCCGAGCGTCCATTCAGGGGCGGGATGCCAATAGGCGGTCGCCTCCACGCCGATCACCTGCGAGCCAATGAGGTTGATCCGCTGGCGCAGGCGGCCGACGTTGCGCTGGTCGATCGTCCCGTCGAGATCCTGCACGAAGCCCGCGACGGATGCGCCGGCCGCGTCGCTGCGCCATTCCGCGCCAAGATCGGCGCTGACGATGCGTTCGGGCTGCAGATCGGGATTGAGCAGGAAACGGTTGAGCGCCTGGCCGAACAATTCGCGCATGGTGGCGGGGCGGATCTTCCGGCCGACCGCCGCGCGGATGCGCCATTCCTCGGCCGGGGCCCAGGAAAGCCCCACCCGGCCGGTCCATCCCTTGGCATCCGGAGTGTCGGGCTTGTCCCCGGTTTCCAGATAATAGACGCGGTCGTAGCCGACGCCGATCTCGCCGGTGATCGCATCGGTCAGCGCGGTGGTGGCGTCGAGGCCGAAGCTCCAGTTGCGCTGGCGATAGTGGAGAAAGGCGGGGAGCAGCGCGGGCGGCTGGCCGCGCGTGAATGTCGTGTCACGCTGGTCATGCTGCGAATCCAGCACATTGGCCGAGGCGATGATCCGCGTGCGGCCGAGCTGCTGGGTCAGCAGCACGCGCGCGCCGACGGTATCGTCGCGATTGGCCTCCTGCGAATTGCGCACGGTGTAGGTATCGTCGGTGTAGCTGTCGATCGTCTGGCGGAACCGTTGGTACCAGCCGACCAGATCGAGCGCGGTGGTCGGCCCGAGCACCAGCCCGGCGTTGGCCGACACCAATGAATGCTGGAGCGTCGGATAGCGCCAGTAGCGCGCGCCGTCCGGCCGATCGCTTTCGGGCGCGATCCCCTTGTTCGCATCGACATGGAAGGCGGTAACCGACAGCAGATGATCGCCGATCGAGGTGCCGACACGGCCGAACACGCTGGCGATCTCGCGATCGGTGTTGGTGCGCAGGGCCCCGCGCTGCGAGAAGGGCAGATCGGCATTATCGGCGATCCGCTCGCCGTCGCGGGCGGCGTAGCTGCCGCCGATCATCACATCGGTGCTGCCGCGGGTGAAGGGCGCTACCGCCTCCACCTCACGCAGTCCGCCGCTGCCGATCATGCCGCGGACATGGCCGTGGGCAGGGCGCGGCGGGGTGAAGCTGACCGCGCCCAAGGCGCTGACGCCGTAAAGCGGGGCGAGCGGCGCGGCGGCCACCTGCGCCCGGCCGGCGAGCGCGGCGGGAAACAGGCTGAGGTCGAGCCGGTTGTCCCACGGCACGTTGATCGCCGCGCCATCGTAGAACAGCGCCACCTGCCGTTCGGCGGCATTGCGGACAAACGCAATCGCTTCGCCGCGCGAGTTCACCGGCACATAGACCGACGGCAGTCGACGCAGGATCTCGTCTGCCGCGACCGCGTCGACCAGCGCGATGTCGCGGGCGTCGAGGACATGGCGGGTTTCGAGCGGTTGCGGCGCCCGGCCCTGCGGCAGGGAAACGACGATGTCGCCGGTCGGGTCGGGCCCGTCCTGCGCCATGGCGGTCGTTGCCAGCATCATCGCCAGCAACGCGCCGCCCCCCATTCTTACGCTCACCGACATTATCTGCGTCCCCCAACCTGAACGGCGAACGGCCGGGGCAGCACCACGCCCCGGCCGCCTTGTTGCGCGCTTAATGCTCCATCCCGACCTGCTCGTCCTCGGGCATCCAGCTGGCAAGGGCCTCCGCGCGGTCGCGTTCCAGCTGGACGCTTGCGACCAGCTTCACCGGCGCGACGCCCTGCTGTGACAGCTGGCCGTTGAGCTGGGCGAGGTCGCCTGCCTTGATCTGTTCCCATGCGGCAAGCTGCTGATCGGCGACTGCCTTCAGCTTGGCATATTCCTCATGGTGCTGCTGCGCCGGCGCGGTGTCACCCTGCGACACGGTGCTGGCGAGCGAGATCAGCATGTTGTTGAGGCGGATCGGATAGTTGAGCGGATCCTGCGGGGCGACGTTCTTCACCTGGATAAGCACATCCTCGACCGCGGTCGCCTTTGCCTCCACCGCATCGGCGGCGCTGACCAGCGCCGGCTTGCCGGCCGCCGCCTTGCGCACGTCACCCAGCTGCTGATGCAGCGCGCGCAGTTCGAGTACCGCGGTCTGCACGCGATTGAAGTCGCGGTTGATCGCGGAGACCAGATCATATTGCTGCTTCAGCTCGGCCTGGGTCACCGTCAGGTTCGGGTTGGGCGTGATCGTCACCGGCTGGACCTGGCTCTTGCCGTCGACGGTGAGGCGGATCTTATACTGCCCGGGCAGCACCACTGGCCCGCCGCGCGCGTTGCGCCACAAGGATGCCTTGGGCACCTTCACGGGCCCTTCTTCGCGGAAATCCCAGACGAAGCGGTTGATCCCGGCGTTGCGGGTGAGCTTCGCCGGCTTGCGGCCGCGACCTTCCTCTTCCTCGCCGTCATCAGCGCCCGGCGCCTCGACGGCGGGATAGGTGCGGATCACGCGATCGGTCGCATCGAGGATCTCGAGCTTGATGCCATTGTCGACCGGCGGCTTGACCGCACCGGTCGCCGTCGCACCCGCCGTCGACGGCGCATCGGTGGTTTTCGGCGCATAGCTGGCGTCGGCCTTGCCGGCGCCCTTGGGCTCTGCCTGCCCTTCCTTCAGGTGGTAATAGATGATCACCCCCTGCGGCGGATTGGTGCCGGTCGGGCCGCCCGTGCCGTTGCCATAGCCGGTGTAGAGGATGCGCATCGTGTCGCGCGGCTGGAAGAGGTGGACGTCCTTCTTCGCGATGTCGGGCGACCATTGCCGCACCGCGCTGAGATCATCGAGCACCCAGAAGGAGCGGCCGTGCGTCGCCACCGCGAGATCTCCGGCGCCGGCAATGGCAAGGTCATGCACCGGGCTGCGCGGCAGGCCCATCTGGAACGGCTGCCATTGCTTGCCGCCGTTGAAGGAGATGAACACGCCGTTCTCCGTGCCGGCATACAGCAGCTCCGGCCGCGCCGGATCGGCGCGGATGACGTGCATATAGGCGTCCGCCGGCAAGCCGTTGGTGATCGACGTCCACGTCTTGCCATAGTCGTCGGTGCGGAAGGCATAGGGCTTGAAATCGTCGAGGCGATGGCGGTCGGCGGACACGTACATCGTGCCCGGGCGGCGCGGATCGGGCTCCACCATGTTGACCGTCGCCCATTCGGGCATCGCCTTGGGCGTCACATTCTCCCAGCTGCCGCCTTCGTCGCGGGTGACGTGGATCAACCCGTCGTCGGTGCCGACCCAGATCAGCCCCTTCTGCACCGGCGATTCATTCACGCTGAAGATCGTGTTGTAATATTCGACGCCGGTATTGTCCTTGGTCAGCGGACCGCCCGAGGATTGCTGCTTCGACTTGTCGTTGCGCGTGAGGTCGGGCGAGATCTTGGTCCAGCTCTTCCCCTCATTGTCGGTGCGCCACAGCACCTCCGTCGCATTGTAGAGGACGTTGGGGTTGTGCGGCGAATAGAGAAGCGGCTCGGTCCATTGCGGGCGATGCTCGAGATCTTTCGCGGCCCAGCCCATCGCCTCGCGCGGGAACGGGCCGATCGGTGTCAGCTGGCCGGTCTTGTGGTCGTAGCGGGTGACGTAATTGCCGTAGCTGTTGGCGATGGTGACGTCGGGGTTCTTGGGATCGGCGATGACATAGCCGCTTTCGCCGCCACCGACCGCGTAGAAGCTTTCCTGCCCGATCGGCCCGCGCACGTTGCCGCTGGCGATCGACACGGTGCTGTTGTCCTGCTGCGCGCCATAGATGCGGTAGGGCACCTGCTTGTCGACGGAGATGTGATAGAATTGCGCGGTCGCCTGGTTCATGCCGGTGGTCCAGCTGGCGCCGCCGTTGACCGACACGTTCGCGCCGCCGTCATTCCCCTCCACCATGCGATCGGTGTCGTTGGGATTGATCCACAGCGAATGGTTGTCGCCGTGGAAGGTCGGCATGGTCTTGAACGTCTTGCCCGCGTCCTCCGACTTGTAGGCGTTGACGTTCAGGACATAGACCTTGTCCTTGTTCTTCGGGTCGGCGATGACATGGGTGTAATACCAGGCGCGCTGGCGGAAATCGCCGCGATCGCTGATCCGCTGCCAGCTTGCGCCGCCATCGTCGGTACGGAACAGCCCGCCCTCCGCCGCCTCGATCAGTGCATAGACGCGCTTCGGATCCGCCGACGGGGCGACGCCGATGCGGCCGAGAATCCCCGCGGGAAGGCCGTTGCCGGTCACTTTCTCCCACGTCGTGCCGCCGTCGCGTGAGCGATACAGGCCGCTGCCGGGCCCGCCGCTTTCCATCGTCCACGGCTTGCGATGGACCTGCCACATGCCCGCCCAGAGCGTATTGGGATCGTTGGGATCCATCTGCACGTCGATCGCGCCAGTCTTCTGGTCGACGAACAGCACACGCTGCCACGTCTTGCCGCCGTCACGCGTGCGATAGACGCCGCGTTCCGGATTATCGCCGAACGGATGGCCGAGCGCCGCGACGAATACCGTGTTCGGATCGGTCGGGTGGACGACCATGCGGCCGATCGCCTGGCTGTCACGCAGGCCGGCGAACTGCCACGTCTTGCCGCGATCGGTGGACTTGTAGACGCCGTTGCCGGTGATGACATTGCCGCGGATGTTCGCCTCGCCCGTGCCGACGTAGATGACGTTCTGATCCGACGGCGCGACCACGATCGCGCCGATCGAGGGCGATGCCTCGTGCAACTTGTCCCACAAGGGCTGCCAGCTGTTGCCCCCGTCCTCGGTACGCCACACGCCGCCGCCCGACGCGCCCTGGTAGAAGGTATCGGGTTCCTGAATCACGCCGGCGACCGCACTGACGCGCCCGCCGCGGAACGGGCCGATCAGGCGATATTGCATGCCCGCGAACGGCGTTGCGGCCGCAACCTTCGCCTCCTGCGCGATGGCGACCTGCGGCAGCATCGTCAGCGGGGTGCCGGCAAGTAACAAGGCGAAAATCAGGCGTCTTTTCATGAGCGATCCTCCGAAAGAAAAAGAACAAGATCGCCGCGACAAAGGCACGCGATCGAATTGCGGTATGAGCCTGTGTGTGTAAGCGTCCCTGACGAAGATCCGTGAAAAAGCGGGCCAACGGGGACAGCAGAATGGCAACAAAGGCAAAGCTGGATGCATTCGACACGCGCATCCTGCAGATACTGACCAATAACGGGCGGATTTCCTGGCGCGATCTGGCGGACGAAATCGGGCTTTCGCTGACACCCACCTTGCGCCGCGTGCGCCGCCTCGAAAGCGAAGGCTATGTGCTTGGCTATACCACCCGCCTGAACGAGCGACGGCTGAGTGGTGCGATCGAAGCGATGATCTCGATCACGCTTGATCGTCAGTCGGATGAGGCGTTGACCATATTCGAACGCAACATCCAGGACGTGGAGGAAGTCACCGACTGCTATCAGATGACGGGGGATTATGATTATCTGGTACGTGTCGTCGTGGACGACCTCGAACATTATCAGGCGATGCTCGGCACACTGTCGCGCATCCCGATGCTGTCGCGAATCAATTCCAGTTTCGTGCTGAAAACGGTGCTTCGGCGCCCGGTGAAGGTGTCGTAATCGATGAACGGGGGCATGGCGAGGGCGCCTGGGACACGGACCAGCGTCGCGCGACATCGCGCGCGCGCTGGCGCAACCTGGCAATCCCCCCTGCTTCATCCGCCCCCGCTTCCGAAGCCGGCAAGCTAGGCGAGAAGCGTTGAGCCTGTCTCGCCAAAATTCAGTGCGTCATCCATAGGCTTTGGTTAAGTCGAACCAAGACTTGTTTGTCTTTTGGTGCTTATGCGCCGCGAGACACGAAAAGTTACATTGCCAACGTTCAACATACTTGGCCGCGTCGACGCAGCCGGTATGAGAGCCCGATGTCCGCCCAGCGTCTCTTGCGCAAGATCCATTACTGGCTGTCGCCGGCCCTGTTGATCAGCCTGTTCGTGATCGCAATCACCGGGTCGCTGCTGGCGCTGAAGAAGGATGTGGATTTCCTGCAGCCGCCAACGCGGGACGGCATTGCGCCGGGGCTGCCCGACCGATCGCTGGCGTCGCTTGTCACATCGGTGAACGCGCTGCCCGCGCATGCCGGGGTGACGTGGAAGGACATCGACCGCATCGACGTGCGTCCCAAGGATGGCATCGCAAAAGTGATCCTGAAGTCGCGGCATGAAGTGCAGGTCGACCTGACGAGCGGGGCGGCGGTCGACACCGGCTATCGCACCTCCGACCTGTTGGAGACGATCCACGATTTCAGCTTCATGGGTGACTGGGCGAAGTATGTGCTGTCGTTCGGATCGGGGATCGCGCTGATCTTCATGGGCGCGACGGGGGTCTATCTGTTCGCGCTGCCGATGCTGGTGCGGCGGCGCAAGCGCATCGACAAGGAACGTCGCCGCCCGTCAGCTTGACCGCGACGGATCGGTCACGGCGTCGAACGCGCGCGCATCGTCCGCACCGGCGCCCGGCATCGATCCCGTCTGCCGTTCGATCCAGCGGTGGATGACCGAGGGCTGCGCATCCAGCCACAGATCGTGCAGCGCATCGCTGTTGGCGATATCGGCGCGGGTACGCCGTTCATTGTGCCGCACATATTCAAGCCAGGTCGGAAAATGGAATCGCTCCATCCACAATTGCGGATCGGCAAGGTCGCGCATCAACGTCCAGTCGCGCGCGCCGTCGCGCCGCCGGATGCGGCGACGTTCACTCATCACGCTGAGGAAGGCGGGAATGTCGGCCTCTGCGATGCGATGTTCCACCGTGATGACGACGGGGCCGGTGCGCGGTTCCACCGGTACGGCGGTGTCGGGTTCGCGCCAGGTGTTCGCCGGATCCAGGTTGAGCTGGCTGATCTCCGGCAGGCGGCGGATCGCGCCGGCGAGGACGCTGAGCAACTGGACCCCCGCCGCACTCAGCAGCGCGATGGCGACGCCGTGCGTGCCGGCGACCGATCCGAACAGCCAGCTGCCCGCCGCCATGCCGCCGAACGCCGCCATCTGGTACAAGGCGACCGCGCGGGCGACGACCCAGCGCGGCGAGGCGAGCTGGACGCTGACGTTGAAGGTCGACAGCGCCAGCACCCAGCCAGCGCCCGCCAGCGCGAGGGCAGGCAAGGCGAGCAGGAAGATGCCCGCAGCGGTCACTGCGGCACCGACGGCGAGCGCCAGCGCGGCGATCTGCACGATCCCCTCGGTCGCCATGCGCATCCGCAAGCGCCGCGACGCCAAGGCGCCGCCGACCGCGCCGACGCCGAACGCGCCGTACAACAGGCCATAGACCAGCGGCCCGCCGCCAATCAGGTCGCGCGCGACAATCGGCATCAGCGCGGGGATCGCGCTGGCCGCGACGCCGAACAGCGCCGCGCGGCCCAGCACCATGCGGATCGACGGTGACATGCGCACGTAGCGCAGCCCCGCCGCCATCGCGAGGCCGAGCCGCTCGCGCGGCAGCTTGCGCGGCGGCAGGTTCGGGCGCCAGCGTGCAATGACGACGATCAACCCGACGTAGCTGAGGGCGTTGATGAGGAAGGCGGTCGCGGTGCCCGCCGCCGCGATGATCGCGCCACCGATCGCGGGGCCGGCGCTGCGCGCGATGTTGAACCCCATGCTGTTGTACGCGACCGCGCTGGACAGCATCGGACGCGGTACCATGTCGCCAACCGACGCCTGCCAGGCCGGACCGTTGATCGCGGTGCCGCAGCCGATCAGAAAGGTGAAGATCAGCAGCAGCCAGGGCGTGATCCAGCCCAGCCACGTGCCGATCGCGAGCAGCGCGGACACGATCAGCATGAAGCTTTGCGCGGTGAGCAGGATGCGGCGCCGGTCGAGATTGTCGGCCACTGCGCCGGCCCATAGCGACAGCAGCATGATCGGCAGCGTCGTCGAGGCCTGGACCAGCGCGATCATCTGCGCCGAGGCGCCCAGGCTGGTCATCATCCACGAGGCGCCGACCGCCTGGATCAGCCCGCCGAAGTTTGACGACAGGCTGGCGATCCATACCGCGCGAAACAATGGAAGGCTGAAGGGGGAGTCGGCGGCGAAACGCATCCCTGGTGGAATGCAGAAGCCGCCCGCATGATCCGTCCCGCGGGCGGATCATCGATCTTTTGCCGCTGCCGGGCTCAGCCGGCCCGGCCGGCCCCCGCGCGCGCCGTCCTCTGCTGACCCCTCGACGCGGGCAGATCCAGCCAGTCGGTGGGCGGCAGGCCGTACAGCATGTCGAAGAATTCCAGCTGCAGCCGCGCGGCGTTGTACGAGCCGCTGTTCCAGAGCATCACGATCCCGCTCTGCTCGGCCGGATCGAACAGCACCAGCGCGCCATAACCCTCCACTGCGCCGCGATGGCCGACCAGCGCATGGCCGGCATAATTGAAGCTGCGCCAGCCAAGGCCGTAGGAGGCCTGGGTCAGGGCGCGCTCCATGCCCGACCGGCGTCCGGCCGGCGGGGTGGAAACCCGTGGCATGTGCATCGTCTGCAGCATCTCGGCCGAGAGGACGTCTGGCGCCTTCCCCATCTGCGCCAGCATCCAGCGGGCAAGATCACTGACGGAGGAATTGACGCCGCCCGCGGCGGGCACGCGGTAATAGGCGTCCTTGACCGTTACCGGCGTGCGTCCGCGATGCGGCCGGGCCCAGCTGGGTGCGGATTGCAGGCCGAGCCGCCCGACGCTGGCGCTGGTCATGCCGAGCGGCGCGAAGAGCCGGGCGTGGGCGACATCACCATAAGGCTGGCCGGCGGCATGTTCGACGATCTCCGCCGCGGTATCATAGGCGATGTTCTGATAGGCGTAGCAGCTGGCCGGCGGGCAGAGCAGCGGCAGCGTGCCCAATTGTGCGCGCAGCGCGCGGGGATCGGCGCCCTGTTCGAGCCGGTCGTCCCATGCGTTGCGCACAATGCCGACGCGGTGCGAAAGCACGTCGGCGACGGTCACGTTGCGGCCCGCGGGCGATAGCTTCAGGCTGGTGTTCAGCCCCTCGACCGGCGCCTCCAGCGACACGCGGCCTTCCTTGGCGAGCTTGGTCACCAGGGCGGAGGCCACGCCCTTCGATACCGAGGCCCAGCGGAATACCGTATCGGGGGTCACCGGGTCGCCCGAACCGGCGAGTGTCTCACCATAGCCGCGCAGGAAGCGCACCTTGCCGCGTTCGACCGCAGCGACGGCGAGGCCGACAAAATCCTTTTCCTGCATCAACAGCGCGATGCGCGAATCCAGCCGGCGATAATCGACACGGCCCGGTTCGGTCACGCCCTTGGTCGAGAGGAGATCGGGCACCGCCGGCTTGATCTCCTGCGTCGCCTGCACGACCACCGCGGACGAGCTTCTGAGGCTCATCATCACGACCGCGATCGCGGTGATGATCAGCAGCAGGGCCACCCCCAAGATGCGACGCCGCGTCCATGCCAGCTGCGGCGTGCGAAAGGGTTGAAGCATCGGGTTTCCGGCAAGTGGCAGAGGTCAGCGGGCTTATGCCGCGTCGCCCCGGTGGCGGCAACGTGCCCCGGTCAAAATCCTGGCGCGTTTTTCCGGGTAGTGACTGCCCCTTTCCAACCGTCAACCGGCACGCTAGCCACTCTCCCAAACAACCGTTCGCTATGTGAACAACAAAAGGGGGAGTATCATGATTACCTTGGCCATGGCGCTGGCGATCGGCGCCACGTCACCTGCCATCGCGCAAAGCCCCGCGGACCGGGCGATGCCCGCGATCCTGCCGCTGGAGCGGCGTGCGGAAACGGAGGATCGCTGGTTGAAGCAGCGGCTCGACACGCTGCTGCCGACGCTGATGCGCCGCGACAAGGTGCAGATGTGGGTGCTGGTCGCGGGCGAATATAACGAAGATCCGGTGATGGCGACGATGCTGCCCGCCACCTGGCTTCATGCCCGCCGTCGTACGATCCTCGTCTTCTTCGATCCGGGCGAGGGCAAGCCGATCGAAAAGCTGGCGCTTGCGCGCTACCCGGTCGGCGATTTCCAGCCCTCCTGGAACCCCGACGAACAGCCCGACCAATGGGCCGAACTCGCGAAGATCATCGGCCAGCGCAATCCCGCGACGATCGCGCTCAATCGTTCGGAGGGCTTCCCGCTCGCCGACGGGCTCAGCTCCACCCATTATGAGGCGATCGTACGTGCGCTCGGGCCCGACATGTCGAAGCGCCTCGTTTCGCACGAACGGCTCGCGCTAGGCTGGCTGGAGACGCGCATCCCGGAGGAAATGGCCGCCTATCCGACGATCTCGCGCATCTCGCATGCGATCATCGAGGAGGGCTTTTCCGATCGCGTCATCACGCCGGGGGTCACCACCTCCGATGACGTCGTCTGGTTCTTCCGCAACCGCATCAACGCGCTTGGCCTCGACACGTGGTTCCAGCCAAGCGTCGCCATCCAGCGCGCCGATGGCGGCAAGTTCAGCGTGCAGGAGATGGGCCATCGCGGTGACACGATCATCATGCCGGGCGACATGCTGCACGTCGATTTCGGCATCACCTACCTTGGCCTTAATACCGACATCCAGCGGCTCGCCTATGTGCTGAAGCCCGGCGAGACGCAGGCGCCCAAGGGGCTGCGCGACGGCATGGCGGCGATGAACCGCGTGCGCGCCGCAACGATCGCGGCGCTGAAGCCGGGCCGCACCGGCAACGAAGTGCTCGCCGCGGCGCGCCGGCAGGTGGAGGCGGAGAAGATCGACGGCACGATCTACTCACACCCGATCGGCCATCACGGCCATGGCGCAGGGACGTGGATCGGCGCGTGGGAAAGCCAGAAGCCGGCGCCCGGCCGCGGTGATTATCGCATCGACCCGAACACCGCCTGGTCGATCGAACTGAACGCACAGGCCAATGTGCCCGAATGGGGCGGGCAGAAGGTGCGTTTCATGCACGAGGAGAACGGCTTCCTCGCCGCGGATGGTACCTTCCGCTTCCTCGATGGCGGGCAGGAGGAATTCCTGCTGATCCCGCGCCCGTAGAAAATCGGGCTCATCCCGTAAAATCGGGATGAGCCCAGTCATGGGACAACGCAGACCGGCCGGCGCGACACACGCCGGCCGCAAAGGGAATCTAGCGTGCCCCGATTAGGTGAAACTTGGTCTGGCGGCCGTCGATGTAGCGAACGGTCTTGCCGTCGAAGAAGGCGTCTTCCTCGCTCTTGAAATCGACCATCTGGTTATCCCACTCGGGCACGGCCTTGGTCGCCATCAATTCGATCGACCAGGCGATGTTCGGCCGCAGCTTATATTCGCCGGTCGGGACGAACTTCTGTTCTTCCGACAGGCCGATCGAGCTGCCCGCGCCATGGCCGTGATAGCCGATCGGGTGCGAATAGATCGTCGGCTTCAGCCCGGCCGCGATCGCCTTGGCGCGCGCACGGTTGAGCACCTCGTTGCCGGTCGCGCCGACGCGGAACTCGCTGGTCACCGCATCCTGCACCAGATTATTGTCGCGCAGGCCGGCCTTCAGCCCGGCAGGCGCATCGGTCTCGCCGTCACGCAGCACATAGGCGACGTGCTGCGTATCGGTGCTGAAATTGAGGTAATGGATGCCGAAGTCGACGCGCAGCATGTCGCCCTTCTGGATGACGCTCGCCTTTTCCCGCAGCACGCCCGGCACGCCCTTGCGGGTGACCTCCACCGACGGGTGGAACCAGGATGCAAGGCCGAGGTCGGCGACACGCTGGCGATACCACCAGACGAGATCCTCGTTGGTCGTCACACCGGGCTTAACCACCGCCGGCGAGAAGCCTTCGCCGATGATCGCATGGGCGACGCGCACGATCTCGGGATAGACCTTCATCTCCTCCGGCGTGCGCGTTTCCAGCCAGCCGATCGCCAGCGGATAGCCCGAGACGATGCGGCCCTGCTGCTCGGGCGTCAGCGCCTTCATCAGATCGGTATACTGGCTGTGGGTCAGGCCATCGCCGAATGCGGTCAGCGAGGAGATGTTGAGCGCGATCTTCTTCGGGTTACGTTCGGCGATCAGCTCGCGCACGCGGGCGAACTGGTCGGGCTGCTTCTCCATGTCCCAGACGGGCGTGTAGAGATCGCCCATGCCGTGCTTGCTGACGACCAGCCGCTCGATCGGCTTGCCCGCGCCCGGATCGAAGAAAATGATGATCGTCCGCCGGCGCGCGCGCAGGTTCGTCGCGTTCAGCATCGTGGAGACCACCGGGTCTTCGAGATATTCGCGCGCGATCAGCACCCACATGTCGATGCCGTTTTCACGCATCAGCTGCGGCAGCACGGTTTCGAAGCGACGCTCCAGCCACGCGTCACGCAGCTGCGCCTGATCGCGCAGGCTCATGATCTTCGGCAGCGCCGGCGACATCGACTGTTCTTCCTGCGCCATCGCCGCGGGCGCGAGCGCCACCATGGCGAACGCCGCAGCGCCGCCCAATAGGCTCTTCAAACGTGGCATTTCAGCCCCCTCCCTTATTATCCGAACGGCTTGTCGAGCGACGAGGGCGGCTGCGTGAAGAAACGCGGCCCCTGCTCGGTCATGAAGAAGCAATCCTCGATGCGGATGCCGAACTTGCCCGGCAGATAGAGGCCCGGCTCGTTCGAGAAGCACATGCCCGGCGCCAGCGGCGTCGTTTCGCCATGCACCAGGTTCACCGGCTCGTGCACATCAAGCCCGATGCCGTGCCCGGTACGATGCGACAGGCCCGGCAGCGCGTAGCGCGGGCCGTAGCCCAGCTTTTCATAATAGGCCCGCACCGCATCATCGACGCTGCCGGCCGGCGCGCCGACCTTGGCGGCGTCCATCGCGACATTCATGCCCTGACGCATATGGCCGAACACGCGGCGCTGCTCCGCCGTCGGCTCACCGAAGACGAAGGTGCGCGAGATGTCGGAGACATAGCCGTGCGTGCTGCAGGTGCAGTCCATCAGCACCACGGTGCCCTCGGTCAGCTTCAGCCGCTCCTTCGACCCGTGCGGCAGCGCGCTGCCCGGGCCGACCTGCGCGCTGCTCGACGCGCGCTGGCCGCCGAAACGCTTCAGCTCGCGCTCCATGATGGCGTTGATGTCATTGCCGGTCATTCCCGCCTGCACCTGGCCGTGCGTGGCGCGATAGGCGGCGATCATGATGTCGTTGGCGCGCTGCAGCAGCGCGATTTCGGTCGGGCTCTTGATCATGCGCAGCGCGTTGACGACACCGGCGCCCGACACGGTTTTCAGCCCCGGCAGCAGGCGGCGCACGCCATCGACGATGAAGAAGCGCACCGTCTCCTCCACCGCGAGCGTGCCGGCGCCGAGCTTCTTTTCCTTCAGCCAGCCGGCGATCAGCGCGAAGGGGCTTTCGTCCTCCTGCCACACTCGCACTTCGCCCGGCACGTCGAGCATTTCGCGGATCGAGGGTTCCTCGAAGAAGGGCGTGACGATCAGCACCGGGCCGTCCGCCGGGATCACGGCCGCGGTGGTACGTTCGCTGCGCCACCAGTCGATTCCGGTGAAATAAACGAGGCTCGATCCGGCCTCGACCAGCAGCGCGCCGATATTCCGGTGGCGCAATTCGGCCTGCATCCGGGCAAGCCTGGCCTCGCGCTCGGCGCGGCTGATCGGTGCGATCGGCGGGAAGGATGGCGTGGGGGCAGCCTGCCCGGCGAACACCGCCCCGGGCAGCGCGGCGAGCGCACTGCCCGCCGCCGCGCCGCGCAGCACATCGCGCCGCGCGAGCCCGCCGATCACTTGCGGCCCCCGAGGTCGCGCAAGAGGAAGTCCCAATAGTCGAGCTGCTTCAGATAGGCCGCGATCGGCACGCGTTCGTCGGTGCCGTGCGCGCGGCTGTCGTCCGCGCCGAGCGCCAGTGCGCCGGCGCCATAGGTCGGGATGCCCGCGCTGCGGAACTCGCGCCCGTCAGTGCCGCCCGACGACATGCTCGGCTTCAGCGTCACGCCGGGATAGGTCGCGTCCATCGCCTTTTGCAGCCGCGCGAACAGCGCCGGATTGACCGGCGACACCGGGCTGGCGACGCCTTCACCGACCAGCGAGACGGTCAGCTTGTCATTGCCGATCGCCTGCGCAATCCTCTTCTGCACGTCCTCCACTGACGTGCCCGGGAAGATGCGGCAGTTCACCGTGGCGGTGGCATTCTGCGGCAGCGCATTGGGCGCATTGCCCGCCTGCAACATGGTCGAGACGCAGGTCGTCCACAGAAGGTTCGACTGGTGCGGATATTTCTCCGCCACCGCACGCGCCGCGGCATCGCTCGGGTTCGCCATCAGCGTGGTCAGCGCGGTGCCGAGCTCGCCGCCTTTCTCCTTCGCCATGTCGGCGACCATGATGCGGGTGATCTCGTTGAATTCGACCGGGAAGCGAAGCGCCTCCAGCTTGGTCAGCGCGCGCGCGAGATCATAGATCGCATTGTCGGCGCGCGGCGCGGAACTGTGCCCGCCCGGGTTCTTCGCGGCGATCGCGAAATTGGCGTAGGTCTTCTCCGCCGCCTGGATGTTGAAGCGGTACTTGCCGTCCTCCCCCATCGCGCCCGATCCGGCGTCGGAATTGAGCGCGAACTCGGCACGCGAGACGAGCGGGTGCTTGGTCAGCGCACGCGTCGTCATCATGCCGCTTTCCTCGTCGCCCGAAAAGGCGAGCAGCAAGTCACGCTCCGGCACGAAGCCGGACTTCTTCAGGCGGATGAAGCTTGCGACCAGCGCGGTCACGCCGGCCTTGTTGTCGGTCGATCCGCGACCGTAGATGTATCCGTCCTTCTCGGTCGGCACATAGGGGTCGGTCGACCAGTTTTCCTTCAGCGCGTCGACCACGTCCATATGGCCGAGGAAGGCGATCGGCTTCGCCTTGGCGTTGCGCCCGGCGTAGCGGACGACCAGCCCGGCGGTCTTTTCGCCGTCGATCTCGACCGGCACGGTCATGATCTCGTCGGCGGTGAAGCCGGCCTCACGCAGCCGCCTGGAATAATTCTCGATCAGCGTCGGCACCTGCCCGCGACCCTTGGCGGTCGGGATGGCGATCGCCTCCTCCAGCATCTGGCGTGCCATCGCCCGGTCGGCGTCCGTCACGGGCGCGGCCGACGCCGTCACGGCGGCAGACGAGAGGACAAGCGCCATCGCGGCACCGGCACACCAACGCAATTTCATAACAATTCCCCCACCCACGAAAGATGCCGGAGGCGCTACAGCGCGCCTCCGGCCATTGGCAATGTTCCTTAGAAGCCAACCGACGCGCTGAGGAAGAAATAACGCCCGGTCGCATCGTAGAACTGCGGGTAGGTATTGCCGTTGCCGCCGTCCTCGATCGCCGCGGTGGTGGTGAGCGGCGGATCCTTGTCGAACAGATTGTTCACACCGGCGCGGAAGGTCAGGTCCTTGCGCACCTGGAATGCGGCGGCGAGATCGAAGTAGCTGCGCGAACCCAGTTCGCGGTTCACTTCGGAGAAGCTGCCGGTCAGCGCCGGCTGGCTGCTGGTCTGCGCGATCTTCACCGACGACACATAACGCCACGTCCCCGTCAGGCTGAACCGGTCGGCCGGTGCCCAGGTGGTCATGAACTTGTGGCGCCATTCCGGCCGCGGACGACCGCACAGGCCGGCATAGAGACCGGCGCATTCATACACGTCGGCCTGCGGCGAATTGGGCAGCGGCACCGTCTTGTAGGAGTCGAGATAGGTGCCGACCAGGTTGAAGCTGAGGCGACCGGCGTTGATGCCCAGATCGTTCAGGTTCAGGCGGTAATCGACGACCACGTCGACGCCCTTCGTCTGCAGCGATCCGGTGTTGACGTTGAAGCGGCGGAAGTAGCCGTTCTCGCCCTGCCACAGCGATCCGCTGTCGGGGCTGCGCTGGATCAGGCTGCAGAAATACGGGTCGCCATTCGCCAGGCAGTTGGCGATCGACAGGTTCGGATTGACGCTGCCGACGAGGTTCTCGACCTTGATGTCGAAATAATCGACCGAGATGACGAGGCCGGGCACGAAGCGCGGTTCGAACACCGCGCCCAGCGACAGCGTCTTGGCGGTTTCCGGATCGAGCGCCGGATTGCCACCGATCAGCGAGTTGAACTGGCCGGCCGGATTGTCGACGATGTTGCCATATTGGCCCGCCGTCACGCCGGTACGGGCGCATTGCGCGAAGGTCGCAATCGGCACCGCGCCCGAGCACGGATCGAACGAGCCATTGGCATTCTCGGTCAGTTCGACCTCGAACAATTGCTGGCTGGAGAACAGCTCGATCACGTTGGGCGCACGCACCGCGCGCTGGTACGACCCGCGGAAGCGGAAATCGCGCACCGGCGACCAGTTCAGCCCCAGCTTGTACGTGTCGGTCTTGAAGCCGCTGTCATAATCCGAATAGCGATAGGCGCCTTCGAACGACAGGCTGTGGAAGAACGGCTTCTGTTCGACCAGCGGCACGATCAATTCGCCGAAGAATTCCTTCACCGCGACCGATCCGTTGATCGGCAGTTCGGGGCTGGCGGCCGCCTGGTAGATTTCGTCCGGCTGGTAATCGACCGAGTTCTTGCGATATTCATAGCCGAACGCGACCGCGACGCCACTGTTGGCGAAGGGCGAGGTGAAGCCCCATTCGCCAAGGTCGCCGTCCACCGCTGCGACGATGTTGACGAGGTTGGTGTCGCCGGTGATCGACTTCACCTCGGCGACATAATCCACCGCATCCTGGCTGGCCGCACCACTGAAATAGTTGAGCGGCGAGCAGCGCGCGTCATTGTTGTTCGGGTTGGCATCGGCGTTGATCGCGCAGACGATCTGCCCGGCCGAATTGCGCACCGCGTTGAACGCATTGGCGGTCCGCTGGCGGTTAGCGTCGCCCGAGAAGCGGCTGCGGTAATTCACCTTCGAATAGATGCCGTAGACATCATATTTGAACGGCCCGGCGATGTCGCCGCGCGCGCCCAGCACGATGCGGTAGCTCTGGTGCGTGATGTCGTCCTGGCGGTTGCCGCCCTCGACGTTGCGGCGCGCGACCAGCACGCCGTTCGCCACCGACTGCGGCCCGACATAATTGCCCGCCGCGTCATAGATGCTGCCGGTCGACAGGCCGCGGCTGGTGCACAGGAAGTTCGCCTGCTGCGCGCTGAGGAACGGGTTGTCGCAGTTGATGCCGCTGATGCTGCCCGCGCCCACGGTGATGCCCGCACTGTTGGTGCCCGGCGCGATCTGCGCGACCGAGCGATCCTCCATGAACGACAGTTCGAGATAGGGGACGAAATTGTCGTTCACTTCATAATGCGCGTTGGCGCCGAAGGAGTAACGCTCGTCCGGGCGCTGGTAGTAATTGTACGGCGCGAAATTGTAGGTCTGCGTGCCCGGCACGAACTGACCATCGCGGGTGGCGCGGAACGAGGTCGGCAGGCCGGGGATACGGCCGGCGTTGGTGAAGTTCGCCGGATCGTTGGTCGCCGAGCCGCTGCACGAGAAGGCATTGCCGCCCGGGCCCGTCGCGCCCAGGGCGCAGGCGCTGTAATCATAATCCTTCTGCAGGATCGGATTGACCTTGCGGTAGGTCGCATAGGCGGTGACGTTGCCGCGATCATCATCGATGTTGCCGCCGACGACGGCCGACAATTCGGTGGTGAAGCCGTTCCAGACGCTCTTGTCCGGCTTCAGATACGCGCCCGGCACCGCCTGGTTGTTGCGGTCGAGCAGGTCGCGCAGCCCCTCGTCATTATTGTTGTGCTGGAAACCCGCGATGCTGCCGGAGAAGCGGATGCCGCTGAAATTCTCGAGCAGCTTGAAATTGACGACGCCGGCGATCGCGTCCGAGCCATAGACTGCCGATGCGCCGCCGGTCAGCACCTCGACCGACTGGATCAGCGGGGTGGGCACCTGGTTCAAGTCGGACGGGATGTTCTTGGGCGAACCATAAGGCAGGCGGCGGCCGTTGATCAGCACCAACGTGCGCGACGGGCTGAGGCCGCGAAGGTCGACCTGCGCGGTGCCGGTCGCCTCGTTCGAATTGGCCGCGCCCTGCGCCGCGAACACCTGCGGCAGCTGGTTGACGAGATCCTCGGTACGCACCGTACCGCGCACCGCGAATTCCTCCGACGACACAGTGGTCACCGGGCTGACGCTTTCCAGATTGGGCGAGCGGATGCGCGAGCCGGTGATGACGATTTCGCCATCGTCCATCGGGCCGGCGGCCTCGGCAATGCTGTCCTGCGCCATCGCGGGCGTGGCGACGCCGCCCAGCATGACCGCCGAGCACAGCAGAAATTGACGCAAGTGTGACCTATTCGTCATCATCTGACTCCCTGAATTTTATCGATTTTCGTTGAAGATGGGCGCGCGTCGCCAGCCCCCGCCAGCGACGCGGCCAGTGCCTTACTTGTAGCGCCAGCTCGTCAGGTCAGCGCCCTTGGGTGCCGCCGCCTCGATCCGCTTCAGGATCTTGGGCACGTACATCCAGTTATAGCGCAGCCGTCCGATGGAATTGGGCTGCGTCGGATCGCCGTTCCAGCAATGCTCGTCGCGATCACCATAAAGGATCTCGCCACCATAAGCGGGCTGCGCTTTCTTCAGGAAATCCTCCATCAGATAAACGGCGTTGTTCAGGTAGAAATTGTCCATGTCGCCGACATAGATGTGGATCTTGCCGTGCAGCTTTGGCGCCAGCTTCTGCCAGTCACGCTCCAGGATGTGGCGCATATCGTAATTTTCGCGCCAATAGGCGGCGACGCTAGGATCGATCTCGCCGGTCGCCTTGTTCCAGATCCGCTTGGGATAGCCATCCTCGCCCATCGGCGAATACACTGCTTCCCACACGTCCCACTGACCGCCCGAACGCGTCTTGTCGCCCAGCACCAGCTCCAGCCGGTTCTCGTCCTCGATCGTGTGCGACAGATGGCCGAGGTAATCGCGCTTGCCCGGCTTCGCGACCTTCCCGAACGGGCCGGTCCAGAAATAGGCGTTCTTGTCCTTGTAGATGTCCGTCACCATCGTCTGACGGAAATCGATCGGATCCGGGCAGGCGGCAAAGGCGCCGTTATATTCGTCCGGATAGAAGACCTGCGCCGCCAGCGCTTCCCAGCCGCCGGTCGATCCGCCGTACAGGAAGCGCGCCCAGCCCTGGCCGATCCCGCGGAACTTCTTCTCCAGCGCGGGGATGAAGTCATAGGTGATGGCATCGCCATAGGGGCCGATGTTGGCGGAGTTCACCGCATAGCTGTCATCGTAATAGGGGTTCGAATGGTCGATCTCGACGATCAGCATTCGCGGGAAATCGGGCGAGATCCACTTCTGGTAGAAGTCATACGCTTCCTGCTGCTCCGTCCGGGCGTAGCAGGTTTCGTTCTTGAAGCGCTTGCTGGGCTCGCACTTGATGTCCGCATCAGGCGGCGTGGTGCGGAAACCGCCGAAATCCTCGGGGAAATGCCCGTGGAAGATCGCGAGCGGATATTTCGCCTCGGGGTGCTTGTCGAAATCCTTCGGGACCAGCACGTGGCCGCGCATATAGACGTCGCGACCCCAGAATTTTGACAGGCGCTCGGACTTGAATTTGAAGTGCCGGACGAATTCGGTGTCCTTGGGCTCTTCTACCGGGCCGATCACCTCGGTCAGCGCGACCTTGATCTCACCGGGGCGCTTGGGATCGAAGTTCACCTTCATCGGCTTGCTGATGATGTTGCCCGGCTCCTTGCGCCAGTTCTGCCCCGCACCGCGTGCGGCTGGCAGCTTCACCACCTTGCCGTTGCCCAGCTTGAACGTGTCGTATTTATGGAGGACCGCCTGCACCGTGTAGGTGCCGGCCGGCACATTGGCGAGGCTGCGACCCGGATAGCCGAGCACGTCCTTGCCGACGACGCGGGCCTGGCCGTTGCGGAACCCCTCGACCGGGATGCCGAACACCTGCGCGGCGTCATGGCTGGCATCGACCTGGAAGCGCGGCTCGCTCTTGTCGTCGGCGGCGAGCACCAGGATGACGCGGCCCTCGTAGGGCGCCTCCTTGGCGGCCGGCGCGGAAAGCTCGACGCGAAAATCCTCTGCCTGAAGCGCACACGGTGCCGTTGCCAGCGCTGCCATCGCAGCGCCGACCGCGAATTTCCCTCGCATGTCCAACCCCCCAAAATGCCGCGACGCACTCCCGCTGCGTCGCAACACGGGATTGCCATAGCCATTCGGCTTGTCAACTTTTATTCGCATAGCGAACTAAGGTTTACCTAGCAGAACTACAGGTTATACTTTGCTGGCATGGATGATCCGGCGTGCGGCTGTCACGTCGGGGTGGTTTCAGCTGCAACTTGTTGTGCGGAGCGGCTTGCCGCGGCGGGCCGAAGGAAACGCTGCCCAGTGCAGCATAGTAAGATGCGCCAACTCTATTGTTTACATGGCCTTAGATGATGGCCGTGGACTTTTGCCAGCCCCGCCGAACAGCCGGTCAGCACTCTTCGTAGACCAGTAGATCGGGACAGATCCAGTGCTGCTGCCCCGCCATTTGCGATAGCCGCGACCACGGATGCCACGGCATCGAGCCTCTTCTACGTTCAGATGGTCGCACTGCGAACATCGCGGCGCGCGGTACGGCAAACGAGACGGAGGGCTTCCGATTGGCGGAGTCGGGGCACTTAAGGCGCCCATACGCCTTTTCACCGCTGAGAAAGGAACGGGGAGGCGAGTCGGCGTCGCCTCCCCGTCACGTCATTCCGCGGCTTCGGTCTCCACGAAGCCGGGCCAGTTGCGCATGTAGCTGACGAACTGCGGGCTCAGCCCCTCGTCCAGCAGATGCTGGGTGCTGACCGGGATCGGCGGCGAGCGATAATCGGCGTCCTGCGCCACGCGATTGGGGAAATCGTGCCGCAGGATCGCGCCACGGCCGATCACCGCGAAATCGCAACCGGCATCGATCACCCCGGCGGCATCGCGCGCGGTCATCACCTTGCCCGCCGCACCGAGCCGCACGTCACCGCGCGGCAGATCGGTGAAATAGCTCAGCAGCGACCGGCCCTGATGCTCGGCCTCGACCGGCTCCTTGCTCACGTCCCACAGCGACATGTCGAGATAATCCACGTCGCCGCGCTTCAGCACCTCGGCAGCGACGTCGCGCACCTCGGCCATCTTCAGGCCAAACCGCTCCGGCGAGAGGCGCAGGCCCAGCTGGAAATCCGGCCGGCAGGCCGCGCGGATGCCGTCGATGATCTCGAAGATCAGCCGCGCCCGGTTTTCCAGGCTGCCGCCGTAGCGATCGTCGCGGCGGTTGATCTCCGGCGAGAGATATTGCGCGAGGATATAACCGTGCGCGCCATGCACCTCGACCCCGTCGAAGCCGGCGCGCTCGGCACGCTTCGCGGCGGCGATGAAGTCATCGCGCACCTGCTCGGTCTCGGCGGTGGACAGCCCGCGCGCCCCGGTCTCGGGATCGTCCGAGGGGCAGACCGGCGTGCCGACCAGTTCCTTGGGCGAGCGATTGCCGGCATGGTGAAGCTGGACCGACGATACCGATCCTTCGGCCCGGATCGCGTCCGCCAACCGGGTCAGCCCCTCCAAATGATCGTCGCTGAAGACGCCGAGCTGCCCTTCGAAGCCCTGCCCGCCCTTTGCCACATGCGCGGCGGCGGTCATGGTCAGCGCGAAGCCGCCGGTCGCGCGCATCGTCAGCCAGCGCGCTTCCTCCTCGGACAGCCGGCCGTCGGCGTGGCTCTGCTGGTTGGTCAGCGGTGCGAGCATGAAGCGGTTCTTCCACGCCGGTCCGCGCGTCAGGGTCATTGGTTGAAGCAGCGTTTCGACAGGCACAAAGGTCTCCTTGAAAGGTGATCGTGGCGGGCGGGCGGCGCGAGCAGAGAGCGCCCGCGCCGCGCGACCGGTTGCGCACAAGGTAATGGCGCTGACGGAGCGAACAACCCGTTGGCCAATGATCGATTGACGGGCGATCAGTGTTGGTGCCGATTGTCCATGCCGCGCGTTGACGGCGCGAAGAGGACCGGGTTTTCGTGCATGCGACCATCCAGGCGATCGGGACCGCCGTGCCCGATCAGGATATTCACGCCGCCTTTGTCGACTGGGCGCGCCAGCGGCTGCCCGAGCGGGAGGCGCGACTGTTCGATCGCATGTCGGCGCGCTCCGGCATTGCGCATCGCTGGTCGGTGCTGCCGCTAGCCCCTGGCTCCCCGGTGGCCGAAGGCGGCTTCTACGCGGCCGAGCCGCACCCCGGCACGGCCGCGCGCATGACGCTATATGCCCAGGCGGCGCCTGCGCTGGCATTGCGGGCGATCGAGCAGCTCGCGCAGCAGCAGCCGCTGGACGGAATCACTCATCTGGTGGTCGCCAGCTGCACCGGCTTCGTCGCGCCGGGGATCGACCAGATCATCGCCGCGCGGCTGGGGCTGTCGCCATCGGTCGAGCGGCTCCTGGTCGGCTTCATGGGCTGTTATGCCGCGGTGGTCGCGCTGCGATCCGCGCGGCACATCGTGCGATCCGATCCGGACGCCCGCGTGCTGGTCGTGACGGTGGAATTGTCGACTCTCCACCTCCAGGCGTCGAACGCGCTGGAGCCGCTGCTGGCGATGCTCCAGTTCGGCGACGGCGCTGCCGCGGCGCTCGTCTCGGCCGAGCCCGGCGGGTTCACGATCGAGGCACCCTTCGCCACCACGCTGCCCGGCGCGGCGGAGCTGATCCGCTGGAACATCACCGACCAGGGCTTTGCCATGCATCTGTCGGGCGAGGTGCCCGGCCGCATTGCCACGGCATTGGCGGAGCCGGCGCTGCGCGCGACGATCACTGGCGCGCGGCCGGTCGATCGCTGGGCGGTTCACGCCGGCGGCCGCTCGATCCTCGACGCGGTGGAACATTCGCTGGGGCTGGCCGAGGACGCGCTGGCGCCATCGCGCAACGTGCTTGCGGAGGCAGGCAACATGTCATCGGCGACACTGATGTTCGTGCTCGCGCGGCTGCTTCAGGGTGAGCCGGTCGATCACGGCGTCGCCATGGCGTTCGGGCCTGGCCTTGCCGCCGAGGGCTTCCACTTCCGAAGCGCGGCATGACCGACGCTCGCACGCTCCTGGGGAGCCCGCCCGCGCCGGGTCGTGCCTGGCTTGGCGGATCGCTGGCGCAGCGCGCCGAGGCGGAGGAGCTGATGGATGCCGAGGATCTCGATCCCGCCATCTACGCCGCCGTGGTGCGCGACCTGGCGAGGGTGAACGTCGTGACGCTCGCCGCGCGGCCGACGCTGCGCTTCCTCGCGCGCACGGCCCGGCCGGGACGACGCTATCGCGTTCTCGACGTGGGGTTCGGCGATGGCGACATGCTGCGGCACATCGCCCGCTGGGGCGCACGACGCGGCATTGCCCTTGATCTCACCGGCGTCGATCTCAACCCGCGCAGCGAGGCGGCGGCGCGGGCCCATACGCCGGCCGAGCTGCCGATCACCTGGATCACGGGCGACTATGCCGATCTGGCGGGGCAAAAGTGGGATTTCGTCATTTCCAGCCTCGTCGCGCATCACATGACACACGATCAGCTCGTCGCCTTCCTTGGCTTCATGGAAAGCGAGGCGCGCGTCGGCTGGATCGTCAACGACCTGCATCGCCACCGGCTGTCGCACCTCGGCTATCCATTGCTGGCGCGTGCGTTCGGCTGGCATCCGATCGTCCGGCACGACGGCCGCCTGTCGATCGCGCGCAGCTATCGTCCGGGGGAATGGGCGCCGATCCTGGCCGAGGCGGGCGTCACCCAGGCGCGGGTCGCGCGCCATTTCCCGTTCCGGCTGTGCGTCGAACGCCAGCGCTGATCGTCGGCGGTGGGCCCGCAGGCGCCGCCGCCGCGATCGTGCTGGCGCGGGCCGGTGCGCCGCACCTCCTGGTGGAGCGCAGCCGCGAGACGGGCGACGCCTTGTGCGGCGGGTTTCTCAGCTGGCGAACGCTGGCCGAGCTGCAACGACTGGGTGTGGATGAGGCGGCGCTGGGCCCGGCGCGAGTGACCCGCGTGCGGGTGCTGACCGCGACCCGCGTGGCGGAGGCGCGCCTGCCGCGTCCCGCCCTTGGCGTCTCGCGTTATCGGCTCGACACGGTGATGCTGGACCGCGCGCGCGCGCTGGGCGCAGCGGTGGAGCGCGGCGTGGCGGTACGCAGCATCGCAGGCGGCGTCCGCACCGACGATGGCGCGACGATCGGGCATGACGCGCTGTTCCTGGCCAGCGGCAAGCATGACGTTCGCGGCCTGCCGCGCCCGGCGGCTGCAAGCGGCGACGATCCCGCGCTGGGGCTGCGCCTGCGCCTTGCCGCCTCACCCGCGCTCGACCGGCTGGTCGGCGACGCGGTCGAGCTGCACCTCTTCGATCGCGGCTATGCCGGCGCGGTGCGGCAGGAGGACGGCAGCGTGAACCTGTGCCTCGCAGTCCGGCGGTCGCGGCTGCGCATGGCGGGCGATCCGGCCGCGCTGCTTCGCGCGATCGGCGACGAGCTTCCTGCGCTCGGCGACCGGCTGGGGCACCTCGACAGCCCCATCATCGATGCGGTAGCCAACGTTCCTTATGGCTGGCGGACGCCAGCGGGGCCGGCGGGGCTGTTCCGACTGGGCGATCAGGCCGGCGTGATCCCGTCACTTGCCGGCGAAGGGCTGGCCATCGCGATCACCAGCGGCAGCGACGCCGCACGGGCCTATGTGCGCGGGGGTGCGGCGGCGGCGCCGAACTGGCAGGCGAGCTTCCGCACGGCGTTGCGCCGGCCGATCGGCCTCGCCGCGATCATCAGGGGCGTGGCAGAGCGCCCTGCGCTGGCGACGCCGATGGTGGCGGCGGTGTCACGCGCGCCCGCGCTGCTGCGGCTGATGGCGCTGGCGACGCGCACCCGGGTAGCGCGCCGCGATTGAACGGCAGAGGCGCGGCCGGTTGCGCGGCGCTCAATGCACCGCGTGGCTCAGCCCGGTCGGCGACAGCGCCATCAGGCTGGCGGCAAGCTCCGCCGCGCGGAACGGCTTGGTCAGGCGCGGCAGGCTGGCGTCGATCCCCTCCTCCTCGGCATAGCCCGACACGATCAGCACCGGCAGCCCGGGACGAAGCGTCGTCAAGGCATGGGCCAGCTGCGCGCCGCTCATCCCCGGCATCAAGTGATCGGTGACGACCACATCGGGTTCGAGCCCGCCGTTGACCAAGGTCAGCGCCCCTTCGGCGGAGCGCGCCTCCACCACCTTGTAGCCAAGGTCGACCAGCATGTCGGCGGTGCTCATCCGCACCAGATCCTCATCGTCCACGACCAGCACGGTGCCGAGCGCGGTGCCTTGGGTCGGTAGGTGAAGCGTTGGGGCGCTGAGATCCGCCTCGCTGGCGCTCATGGGCAACCACAGGGTGATCGTAGTGCCCTGGCCCGGCGTGCTGTCGATCGTCAGTTCGCCGCCCAGCTGCGCGGCAAGGCCGTGCACCATCGAGAGGCCCAACCCGGTCCCCTTGCCCACCCCCTTCGTCGAGAAGAAGGGCTCGATCGCGCGCTTCACCGTCTCCGCATCCATGCCGGTGCCGGTGTCGATCACGCTCAGCCGAACATAGCGCCCCGTCGGCAGTCCGCCGGGGCGATCAGCGCGAACCTTGTCGGGATGCGCCGCGATCGTCAGCTGGCCGCCGCCCGGCATGGCGTCGCGGGCATTCACCGCCAGGTTGAGGAGCGCCATCTCGAGCTGGTTTGCGTCCGCCATCGCGGGGGGAAGCTCGGCGGCGAGATCGGTGCGCAGCTCCACCGTCGGCCCCAAGGTGGAGCGCATCAGCCCCATCATTCCCTCGACCACCCGGCCGACATCGACCGCGGTCACCTTCAAGGGCTGGCGCCGGGCGAAGGCGAGCAGGCGCTGCACCAGGGTCTTGGCGCGCTCGGCCGATTGCAGCGCGCCGTTGATCAGCCGCCGCTCGCGATCGCTACCGACGCCGTGGCGGACGAGCATGTCGAGCGAGCCGATGATTGGGGTGAGCAGGTTGTTGAAATCATGCGCGACACCGCCGGTCAGGCTGCCCATCGCCTCCATCTTCTGGCTCTGGCGCAATGCCTCCTGCGCAATCTCCAGCTCCGCCTCGCGTGCCTTGGTCTCGCTGAGGTCGCGGCCGACGGCGATGAAATTGACCCCGTCGGGTTCAGGCGCGACGGTCCACTCGATGTGCCTCCAACCGCCGTCGCGCGTCGCGATCCTGTTCTGGAACCGCGCCGCACTGCGCGTCCTGGCCATGTGGGCGATCGCCGCGAGGGTCGGGCCGGTATCCTCGTCATGCATGAAGGTCGCATAGCCGCGCGACAGCAGCTCATCCTCGCTCCAGCCCAGCACCTGAGTCCAGGCAGGGCTGACCGCGGACATCATCCCCTGATAGTCAGCCCGAGCCAGCATGTCCTGCGACAGGTTCCACAGCCGGTTACTCTCGGCGGAGCGCAGCGCAACCTGCGCCTCGAGCGTCTCGTTCAGCTCGCGCAGGGCGAGTTCGGCGCGGGCCCGCTCAATGGCGCTTTTGACGCGCTCGCCCACCTCCTGCACCAGGCTTTCCTCCGCCGGGGTCCAGGCGCGCGGCGTCGCGCTCTGTACCGCCAGCAGGCCGACCCATTGCTCGCCCTCGAACAGCACCACGTCGATGAAGGCACCCACCTGCCGATCGGTCAGCCCGGCACGAGCGCCATCGCTGAGCCGATCGTCGTCGGGCACGTCACGCACCACCACGGGGGTGCCGATCTGATAGGCGTTGAGGAGGTCGTCGCCAAACGACACGAGCGAATGACGCCCGACGATCGTCGCTACGCCATGATGATAATCATCGGTCACGGTCATCATGCCGTGGTCGATCTCGGCATAGAATACGCGGCTCGCCCCCAGCCATTCACCCAGTCGCACCGAGGCTGCGCGGGTGATCTCCGCCGGCGTGCGAAGCGTGCGCAATTCGTCCGACATGGACAGGAGGAACTGGCTGCGCCGCTCCGCCGCCACCCGCTCGGTCGTCTCGGCGAGGATGCAGATCACCCCGGCGGGCCGGCCGCTTTCATCGGGCACCGGCGAGTAATCGAGGTCCATCCAGACCTTTTCGGGCCGGCCGTTGCGATTGAGCGTCAGTTCCTGGTCGCGATAATGGAGGGTGCGCCCGGCCAAGCACACCCGCATGACATTGTCGTTGAAATCGGCGACCTCCGGCCAGCCCTCGCGCACGTTGGAGCCGAGCAGGTCGGGGTGCCTGCCACCGGCGAACACCGAATAAGCGTCATTGTAGAGCATGACGCCCTCTTCGCCCCACAGCATCACGATCGGCACGGGGGAGCGCAGCAGGAGGGCGGTGGCGCTGCGCAGGCTGTGCGGCCAGCCGTCGAGTGGGCCAAGCGGGGTTTGCGACCAGTCCTTTGCGGCAACCAGATCGGCGCACGACCTCTCCACAACCCTGGCACGTCCATTGCCGTGGCGAAGACCCTGCGGCGAAAAATCCAACATCGTCAGAGCAAGATCCTGCATGCCGGGGATAAATACGGTCGGCGTTCGAAAGATTTAACGCGACCTAACCTAAATTGCTCCGCACGGGAATCCGCCGATCGCCCAATCCTGCGATACGATGCATGAAGATGGGACAAGCCGTGCGGAGAGCCGAGCGTTCAGCCGCCCCGCCCCCTTCGGCTTTGCAGCGGGGGCCTTGCATCCCCATGTTGCCATCATGGACGACGACGTGAACCGCCTGGGCCTGATCGATGATGAGGACATCGTGCTGGACGAAGCCGCGCTCGCGCTCGCCCGGCTGGACCAGCCGGAGGTTGATCTCGACCCCTATGATCGCGTCCTCGACGCGATCACCGCGGGGCTGGAGCGGATCGGCGAGGATCGCGAGGACGCCGCCGAACAGGCCGCGGCGTTGCAGACGGTGCTGGGCGACGAGTTTGGCTTCATCGGCGACGACCAGACCTATGACGATCCGGCCAATGCCGATCTGATCCGGGTGATCGATCGCCGCCGCGGCCTGCCGATCAGCCTGTCTATCCTCTATGTCGCGGCAGCGCGCCGGCTGGGCTGGCGTGCGGAGATCCTCGATTTTCCGGGCCACGTACTGGTGCTGGTCGGGGCCGATGTGGCGCCGGTCATCATCGATCCGTTCATCGGCGGGGCGCGCGTCGATGCGGAGCGGCTGGCGGCATTGGCCACCGCCTTCGCCAGCGACAATGGCCCGGTGACACATGTCAGCGCTATGCCCAATCGCGCGATCCTGATCCGCCTGCTGCAGAACCAGGCGAGCCGCGCCGAACAGGCCGGCCAGGGCCGCCGCGCACTGACCCTCTATGAACGGATGACGCTGGTCGCGCCCGAATATGCCCATGCCTGGTGGCAGCGCGCGCGGCTGGAGCTGGTCGACGGCGACATCGCCAAGGCGCGCGCGAGCCTTGGCACGATCCTGGAAATCACCCGCGACGCCGAATTGCGCCAGCGAGTCACCGACACGCTGAACGCGCTCGCCGCCGCCTGATCAGCCTGCCGCCCCCACCCGCTTCCAGGTCAGCCGGGTGACATAGGTCTGGCCGGATTTCGAGACTTCCGGCTCGGTCACCAGCTCGATCCGGTCCTCGCCCAGCGGCACGATCAGCCGCACGAAGCTGGTACCAACCCGCGTCGGCTGAGAGGCGAACAATATGTCGTGCGTGACCCGGTCGCCATCGCGCCGCCAGGTGCCGGCATAGGAGAAGAACTGGGTGAAGCTGTCGGCCTTCGGGTCGCCCGCCGCTGCCCAGGCGGGGTCCATCAGGAATGCCGACATGCGGCCGTCGGCGGTGTATTGCAATTGGCCAGCCGGCGGATCGCCGAACGTCCGGCGCTCCTCGCTGCCGCGCTGGCTGACGCAGGACAGCAACGTCCAGGTGCCGAGAAGATCGATCATGAGGTCCTTGTGCATTCGAGAGCAGGCGCGGGCAGCCGCCAGTGATCGGCCGCTGCCCGCGCGATAGCGACAGCGTCAGGCCGCGACGGCTTCCTTGCGCTTCTTGCGCACGATCGTCTGGGCGTTGGTATATTCCAGCAGGCCCTCAACGCCGCCTTCGACGCCGACGCCCGATTGCTTCATGCCGCCGAACGCCGCCATCGGCGACAGGTGCTGCGTCTCGTTGACCCACACCGTGCCGCTGGCGATGCGCTGCGCGATCTCGAACGCCTTGTCCTCGTCATTGCCCCAGACGGAGCCGCCGAGCCCGTAATCGGTCGCATTGGCGCGCGCGACCACATCGTCCACGTCGTCGAACTTGAGGAGCGGCAGCACCGGGCCGAACTGCTCCTCCTGCACGATCCGCGCGTCCTCGGGCGGATTGTCGAGGATCGTCACCGGCACGAAATAGCCCGGCACATCGGCCTTCTCGCCGCCCACCAGGAACTTGTAGCCCTTGTCCTTGGCGTCCTGGATCAGCTCCAGCACGCGGGCATATTGCTGCTTGTTGTTGATCGGCCCGATCTGCGTCCCCTGTTCGGATCCGTCGCCCACCTTCACCGTCTTGGCATAGGCGACCAGTGCGTCGCGCAGCTGATCGTAGATGTCCTTGTGGACGTACATCCGCTTGGTCGCGATGCAGATCTGGCCGTTGTTGCGGAATGCCGCCCAGAACAATTCCTCCGCGACCTTCTCCACGTCCACGTCGGGCATCACGATCGCCGCGTCGTTGCCGCCCAGCTCCAGCGTCACGCGCTTCAGCGTCGGCGCGGCTGACTGCATCACGCGCTTGCCGGTCGCGGTCGATCCGGTGAAGCTGATCTTGTCGAAGCCGGGATGGCTGGTCATCCACGGGCCCAGATCGTCGCCGCCGGTCACGATGTTCAGCACGCCCGGCGGCAGCAGCTCCGCCGCCAGCTCGCCGAATTTCAGCGTCGACAGCGGGGTGAAGGGCGATGGCTTCAGCACCATCGTATTGCCCGCCAGCAGCGCCGGGCCGACCTTGAACATCGCCAGGATCATCGGGAAATTCCACGGCGCGATCGCGCCCACCACGCCCAGCGGCACGTGGCGCGTCTCGCTGTAGCGATCGTCCGAATCCTCGTTGACGGTAACCGGCAGGTCGAGCTGCGAGGCAGCCATCAGCCAATATCCCGCGCCCATCACCTCGCCCTGCGATTCCGCGTGCGGCTTGCCCTGCTCCTTGGTGAGGAGGCGCATCAGCGGATCGGCATTGGCCATGATCGCCTGGCCCAGCGCCGCGAGCTTCGCCTTGCGCTCGGCGATCGGCGTCGCGGCCCAGCCGGGGTATGCCTTGCGCGCCGCGTCGATCGCCTTGTCGAGATCCTCGCGCGTGGCGTCGGGCACGCTGGCGATCACTTCCTCATTGGCGGGATTGACCACGTCGAGCGTTGCGGAGCCGGTCACCAGCTCGCCGCCGATCAGCATGCGATAGTCACTGTCGAAGTTCATCGCGTCTCTCTCCTGATTCTGTTTGCGCCTCCCATAACAGAAGTTACGGGTGTCGCACCATCATCTGTGCGGGGGAGGATCGTGACGTTGCATTCCGAAGGTCATCAGGAGGTCGCCGCTAGCGCGCACCCGGGCAGCGCCACGCCAGCCTCCTTTCTTCAGGTGGAAAATACCCCCAATCCGCTCAGCTACCGGCTCGCGATCACCGACCAGATCTGCGTCGGGCCGCCCGGCAACGTCTTCATGTTCGGCGGCGTCGGGCTGGGCGCGGCGACGATCGCGGCGGAGCGCGCGACCGGGCGGCGGGTGATCTGGTCCAGCGCGCAATTCATTTCCTACGCGCGGATCGGAGATACGCTGGATCTCCGGGTCGAGATGCTGTCCGCCGGGCGCAACATCAGCCAGGTGCGCGTGACCGGCACCGATGCGGGGAAGCCGATCATCAGCGTCAATGCGGCGCTGGGCGATCGCGAGAACATGCCTGCGCATCAATGGATCCCGGCTCCCGACATGCCCCCGCCCGAGGAATGTTCGCCGCAGCATATGTGGCCGGCGCAGGACGCGGCATTGATGAGCCGGCTCGACGTGCGAGTCGCGCCCGGCCGGTACGGCGCGGTGCCGCGCGATGGCACGCCCTCCCCTGACGGGCGC
Organism: Sphingomonas sp. ABOLG; assembly: GCF_003950435.1. Taxonomy (NCBI): domain Bacteria; kingdom Pseudomonadati; phylum Pseudomonadota; class Alphaproteobacteria; order Sphingomonadales; family Sphingomonadaceae; genus Sphingomonas; species Sphingomonas sp. ABOLG. The sequence continues at coordinate 56,418 of NZ_QQWW01000008.1, forward strand.
ATGGTGCTGTGGATGCGCCCGCGCGACGGATCATCGATCGACGCCAGCCTGCTCGCCATCTTTGCCGATTTCGTTCCCTCCGGCCTCGCCGTTGCGTTCGGCCGGCGCGGCGGTGGCAACAGCCTCGACAACACGATGCGCGTGGCCACGCTGGTCCCGACCGACTGGGTGCTTTGCGACGTGCGGATCAGCGCGGCGGCGCGCGGCTTCGGCCATGGCGCGATCCACATGTTCGCCCAGGACGGAACGATGATCGCCAGCGGCAGCCAGTCGGCGATCCTTCGCTTCATGGATGGACCGTGAGATCTGGTTAAGTGCCTGTTTACCCTCATTCGCGCGGAACGATCAGCGATCCGGCGGGCTTTCCCATCATTGCATCAGCTGACGCACATGGAGGGATGATGAGCACGACCATTGTATCCGCGATCTTCGACAGCCGCCACGAGGCGGAGCGCGCCGTGTCCGACCTGCGCCACAGCGGTGTCAGCGACGACGCGATCTCGCTGCTCGCCCGCCATGACGAGGAGGGCCACGAGACCGGCCACGATGGTGGCACGCAGGAGTTCGTCGGCAAGGTGGCCGCTGGCGCCGGCATCGGCACGCTGCTGGGTATTGCGGCGCTCGCTATCCCGGGCGTTGGTCCGCTGGTCGGCGCCGGGGCGATCGCGGCATCGGCCGTGCCCGGTGCAGCGATCACCGGCGCGGCGCTGGGCGGTGCGGCGGGCGGCCTGGAAAAGGTGATGACCGACCATGGCGTCAGCCGTGAGGATGCCGCTTATTATGGCGACCGCATCCACCAGGGCGGCGTGTTCGTCTCGGTCGACACCAACGCGGCTCGGATCGATCCGGCAACCGCCGCCGACATCCTTTCCCGCGCCGGCGGGCACAGCGCGACGCGGCCGCGCACCGCCGCCGTCTGAACTCGTCGCGGGCGGGGGTGCGTTCACCGCCCTTGCCCGCAACGGTCCCTCAGGCAAAACCGACCACAGCATGCGGCACATAGGCCGCCTCGAGCTCGGCGATTTCCGCATCGCTCAGCACGATATCGAGCGCAGCGATCGCATCTTCCAGATGTGCCGCCTTTGACGCGCCGACGATCGGCGCCGACACCTCAGGCTTCGCCAGCACCCAGGCCAGCGCGATCTGCGCGCGCGGTACGCCGCGCCCGGCGGCGACGCTGGCCACCGCCTCCACCACTTTGCGATCCGCCTCGGCGGTGCGCCGGTACAATGTCTGTCCGAACTTGTCGGTCTCCGACCGCGGCGTGCTTTCATCCCAGTCGCGGGTCAGGCGCCCGCGCGCCAGCGGGCTCCACGGGATGACGCCGATACCCTCGGCTGCGCAGAGCGGCAGCATCTCGCGCTCTTCCTCGCGATAGAGCAGGTTCAAGTAATTCTGCATGCTGACGAAACGCGTCCAGCCGTTCGCCTCGGCGACGTGGAGCATCGTCGCGAAATGCCACGCATACATGGACGAGGCACCGATGTAGCGCGCCTTTCCGGCCTTCACCACGTCGTGCAGCGCCTCCAGCGTTTCCTCAATCGGCGTGTCATGGTCGAACCGGTGAATCTGGTAGAGGTCGACATAATCGGTACCGAGCCGCGTCAGGCTGGCGTCGATTTCATGCATGATCGCCTTGCGGCTGAGGCCGGCGCCGTTTGGGCCTGGCCGCATCCGAGCGTGGACCTTGGTAGCGATCACCACATCCTCGCGCCGGCTGAACTCGCGCACGGCGCGGCCAACGATCTCCTCCGAACTGCCGTCGGAATAGACGTTGGCGGTGTCAAAGAAGGTAATCCCCGCCTCGAATGCCTGGCGCAGCAAAGGCCGGCTGCGATGCTCGTCGAGCGTCCATTCATGGTTGCCGCGCGCCGGATCGCCATAGGTCATGCATCCCAGGCACAGCCGGGATATTTCAAGACCCGTCGTGCCAAGCCTTACATACTCCATCGCGTCTCTCCTTTGTCGCCGTGCTTTATCGCTGCGTGACCGCCACCGCACGTCCGATAGCGAAAAGAACGCGTGCACATGAACATTTGCCGCGACCGGCTATTCCGGCAGCGACGGACAAACGCAGCAGTTGAATGATCGATAAGGTTGCTGACCGTTTGTTCAACACATCATAGGTTATTTGGCGGTTTTACCGTAGCTTAATTCCTTTGTCGCAGATCAGGGTCGTCGATTCCGTTGCTGGGCGAATCGATCGGGGGGAGCATTCGAGGGTGCAACATGTGTCGGCTCAGGTGATGCGTGCTGGTTCAGCGCCGCTGACCGGGCCGGGCGCGCATCCGCTTGCCGAGACCGCGATGGAGAGCGCCCGGCCGGGCAGCGTGCCGGGGGCGAGCCGCGCCGGGCTGGAAATCGTTCTCAGCCGGGCGCGTGTCGGCATCCTCCATCGCGATCTCGAACGGCGCGTGCTGCTGGTCAATGATGCCTTCTGCGCGATCGTGGGCCGCTCTTCGGACGAGCTGGCCGGGCTTCCGTTCGAGGCGTTCACTCACCCCGACGACCGGGAAAGGTCGAGCCGTCTGTATTTGGAGCAGCTCGCCAGGGCAGAGCCGTTCGAGATTGAGAAGCGCTACATCCGCCCCGACGGGTCGGCGACCTGGTGTGCCGTCCACGTGTCGTTCGTGCTGGATGCCGCGGGTCGCCCGCAATCGACCATCACCGTCGCATCCGACATCGGCGCCCGTTACGAGGCGCAGCAGGGCCTGCGCGAGAGCGAGGAACATTACCGCCACACCGTGGAGCTCGCCCCGCAGATCGCCTGGTCGGCCGATGCCAACGGGGCGGTGGTCGAGATCAGCCCGCGCTGGTCGGAGATCACCGGCGTCGATCCCTATGATGCAACACGCGATTCCTGGCTCGACGCGATCCATCCCGATGATGTCGAGCGCACGCAGCGCGCGTGGCGGCGCGCGGTCGACACAGGCGAGCCGATCGACCTGACCTATCGCCTGTTGTGCCAGGGATCGCCGCGTTGGTTTCGCGCCCGCGCCGCGCCGCGCACCGATGCCGCCGGGGAGGTGATGCGCTGGTACGGTACGCTGGAGGACATTCACGAACAGCGGATCACCGAGCAGGCGCTGCGCGACAGCGAGGAGCGGTTCCGCCTCGCCGCGCAAGCGGCCGGGCTGGGTATCTGGGATTATGACGCGGTGAACCAGCGCCGCGAATGGTCCGCCGAGTTCAAGGAGATGCTGGGCCTGTCGCCGCATACCGTGCCCTCGCTCGATACCGCCATGTCGGTGGTGGTGCCCGAGGACCGTAATCTGTTGCAGGCGCTGGCGACGGCGGCCTGGTCGGGGGACAGCAGCGCGCAGTTCGACGTGACCTTGCGCATCCGCCGCCCCAGCGACCTTGAGGAACGGTGGATGCAGACCAGCGGCTGGCGCATCCGCGCGTCGACCGGGCGGCTGGAGCGGATCCTCGTCACCATCCGCGACGTGACCGACGAGCGTACCGCGAAGGAACGGATCCGCTGGACCGCCACGCACGACGCATTGACCGGTATTCCCAACCGCAGCCATTTCACCGGAGAACTTGAGGCGGCACTGGCGGGAACGCCGCCCGGCAGCCAATTGGCGTTGGTCCTGCTCGACCTCGATCATCTGAAGGAGATGAACGACACGATCGGCCATGACGCGGGCGACATGCTGCTGCGAACCTTCGCGCGGCGGCTGCAGCAGGCGTTCGGGCCGCGCGCGGCGATCGGCCGGCTGGGTGGCGATGAATTTGCCGTGCTGTTGAGCGGCGTGCCCGGCGAGCGCGTCCAGGCGCATGTGTCGCGCGCATTGCTGCGGCTGCGCCAGCCGTTCGAGTTCGACGGCTACACCTGCGACACGCAGGCGACCGCGGGCGCTGCGCTGTTCCCCGCGCACGGCACCACCGCCGACGAATTGCTGAAAGCGGCCGATATCGCGCTCTACGTCGGCAAGGCGCAGCGCCGCGGTGAGATATCCTTGTTCGAGCCAGCCATGCGCGCCGATGCACAGCGCCGCACCTCAATGCTGAACGTGGCGCGCGTCGCGGTGCGCGATGCGCTGATCGTCCCTTATTACCAGCCCAAGATCTGCCTCTCGACAGGTCGGATCGTGGGGCTGGAGGCGCTGCTGCGCTGGCGCGACGACCTGCTGGGCGTGCAGGGGCCCGACACCATTGCCGCCGCATTCGAGGATCTGGGGCTGGCGATCGCGATGAGCGACCGGATGCTGGGGTGCATCGCGGATGACATGCGCCGCTGGATCGACCGCGGGGTGCCGCCTGTGCCCGTCGCCGTCAATCTGTCACCCGCCGAGTTCCGCCACGACGGGCTGGTCGATCGCATCACCCGCCCCTTCCGCCAGCGCGGCGTGCCGTTCGACCGGATCGAGCTTGAGATTACCGAGACCGTGCTGCTGGGCCGCGACACCGACCGGCTCGCGGCGACGCTCGCCACCTTCCACGATCATGGCTTCCGCATCGCGCTCGACGATTTCGGTACCGGCTATGCGTCGCTGACCCATCTTAAGACCTTTCCGGTCGACGTGATCAAGATCGACAAGACGTTCGTGTCGAACCTGAGCGCCGAGTCGCACGACGCCGCGATCGTCGATGCGATCATCACGCTCGCCAAGCGGCTCGACATGGCGGTCGTTGCTGAGGGCGTCGAGCAGGACGAGCAGGCGGAATATCTCGCCCGGCGCGGCTGCAATTATGCGCAAGGCTATCTGTACAGCGAGGCGGTGCCGGCGGAGGCCGCGGAGGCGCTGCTGCGTGCTGGCGCACCTGCTGGAGACCGGTGTACGCCGCGCGCCTGACGCGCAAAGCTGGCCTCACCCATTCCCGGAAAACGACGCCCCCGTTCTTGACACGGGGCCGCGCAACACGGATCACGTCCTCAATTAAGCGATAAGACTTAATTGGCGGGCGGGCCGATGCGGCGCGTCCGGGAGAGGGTGGCAGGATCGTTCGCCTGGGATTCCGATGCCCATGCCGGACCGTCGGGTCGCCGTTCGGTTCGAAAGGCTGGTCATGGCTCGGTTGAAGTTCGGCGCATTTCTCGCACCCCATCATCCCATCGGCGAGCATCCGATGCTGCAGATGCGCGAGGACATTCGCCTCGCCAAGCATCTCGATGAACTCGGCTATGATGAATTCTGGGTCGGCGAACATCACTCGACCGGCTGGGAAGTGATCGCCTCGCCCGAGCTGTTCCTCGCCGCCGTTGGCGAGCACACCCAGCGCATTCGCCTCGGCACCGGCGTCGTCTCGCTGCCCTATCACCACCCGTTCAACGTCGCGCAGCGCATCGTCCAGCTCGATCACATGACGCGCGGGCGCGTGATCTTCGGCACCGGCCCCGGCGCGCTCCCGTCCGACGCATACATGCTCGGCATCGATCCGATGACTCAGCGCGATCGGCAGGACGAGGCGATCGGCGTCATCCGCCGGCTGTTCGCGGGCGAGCGCGTCACCCATGAAAGCGACTGGTTCACGCTCAAGGACGCGCGGCTTCAGCTGTTCCCGCTGCAGGAGGACATGCCCTTCGTCGTCGCCTCGTCGATCAGCCCGTCGGGCATGACGCTGGCGGGGAAGTACGGCATCGGCGCGCTCTCGATCGGCTCCAATTCCGACGCGGGGCTCGCCGCGCTGCCGACGCAATGGGGCTTTGCCGAACAGGCCGCCGCCAAGTCCGGCAAGACGGTCAGCCGCGACGACTGGCGCGTGCTGATGAGCTGGCACATCGCAGAAACGCGCGAGGAGGCCCGCGCCCAGGCCGGCGCCGGCCTGATGAAATGGCACAATGAATATACCGTCGGCACGCTGATGCGCCCGGGCGCGAAGCCCTTCGCCTCGCCCGACGAGGCGGTGGACCTGACGGCCTTCGTCGACGGCGCTGCCGCGGTGATCGGCACGCCCGACGATCTCGTCGCCGCGATCCGCAAGCTTCACGCCTCAGCCGGAGGCTTCGGCACCGTGCTCGGCTTCGTCCACGACTGGGCGAACCGCGAGAATACCGCGAAAAGCTGGGATCTCGTCGCACGCTACGTCATCCCCGAGATTCACGGCCTGCTCGAAGGCTATCGCACCTCGCGCCAATATGTCGTCGACCACCGCGACGCGTTCGAGCGCGCCGGTCAGGCCGTCCTGTCCAAGATCATGTCGCACGAAGGCGCCGCCGCCGCGCTCAAGGCGGGGCAGCAGGGCGGGGTGGCGATGCGATCGCCCAACGCGCCCGACCTCAACAAGGCCGCTGCGGCGATGAAGGAATAAGCACCGGCGACAAGCCCGGGCACCCCATCAGGAGAGTGATCACATGTCGATCGATTTCGAAATCCCGGCCGAGGCCAAGGCGATCCGCGAGCGGGTGCGCCAATGGGTGCATGACGAATGCAAGCCCGCTGAAAAGCGGCTGGTCGCGGGCGAGGATTACAAGACGGTCCTCAATGAACTGCGCGCCAAGGCGCGTGCGCAGGGCCTGTGGTGTCCGTTCATCCCCAAGGAATATGGCGGCATGGGGCTTGGGCCGCTCGCCAACGCTCTCGTCCAGATGGAGCTTGGCGAAAGCCATCTCGGCGCGCTGTCGATGAACACGCAAGGCCCCGATGACGCGACGATGATGACGCTGCTGGCGCACGGCACCGAGCATCAGAAGGAGAAGTATCTCAAGCCGCTGCTCAACGGCGAGAAGCGCATCTGCTATTCGATGACCGAGAAAGCGGCGGGCGCCGACGCCACCGGCATGCAGACCCGCGCGGTGAAGGACGGCAACGAGAATTACGTGCTGAACGGCGAGAAGTGGTTCTCCTCCGCCGCCAGCGTCGCCGACATCGCGCTCGTCATGGCGATGACCGATCCCGACGCGCCGCGCCATCAGCGCTATTCGACCTTCATCGTCGAACTGCCCAACCCCGGCTATCGCATCGTCCGCGATATCGAGACGATGGCGGTGCATGGCCCCCTGACCGAGATCCTCGGCGGCGGTCATTCGGAGGTCGAGATCAAGGATCTCGTCGTCCCGGCCGAGGATCTGCTCGGCGGCGAAGGCAATGGCTTCAACATGGGCCAGCATCGCCTCGCCTACGGCCGCCTGCGCCATGGCATGCACAATGTGTCGATGGCGCAGCGCGCGCTCGACCTCGCCACCGCGCACGTCATCCAGCGCGAGACGTTCGGCAAGCTCCTGAAGGAGCGGCAGGGTGTCCAGTGGATGCTCGCCGATTGCGCGGCGGAAATCTACAAGGCGCGGCTGATGCTGCTCCACATCGCCTACAAGGCGGAGCGCGGCGACGATATCCGGCAGGAAAATTCGATCGCCAAGATCTTCCTTGCGAACATGGTGCATCAGGTGGTCGACACCGCGATCCAGCTGCACGGCGCGCTTGGCTTCAGCCTCGATACCCCGCTCGCCGCCTGGTACACCCACATCCGCTCGCAGCGGCTGGTCGACGGCCCGGACGAGGTGCACCGCTGGACGGTCGGCCGCAACGTCATCAAGGCGTATGAGCGCACCGGCACCACCGCCTCGGCCTGCGGCGGCGACCTGCTCTGATCGCCCGCCGCCGTCCGATCACCGAACGGTAAAGCGCACCTCGTCGACGATCGCGCCGCCCGCATCGACCAGCCCCAGACGGTGCTGGCCCGGTGCGGCGGCGATCATCGGCTGCGCGCTCGCCGGCCCCAGGTTGCGTCCGTCGAGCATCAGCCGCTGCGCCATCACGTCGCCGGCCACCGCCACCGCAAACCGCTGGCGATCGGGCGGAATATCGGGATCAATCGCATAGACGGTGCCCGCCACCGGGCTGACGATGCGCGGCCGCCGGGTCTCGCGCGGCGCGGCGTCGATGTGCGTCTGCCCGGTCCCGGCCAGGAAATATTCCCGCCGTGGTTGCTCGATCTGACGCTCGAACACGATCTGCCGCGCCTCGACGCCCGCGGGCCGCACCGGCGCTCGCCCCGGCACGCGCGCATGCAGCGCCATCATCACGTCGCGCCACACCGGCGCCGCGCCGCTGGTGCCGGACACCGCGCGCATCGGATCGCCCTCCACATTGCCGACCCAAACAGCGACGGTGAAGCGATCCGAATAGCCGATGCACCAATTGTCGCGCATCGCCTTTGACGTGCCGGTCTTCACTGCGGCCCAGAACGGCAGACGAAGCGCGGAATCGAGGCCGAAGGTCGCCGCCCGGGCATTGGGATCGGCCATCATGTCGCCGACGATCCACGCGGCCGGGCCGGTGGTCACCTGTCGCGGCGCCGTGCGCGGCTGGCCCTTGATCACTCGCAGCGGCGACCATGCGCCGCCGAGCGCCAGGCTGCGATAGGCCGCCGCCTGTTCCAGCAACGTCACCTCCGCCGATCCCAGCGCCAGCGAGAAGCCGTAATATTGCCCGGCCTCGGTCAGCCCGCGATACCCCATGTCCCATAGCCGGTCGCGGAATGGATCCACGCCGACCAGCAGCAGGGTGCGCACCGCGGGCACGTTGAGCGAGCCTGCCAAGGCGGCGCGCGCCGATACCGGCCCTTTGAACCCTCGATCGTAATTCTGCGGCACGTAGAGGCCCGACGCAGTGTCCAGCTGAACCGGTGAGTCGTCGAGGATCGACGCCGCGGTCAGATAGCCGCGCTCGATCGCCTGCGCGTACAGGAACGGCTTCAGCGTCGATCCCGCCTGGCGATAGCTGCTCGCGCCGTCCACCGCCGGCGCCGTCGATGCGCCGCCAATCCCACCAACATAGGCCAGCACGTCGCCGCTTTCATTGTCGACCACCAGCACCGCGCCGTCGCGCGCGCGGCTGCCGCCGAGCCCCTGCAATTGCCGGCGCAGCGCCGCCGCCGCCACGCGCTGGATTCGGATGTCGAGCGTCGTGTGAACGCGCGCGCCGGCGCTGGTTAGCAGCCGGTCGGACAGGTGCGGCGCCAGCCCGGGATCGAGCGCCAGGCTTCGCGCCGGGCCCAGCATCGATGCCGCCGCCGCCTGATAGCCGGTGCAGTCGCGCGCCCGCGCCAGCCGGCACGCGCGCGTCGCCAGCCGCCCGGCGCTGCCCTGCGGATCGGGCAGCAGCGCGGCGAGCAGCACCGCATCTTCGCGTGACAAGGCCACCGGCGTCTTGCCGAACAGCCCCAGCGCCGCCGCCCCGATGCCCTGCGCCTCGCCGCGAAAGGGGGCGAGGTTGAGATAAGCCTCCAGGATCTGCGGCTTGGTCCAGCGCGCCTCCAGCGCCCGGGCGGCGCGCAGCTGGCGCCATTTGTCGCGCCACCCGCGCGCGCCCGGCGCTGCGAGGTCGGGCGAGAGGAACGCCGCGACTTGCATCGACAATGTGCTGGCGCCGCGCGCGCGCTGCCCCTTCACCCGCCCCCACGCCGATCCCGCGAGCGCCAGCCAGTCGACACCGCCATGCTGCGCGAAGCGGCGATCCTCGGCTGCGACGATCGTCTGCGGCACTGCCGGAGCAATCTGGTCCAGCGGCGTCCATGCCAGTCGACGGGCAGCGAAATTGACTCGCGAACTGTCCACCAGCACGCCGTTGCGGTCGTACAACCACGCTTCGGAGGGGCGATAGGCGGCGCGGGCGGCGGCATAGTCCGGCAGGGGTGCGGGATAGGTCGCATAATCCGCGACACCAAGGCCAAGCGCCGCGACCGCAATCGTGACGACCGCGACACCCCGCGCGCCGACCCGCGGCCGCGTCTCACCCGCGCCGTCGCGACACTCGTGCCCCGGCACGTTATTGGGCGGCAACGACGACGGGCGCATTGGGGACGGCAGCGCGGATCGCGGGCGAATACAGCGCCTCCACCCAGCTGGGCGGCAGGTTGAACCGGCCGGCGCCGTTCAGCCTGAGGCTGTACGACACCTGGAACCGGCCGCGCGGCACCCAGGCGAAATAGGCACGCCACGCCTCCCGCCCGCGCTCGACATAGGCAGGCGAGACGCCTTCGCCGTCATTCCCAGCCTGCAGCATCGCCGATTGCCCGCCGAGGTCGCCGACGATCGTCGCGCCAGCGGGGACGGGATCGCTCACCACCACCCAATTGCGCTCGGCCGAGGCGTCGACGGTGATCGTCACCTTCACCACATCGCCGCGGGTCAGCCGCCCGGCGTTGCGCGCCTGCACCACGCTGACCTCGCGCGTCATGCGATAGCCGGCGGCGAGCGGCTTGGTCAGCGGCACCGCAGCCGAGACGGAGACACTGGCCCATGGCCCCCCCCCGCCCGTTTGCGCGAGCCGCAATGGGGCGGGCGCAGCGGCGAGCGGGAACGCCGCGTCGCGTGCTGACGCTGCGAGCGGCCAACCCTTCGCGATCTGCCGCCCGGCATAGCGCAGCATCGTCGTGCCGCCGATCGCCTCGGGAGGATAAAGCGACGCGAACTTGCGCGCGGCAACTACGCCCCAGGCATTAGCGGTGGTTGTGTCCCAATGCCCGCGATTCTGTCGCAGCGCGGTGCCGACCATCATCCGCGGCGCATCGTCCTGCCACCCGGGCCGCCCCAACGTGACGAGCGTCGCCTTTATCGCGGTCTCGTCACCCGAGGACATCAGCCACCACGGCGCGGCTGCCTGATCGGTGAGGTCGAGCCGCGTTCCTTCATAGACCAGCCGGGTGCGCAGCACGCGCTCCCCCTCTGCGCGGAGCGCCGGGGCATTGGCCAGCCCCGGGATCCGCTCGATCGCGGCGAGATAATCGGCGAGCGTGCCGGTCGGCATGTCGCCCATCGGCATGCCGATCTGGCCCAGCATCGCCGGCGTCGCCGCCCCCGCGCGTGCCAGCGCCGCCAGCGCCGCGACCCGCTGCAGCCTGACGTCGCCAAAGTCGTCGCGCCGCAAGCGGCCGTCGAGCACGGCCTTCAGCGCCTCGATCATCCTGGCCTCGACAGTCTCCGGAAGGGCGAGCCCCGCCTCCCCCGCCATGGACAGGACATAAGCGGTCAGCACTTCCGATCCGTTGAGCTGATCGCCCGGGAAGTAACGCAACAGGCCGTCAGGCGCCTGATAGGTGGGCAGTTCACCGGCGAGTTGGCTCCACCCCGCACCATCGCCCAGCACCACGATGCGCGACAATCTTTGCTCGAAACACTGATAGGGATAGGCGGCCATATAGGCGCGCACGCCCTGCAGCGGCGGCGCGAGGCTGTCGTCGAGCCGGATGTCGAGCGTGCCGCGGCCGGGAAGCGCGCCGGCCGGCGGTGCGATCGGGATCTGCGTGTCGGCGCCGACGCGGGCGAGCGTCGCCGCCCAAACCTTGACCGGGACCGCGGGAATCACATCCTGCGTGACGGTGATCCTGTCGCTTGCGCGGCCATCGGTGGCACGTGCGCTGACCTGCCAGCGCAGCCTGTCATGTCCCTGGGGTGCGGTCAGGTTCCACGCCACCGCCTTGGCGCCACCCGCCGGGATCGTCACCGTCAGCGGGCGCCCAGCGGCAATACGCGGGAAGACGTCGACATTGGCGGTCACCGTCATCGGTCGGGCGGAGCCATTGCGCAGCGTGAAGGCGGCCGAAAAATAGTCGCCTGTGCGCACCAGCGGCGGCAGCCCGGCGAAGATCGACAGATCCTGCGCCGTGCGAATATCGGTGCTGCCGGTGCCGAACAATTGCGCGCCGTCGGTGGCGATCCCCACCAGCTTGAACGACGACAGCGCATCCGACAACGGCACGGCGATGCGGGCGCGGCCCTGTTCGTCGAGCGCCACCCGATCGCGCCACAGCAGCACGGGCTCGAAATTCTCACGGTTGAGCGCGGAGGCATCACCGCCGCCACCGCCAGCCTCCACCGCCTTGCGCCCGTAATGGCGCTTGCCCACCACCTGCATCTGCGCGGTGGAGGTCAGCACCGACAGCGGCCGTTCCCCCATCATGGCGGGGAGCAGGTTCCAGCTTTCGTTCGGCGCCAGTTGCAACAGCGCCTGATCGACGGCGACAAAGGCAAGGTCGGCCGACCGTGCCGGCTTCCCGTCGGGGCGGCGGACCTCAACCGCCACTTGCGCGGTATCACGCGGGGCATAACGGTCCCGGTCCGCCTTCACCGCGATGCGCAGTTCGTGCGCTTCCCAGCCGACCTTCACCCTGGCCATGCCCATGCGATAGGCCGGCTTGGCGAGATCAACGAGCGCGGTGGGAGCCTGCGCCTCGTCCGGCTTGCTCGACAACCCCAGTGTGCGCGCGATCCGGTTGATCCACGTCCAGAACCCGCTTTCCACCCGGCCGCGCACCGCCATCACCGATACATAGACGTCGGGGGCAAAGCTGCCGGCCATCGGCACAGACACGACCGGATTGTTGCCCGATAGATGGGTGACGAAGCTGGACAGCACGCCCTCGCGCTCGACCGTTACCAGCGCGGTTGCCTCGCGGAATGGCATGCGCACCTGGAAGCGCGCGGTATCGCCGGCCTTGTAAGTCTGCTGCTCGGGGATCAGGTCCATCCGGTCGCCATTGTCGCCGCCGAACCACCAATCGTCCTCGCCCGCCAGCCACACGCTGCGCACCGCGCGTGCGACATGGCCGTCGGCATCCGTGGTGGTCGCCGCGGCATAGACTTCGCCCGACACCCCCGGATCAACGGTGCATTGCGCCAGCCCCTGCGCGTCGGTGGTCGCGGTGCACCCAGCGTCCAGCTTCGTCGTGCGCATCTGATTGTCATAGGCGTAGAAGCCGCCGATCAGCCGCCGCCGCGCGGTCAGCACCTCGCGGCGGTACAGCGCCACCGCGATCTTCTGCCCCTTGATCGGCTTTCCCTCGGTATTCAGCGCGACGAAGCGAAGCCTGAGGTCATCCTGCTTCATCAGCCAGCCGTCGGTGCGGATGCCCAGTTGCACACCGGAGGCATAGATCGGGATGGTGCGCGACGCGGTCAGCGTTTCGCCATTGGCATCCTGATAATCCATCTCCACGCGCATGTCGGCGCTGCCGTCGAGTGATTGCGGTACTTCGATCGTCTGGCGTGCGGTGCCATCGGCGCCCAGGCGCACCGGCACCGTCTGCGTCGGTGGCAATTCGGTGCGATCCTCCTCGCCTTCACCGTTCAGCGGCCGTACGCCTTCGATGACCGCGCGGCCGCCAAAGGTGAAATTGTCATAGCCCGCGGGCGTTGCACTGCGCGCAAACCAGCCGACGCGCAGGTCCACCGGCAGGTTCGACGCGCCGCCGCCCGACAGATAGCCGGCGTAGAGGTCAAGTGGCACGCGGGCCGGCCGCACCAGCGCCGCCTCCGGACCTGTCACTGTCGCGCGCATGGTGGGCAGGCGATATTCGTCGACGCGGAAGGACTGGTTCGTCTCGATCGATCGATCGCCCGCGATGATCGAGAGGTCGTAATCCCCCATTGGCGCGCCCTTGGGGGCGGTCCAGCTGTTTTCGCCCACGCCGCTGGCATTGATCGCCAGTGGCAGCTCGAACTGTGTGTCCGATCCGCGGTGCGACAAGCGCAGCGTGCCACGAACGGCGGGCGCCAGGGCGAATCCGGCGCCGATCGGACGGCGCAGGATATGCTTCATGTGGATCGTGTCGCCCCGCCGCACGAGCGCGCGATCGAACACGGTGTGGACCATCTCGCCACGCGCGGTGTAGCCATAGGGCAGGTCGAAATCATACGGCCGGATGCCCTCGCCCCAGTCGGAGAGCGCGAAGCTGAAATCGTCGCCGCGCCGCGCGGAGACCATCAGCGCATGGGGAGAACCGGCGGATTCGCAATTGGAATAGGTTTCGGGCCGCGGCAGGCCGGCGGGGATGAAGAGGCCGCCGGTGCGATCGGTCATGCCGCGCGCCAGCAGCTTGCCCGTGCAACTGTCGGTCACCTGCACCAGCGCATTCGCGGCGGGCTTGCCGTCCGACAATTGCGTTACCCAGGCAAGGCTGCGTTCCTCTCCCCATTTGAAATGGACCGCCATGTTGGTGACCAGCGCAGCAGTGGCGACATAGCGCGTCTGATCGCGACCCAGCAGCGCGCGGCCAAGCACCGGACTGGCGAGCTCGACCACGTAGAAGCCCGGCTTGGTCAGCGGAATGCCGACGACTTCGAACTCCTTGCCCTTGCCCGGCAACGTCACCGTGATCGGCGATCCGGCACCAGCGGGGAGGATGGATTTCTCGCCCGTGTGATTGATGCGGATCGTTTCCGATCCCCGTTCGACCGTCTCAATGTCGGTCTCGTCCGCGGTGGCGACCGCGCGCAACCAGCGTGCGATCTCGCCATCGCCGCCAGTCACGCGCAGGCTGTCGCCGCTAACCGCCACGCCGCGGCCCTGCAACTCAGGCTCGACGTTGCGCACCGTCACCGGCAGCACGCCGCCCTCGCCAGCCTCGAGGATGCCGAAGCTCGCGGCGAACTTCACCAGCGGGGGTGCCACATCGAAGCGGACGTCGAGGGGGAAGCGTTCGGCATTGGCGAGCGGGCGCCCGCTATCATCCTTGATCCCCGCAGGGAGCGTGATCGTGCCGGTGGTGCCCGCCGGCAGCGGCGCGGCAAAGGTCACGTCGGTCACCGTCGCATTACGGCGCGCCTCATCCGACAGCTTGGGCGCGATCTGCTTGCCATCGGCGGTGGTCAGGCGGATCGCAGCGGCCTGGCTCAGCGGCACGGGCGCGGTGAAGCGGACCCGCGCCGGCTGTACCGGGCTGCACCCCGCTTGCGGATTGGTGCGGCTGCATTCGAACCGCGCCGTGAAAGGCGCGCGCACGCTATAGTCGAAACGCTGGTCGGCGCCGGCCAGCCTGCCGCCAGCGCCTGCGATCTTTCCGCCCCACACCAGCGCCATGTCGCGTCCCGGCGGCAGCGGGCGCCGGCATTGCAGCGCCGTCACCGCCCCCAGCATCTTCTGCCGGTCTGCGGCATTGTCGGGGAGCGCGTCGGGAAGGCCGGCATTTTCGAGGAAGCTGCGCACTTCCCAGCGATCGCTGCCCATCCCCGACAGCACCTTGGCCGGCACATCGGCGGGCAGAACGTCGACCGCGATCTTCTCGCCAATCCCATCCACCGCGCAATAGGCATTGGCGGCCACCGAGGCACGCAAGGCGCGCATATTGGCGGCGACCAGGAACACCTGATCCTCCTCGATCTCGTCACGGCTGGCGGGAAGCACGGCACGCGCACGCGGACCGCCGGCGTCGACGGTGAAGCGCTGCTGCGCGGGCAGCGCATAGCCGCTGACGCTCTTCAGCCCGTCGCGCGTCTTGAGTTCGCAGTTCGTGCCGCCGGGGAGCGGACCGACGAATTCCCACACATAGGTCTGCTGATCGACCCAGCGACCCTCGCCGTCGATCGAACAGGTGACGGTGACGGGTGACGCCGCGCGCGGATCGCCCAGCGGCACCATCGGCTGGCTGAAGCGGATCGTGAAGCGATCGATCGTCCCGCCGCTGCCGCCGGGCGTAGCCATGACGACGCGAGGGCTGTTGTCACCCGACACGCTGGCGGGCACGAGGAGCATGGCCAGCAGCGCAAACCCAATCGTTGGCTTCATGCCCCCACCCCTTCGATGCCCGCCTTCCAGGCTACTTTCCGCGCGGCTCAAGTCCAGCGGAATAGCAGGGTCGGATCAGGCAGTCGCGGGAATGATCCCCGCGCCGACCAGTGCGAATACGGCGAGCCCGATGGCAATGCGGTAGATCACGAAAGGCCAATAGCCGCGTGTGCTCACCAGCCGCAGGAACACGACGATGACGCCATAGCCGACGATGAAGGCGATCAGCGTCGCCAGCGCGGTTTCACCCGGCCCGATCGGGCCCCAGTCACCCCAGCTTTTCGCCAACTGATACAATCCGGAGCCCAGCACGGCGGGCACGGCGAGGAGGAATGAATAGCGCGCCGCTGCCTCACGCGTGTAACCCAGCAGCAGCCCGGCGCTGATCGTGCCCCCTGACCGCGACACGCCGGGAATCAGCGCCATCGCCTGTGCAAAGCCGAGCAGGATGCCGTCGCGCACGCTCATCGATCCCAGCGGGCGCCGCTTCGCCCCAACACGGTCGGCGAAGCCGAGGACAAGCGCAAAGACGATCAGCATGGTCGCCGTGATGCGCAGGTCGCGCAGCACCGTTTCGATCGCATCCTTGAACAACAGGCCGAGCACCACGATCGGCAGCGTGCCGATCAGCACCAGCCAGCCGGCGCGCGCATCGGCGTCCATCGCGCGCCACGGCTTGCCCAGCGCGCCCAGCCATGCGGCGGCGATGCGCCACAGATCGCGGCGGAAGTACAGCAGCACGGCTAGTTCGGTGCCGATCTGCGTGATGGCGGTGAAGGCGGCGCCCGGATCCGTTCCGGGGTTCATCAGCGCCCCCACGATGCGCAGATGCGCGCTGGACGAAACGGGCAGAAACTCGGTCAGCCCCTGTACCAGCCCCAGGATCGCCGCCTCGACCCAGCTGTTCGCCATCGTCAGGAGGGGTCGCGCTGCGGCGTGCGCGGGGTCAGGGCGCGGCGCTCACGCGGGGCCATGCCGCGGCGCAGGAACCGCACGCTCAGCGCGCTGCCGCCCAGCGTGACGACCGCGACGATGCCCGCCACGGCGAGAAGGTGCATCTCCGTGATCTGCACGCCGCCGACCGACCGCGCCGCGAGATAGCCGGGCAGCAGCAGCGCGGGCACCCACAGGATCGCCGAGACTACATTGGCGATCTGGAAGGTGCGCTGGCGCATGCCGAGCACCCCGGCGACCAGCGGTACGGTCGACCGCATCGGACCGAGGAACCGGCCGAGCAGGATCGACGCCGCGCCATAACGGCGAAACACCAGCCGCGCCTTTGCGGCCGCCAGCCGATAGCGGTTGAGCGGCCAGCGCCGGAACGCCGCCGGCCCGAACTTGCGGCCGAGCACATAGGACACCCAGTCGCCCAGGACCGCGCCGACGATGGCCCAGATCAGTACGCTCGCCGGATCCAGCAGACCGGTGCCGATCATCCCACCGATCGCGATCATCAGCGCGGTGGCGGGGATCAGCATGCCGATGACAACCAGGGATTCGCCAAAGGTCAGCAGCATGACGATCGGTCCGGCCCAGATGGCATGATCGGCGATGAAGGTGGCGACGCGGCCGATTGCTTCATCCACGTCAGCGGCTCCCGATGGGGCGAGTGGAACGGCGGGTGGCGGAGGACAGGGCACAGGTCACGGGGTTGCGGCACTAGGCGGACCGACGCGGACGCTCAATCGCCCGCCCCGAAGATTGGGAATTTGCAACCTTTCTGCCGCGCGATGCCGCGCAACAGCGTTTATGAGTGAGGGGATCACGGCGGGAGGTGGTGCGTGCGATTGCTGATTGTCGAGGACGAGGCGGAGGCGGGCGCACGGATCCTCGATGCCTTGACCGCGGAGGGACATACGGCGGTCGTTGAACCCAGCGCCGAGGCCGGATTGCGCAGCTTGCAGGCGCATGCCCCCGACCTCCTCGTCGTGGACCGCATGCTGCCCGACACGGACGGCGTTTCGATGGTGATCGAGGCGCGCGGCCGCGGCTATCTAGGCCCGGTGCTGATGCTCACGGCGCTAGGATCGATCGAGGACCGGGTAACCGGGCTGCGCGCGGGGGCGGATGATTATCTGGTGAAGCCCTTTGCGGTGGCGGAACTGGTCGCGCGCGTCGAGGCGCTGCTGCGGCGGGGCATGAACCTGCAGGCGGTCGCCACCTTCGGCAGCATTCGGATCGATCGGCTGCGCCGCGAAGCGTGGCGTGGCGACCAGCGCATCGTTCTCCAGCCGCGCGAGTTCGCGTTGCTCGAACGGCTGGTCAGCCAGAATGGAAAGACCGTGTCGCGCACCATGCTGCTGGAGCAGGTCTGGCACCTCCATTTCGATCCGCAGACCAACATCGTCGAAACGCACATGAGCCGGCTGCGGCAGAAACTGAACGCGGGCTTTGCCGTCGACGCCATCACCACGGTGCGCGGTGTCGGCTACCGATTGAATCCCGATGCCTGACCGCGCGCATACGGTCCGGCAGATCACGCTGTTCTTCACCGCCGGCTTCGCGCTGGTCACCCTGCTGCTCGGTGCCGGCGCCTATCTGCTCGGCGAGGACGTGGTGCATGAGCAGCTCGACGCACAGATCATCGCCGAAACCCGCGCGATGCGGGCCGTTGCCGAGGAAGGCGATCTTGCCGCGCTGATGGAGGCGCTGCGCCGGCGCGACGATCGCGGCGTCAACAGCTTCGGCTATCTCCTGACCGCGCCCGACGGGCAACGGCTGGGCGGCGAACTCGTTACCGAGGCGCTGGGCGAGGGCTGGCACGACATCCGTTTCCGCGATCCCGATGGCGAGGGACACCCCGCGCGATCGCTCGTCACCCGGCTGCCCGGCGGGCTTCAGTTGACGGTGGCGATGGAATCGGACCTGCCCGTCCAGCTGCGCAATCGCCTGCTGTTCCTGTTTGCGCTGGGACTCGTATTGCTGGTCGCCATCGCCATCGTCGGCAGCGCGCTGTTCGGCCGCACCATCATCGGCCGCCTCAACACCATCAATCGCATCGCCAGCGCGGTCAGCCGCGGGCAGCTCGACGCCCGGATACCGGTCAGCCAGCAGAATGACGAGTTCGACCAGCTCGCCGCGACGCTGAACGATATGCTGGATCGCAACGCGGCGCACATCGTCAACCTTCGCCGTGTATCGAGCGACGTCGCGCATGAGCTGCGCACGCCGATCATGCGGCTGCGGCTGCGGATGGAGCAATCGCTGGCCGATGCCGGAGAGGGTACGCCGGAAGCTGCGGCGATCGAGCGGTCGATCGCCGATATCGATTCAATCCTGTCGCTGTTCGCGGCGCTGCTGCGCATCGCCGAGGTCGAAGCAGGCGGGCTTCGGGCCTATTTCCGTCCTGTCGCGCTCACCGCCACGGTCGAGGCGCTCGCGGAAAGCTATGCGCTGGCGGCGGAGGACGGGCGACGCGCGCTTGTCACCCGGCTGGAGCCGGGCATCACCGTCAACGGCGACCGCGACCTCCTGGCGCAGATCGTCGTCAACCTGCTGGAAAACGCCTTGCGCTACACGCCGCCGGGGGCGCGCATCACGCTGTCACTGATATCGGGCAAGGACAGCGCCCATCCGACGGTCGAGCTGACCATCGCCGACGATGGCCCGGGTATTGCCGAGGCGGATCGCGCGCGCGCGCTGCAACCGTTTGAGCGGATGGCGAGTGGGGGCAGCGGCCACGGGCTGGGCCTGAGCCTGGTGGCGGCGATCGTCGCCTCGCACGGTGGCACGATCGAGCTGGCCGACAATGCGCCGGGGCTCAGCGTGCGGATCATCCTGCCGCGGATGCAAAAGGCCGCACATTGATCGCCCGCCGCGCCGGGCATCTTCCCGGCGCGGCAGGCCATCGGTTCAGATCTTGTCGCCCAGCGCGCCCTTGACGCTGCCCTTCACATCCTGGCCGGTGCCCTTGAGCTGCTGCGCCTGGCCTTCGGCGGCGAGATCGGGATTGTTGGTCGACTTGCCGACCGCTTCCTTGATGTTGCCAGCCAGCTTGTTGCCGGCGGCGGCGAGCTTGTCGGTGGCTTCACCCATGGTCGTTCTCCTTGTCACGGCCCCGCAACGGGGTCGCTTCGGATCATTAACGCGTCACAAGGCGGGCGGGTGCCGTCGGCGCCCGCCGCCGGGCACAACATTGGCAGCTTTCAATGATTGTCGATGGATCAGCGGCCGGCGATGAAGGTCACGGCCGGGCCGCGCCGGATCATGATCCGTCCGCCATCGAAACGTTCGCCGTCGATCACGAAGCCGCTCGTGGTGTCCAGCTCCACCTGACGGTCGCGGCAGCGGTGATAACCGGCCCGTGCGAGCGCATCGTCGGCACCGCCGCGCAGCAGCGCCGGCAAGTGGCGTGGCAAGTGCCGCGGCGGTGCGTCGATGGTGAGGCTGGCGACACGGTCGTCCGCAAACGGCCCATTCCCGAGCGGCGCTAATCCCAGCGGGAAGCGGGTCAGCGCGGCGGCCAGAAACATATAGGTCTGGTGGTCGATCGCGACCCTGCCGTCGCGTGCCAGCGCCATCGGCTCCCCACGGCGCCAGACGCCATTGTCACCGCCAAATAGCGTCCGGCCGATCACCGAGGCGAGCGACAGTCCCACGGCGACCCCGTTGAACGCGCCGAAGCGATGTGCCCGCTGCGCCAGCGCAGTGGCGCGCACGAAGGCGCCGCTGCCCAACAAGAAGCCGTGCAGCACCGTCGCCTCCCCTGCCCGCGTCACTGCCAGCGCGCGGCGCGTGACCCGCCGGCCGTCTGCGATTGCCCGCACGGCATCCTCAAGCGAGCGCGTGCCGATGCCGAGGTCATGCGCCAGCGCATTGGTCTTGCCGGATGGGGCCGGCGCGATCGCCGGCATTCGGGCACCGAAGAGGGGCAGGCCGATCGTCAGGATATCACGGATCGTTCCGTCACCGCCGTCAACGACCAGCGTCTCCACCCCCTCGGCCGCAAGCTGCGCCAGATGGCGTTCCAGCGCCGCCTTGCTGGCAGGCTCGTGCACCGGGATGCCCGCGACCGTGGCTGGCTGGTGCGCGTCGGCCCGACCCCGATTGTGCCGGCTGTAGATGTTGCGGACGATTGCCGCGCGATGAGTTGCGGCCGGGATGGCCGCGGCAAGGGCGAGGGTCACGGACGCGCCGCCTGCCGCGCGTCCATCCCGCCGCGCACCCGGCCACGCTCTCCGCCAAACAGGCGTTTCATCGCGGCGGTACTGATCGCGCTCGTCAGGATCACCATCGCGGCGAACAGGATCAGCTTGCCCGTCGCGCCGATCGCCACCTCATCAAGTGCAGCGGCGGCGAGGCTGCCGATCGTCAGCAGCGACACCACCCACAGCACTGCGGCCGCCGCATCTGCGATGTGGAAGCGCGACCGGCGCATGTTGAGGATGCCGGCCACCATCGGCACGGTCGCGCGGGCCGGCGCATAATAGCGCGCCGCGAGCAGCAGGGCGACACCGTGGCGGCTGAACAGCAACCGCGCCCGCGCCGCAGCGGGGCGATGGCGCCGGAACGGCCGGCGGTACAGCACCCGCGGGCCAAGCCAGCGACCCATCCGGAACGACAGCCAGCCGCCCAGGATCGCCCCGATGATCGCAGGCGGGCCGATGACGATCGGGTCGAGCAGCCGCGCGCCGACCATCCCCCCAATCGCCAGCATCGTCGCCGTCGCGGGAAACAGCACGCCCACCACCGCGGTACATTCCAGAAAGGTGAGCGCGCCGATCAGCAGGCCCGCGATCTCGCGATGGGCCGCAATCAGCTCGGCAACATCGGACCAGCGATCGTGCATCGTTCGGACGTCCATTCGATCGTCGCTGCGACTACCGGGGGTTGCCCGGTCACATGGCGGCAGCGGCGGAACCGTCGGGCAACCGCCCGACGCAGATGGGGCGCAGACACGCGCCCCGCGTTCAACGGGCGCTAGCCGCCTGTCCCGCTCCTGCGCAATCGCCCCACTGAAAGATTGGGGCTTTTCAATCTACTGGCTGATAGGTGCCCCGGATCGGGCGAGGAAGCGGTAGAGGTTCAGGCCTGCGCCGCGCCGAAATCCGACCGACGACGTCGGTCGCCGTTCTCACCACGCCGATTGAGCGCCTGACGCACCCGGTCCAGCAGTTCGGCACGGCGGTACGGTTTGCTCAGCACGTCCGATGCTCGGGCGCGCGGGCCGTTAACGACCAGTTCCTCATTATAGCCGGTCGTCATCAGGATCGACACCGATGGATCGCGCGCAATGATCGCGTCGCCGAGCATCAGGCCGTTCATGCCGCCCGGCATCACCAGATCGGTGAACAGCAGGTCGATACGCGTCTTGGGGTGCAGTTCATCGAACAGGCGCAGTCCATCTTCGCCGGTAACCGCGGTCGACACCTTGTAGCCCTGGCTTTCAAGGATCTCGCGCGCCAGTGCCAACACCTCGTCATTGTCCTCGACGACGAGGATATGTGCCGGACCCAAGGTATCGTCGAGGCGTTGCTCCTCCTGCTGCTGCTCGCGCGCCGGCTCCACCTCGGCGTCGCGGCGGACCGGAAAGATCATGCGGACGGTGGTGCCGGTACCCGGCGCCGTCTCGATCTCCAGCCGCCCGCCCGACTGGCGCACGAAGCCGCTGGCCATCGCCAAGCCAAGACCCGTGCCCTTGCCCACGCCCTTGGTGGTGAAGAACGGCTCAGTTGCGCGCTCGGCCACGTCGGGGTTCATCCCCGGTCCCTCATCCTGCACCTCAAGGACGACATAGTCGCCGGGTTCCAGGTCGGTGGCGGCGGTTTCCTCGGTCAGGCGCAGCGGGCGCGTGGCAATCGTCACCAGCCCACCGTCGCTCATCGCGTCGCGTGCATTGTTGACGATATTCAGCAGCGCCATTTCGAGCTGGTCAGGGTCGAGCACGACATAGGGCAGGCCGCGCCGCAGGCTGAGATGAATGTCGACCTGCTTGTTGACCGAGCTTTCGATCAGCTCGCTGAATTCCGACACCAGCTGCGTCAGGTTGACAGCTCGCGGCTCAAGCCGCGTCTTGCGTGCGAAGGCCAGCAATTGCCGTGTCAGCTTGGCACCGCGCTCGGCCGCCGATTGCGCCGCCGCGACGTAGCGCCTGATCCGGTCGGGATCGTCAGTCGCGGTGACCAGTTCCAGATTGCCGTTCACCACCTGCAGCAGATTGTTGAAATCGTGCGCCAGCCCGGCGGTGAGCTGGCCGATCGATTCCATCTTCTGGGCCTGGCGGTAGGATTGCTCGGTGTTGCGCCGCCGCGTGACATCCAGCTGACTGGCAAAGAAGAATTGCAGCTTGCCATCGGTGTCATAGACCGGGCCTATGAACACCGCATTCCAGAACGGCGTACCATCGCGGCGATAATTCAGGATCTCGAGCGCGATCGAACCCTTCTCCGCCACGGTCTCGCGAAGCTCAGCGACCGAGTTTCGGTCGGTCTGCGCGCCCTGGAGAAAGCGGCAGTTGCACCCGAGCACTTCCGATTCCTCATAGCCGGTGAGGTCAAGGAAGGCCTTGTTGGCGAAGACGATCGGATTGTCCTCCCGATTGGGATCGGTGAGGATCATCGGCATCCGCGTCATCTCGATCGCGGCAAAGAACACGCCGCCGCGATTCTGCAGATCGGGATCGGTGATCGTGCTTTCGCGCCAATGATGCAGCCCCGGCTGCGGCATCGTCTCGGTGCTGCCCTGATCCAGCTTCCCTGCCGCGGGGCGGCCGGATGCCTGCCCCCCTCCTTCGGAGTCGGTGTGCTTGGCGGGGTCGGACGGTTCGTGCGGGGCAGGCATCAGTAATGCGGTACGAGCCAGCAGTCTAAAAGTTCAAGCCATGTTTGCGCTTCCTTGCGACGAAACGCAATGATGAGGCCGCGTTGCACGCCAGTCATGCAGACGGCGACCGTGGGCATCTCATCACCTTGCCAGGCATGTAGAGAAGCCGTTTTCCCCTACTTCATTCCGCGATGACAAGCGGAAGCCGCCAAGCAATCTGCGCAGGCTGATCGAAGTTAGCGGGTTTTCCCGTCGTCGCCGGCCTTTGCGCGGAGACGATCCGCCGGCTCATGGGTTGAGGACCGCAGAAGATCGATGGCGGGCATTATCCCATCATATCGGGGTCCTGCCCCCGATCTTCGCTGTCTGTCACGCAAAGGAGTCAAGCCTGATGCCCAGTCACGATGTGCTTCGCGAATTGTTCATCACCGGCCTGGTCAACGCGCATGCGGTGGAAAAGCAGGCCCTTTCGATCATGACCCCGCAAGTGGCGCGCATCGAACACTACCCCGAAGTTGCCGATCGGCTGCGCGCCCATATCGAAGAGACCAACGGCCAGATTGCGCGGCTGGAGGAGATCCTGGCGAGTTTCGAGACCAGCAGTTCCACGATCAAGGACCTTGGCCTCAGCATGTCGGGCAGCATGGCCGCGATCACGCACAGCATGGCGGGTGACGAGATCGTCAAGAACAGCTTCGCGAACTACGCCTTCGAGCATTTCGAGATCGCCGCGTACAAGTCGCTGCTGGTCATGGCCGATGACGGCGGCTTCTCCACTGCCACGGCCGCGCTGAAGCAGTCGCTGGGCGAAGAAGAGGCGATGGCCGCGTGGATCGATGAATCGCTACCAATGGTCACGCGCCGTTATGCGACGCTCTATGCTGAGGGCGGCTCCCTGAAGGCCAAGGTGTAAGCGAAGGCCAAGGTGTGAGCGCCAGCGCGGGCGCCGCTCTATAGCCCCCGCTAAGCTCTTGAAAGAGCGGCGATGATTTCCATATCGCCGCTACCCTGCAACAACTGAAAGGAGGTGGTCGAATGTCTCATTGTCTCACGCCGCTCAAGGCTCACTCGATGAACGCGGCCTCCACCAAGGTGGTCGTCGCCTGACGAAGGTCCTGAACGGCTGACAATGGAAAGGCCGTCCTCGCAAGAGGGCGGCCTTTCGCTTTTAAAGGTCGAACGGGAGACGCATTGATCGGGCGCGGGCGCGCCTATTCGGTCGAACCTGCATTGGGCTGCTCGCCGGTCTTCTGCTCGCCGAGCTGGCCGGTGCCATGATAGGCGCGTTCGGACTGGCCGCCGTCGAACTTGCCGCCCTTCTTGCTCCCATTCTTGTCGCTGTGTGGGTTGGGATAGGCGCCGCCCTGGCTCTCGCCGCCGCTCTTCTCCTGCCCGGGCGTTTCACCGCTGCGCGCCGTCTTGCTCGCGGCGCCGTCTGCCTGCATCGGCTGCTTGCTGCTCATCATCACCTCCGGATGCCGATCACGCGGTCACAAGACCCTGATCGGCTTGGGTTCTCCAGAGGCAACGAAGCGCCGGACCGCCCGTTCCCGGCGCGGCCCAACGCAGCCGACGCGGAAAGCGTCAGCCGTCCAGCCGCTCGATGATGATCGCCGGCGCCATGCCGCCAAAGGCGCATTGCGTGATCAGCGCATAGCGCCCGCCGGAACGCTCAAGCTCGTCCAGCGCAGTCCCGATCAACATCGATCCCGTCGCCCCGATCGGATGGCCGAGCGCAATGGCGCCACCATTGATGTTGACCTTGCCACGGTCGAGCCCGAGATCGCGGATCGCCTTTTCGGTAACGACGGCGAATGCCTCGTTAATCTCCCACACGTCGATGTCATCCACTGTCAGACCCGCACGCTCGAGCGCCTTGCGCGCGGCGGGCACCGGCGCGTTGAGGATCAACGTCGGGCAATCACCCTGGTTGACGGCGGTGACGATGCGCGCGCGCGCCTTCCAGCCATTGGCCCGCAAGCCCTCCTCGGAGGCGAGCAGCAGCGCTGCCGAGCCATCCACCACGCCCGATGACGTCCCGGCATGATGCGCCGGCTCCCATTCCAGCTCGGGATATTTGCGCTGGATCATCTGCTTCATCGTGGTGCCATCAGGGGATGCCGGCACGTTGGCGATCGCGGCGAAGCTGGGCTTCAGCGCCGCGAGGCTTTCCGCGGTGGTTTCCGGCCGGGGATATTCGTCGTGGTCCAGCGCAACCGTGCCGTCGTCGTTATGGACCGGGACGATGCTGCGGTCGAAGCGGCCCTCCGCCATGGCAAGCGCGGCGCGGCGCTGGCTCTCGGCGCCAAATGCATCGAGTTCGGCGCGTCCGATGCCCTCCATCGCGGCGATCGCGTCCGCGGCGACGCCGACGTGCGAGATCGGATGCTCCTCGTACAGCGCGTAATTGCCCTTGGCGCGCCCAAGCTCCGCGAAGGGCGTTCCCTGCTCCCAGCCGTCCGCCTCGGCATGGTGGCTCATCATCTCGGTCCCGCCGGCGATAACGACATCCTCGAACCCGGCGATGATCTGTGACGCGGCAAAGCCGACGCTGCTGATCCCACCGCCGCAGTAACGGTCAAGCGTCACGCCCGACGCCTTGACGTCATAGCCCGCGAACAGCGCGGACAGCCGGCCCAGATCACCGCCCTGCTTGCCGCGCTGCTGGCTGGTCGACCAGATGATGTCGTCCACCCGCGACGTATCCAGCGCGTTGCGGTCGCGCAGCGCCTTCAGCACGGTGGCGCCAAGGTGCTGGGGATGCAGATGCGTCAGGGCACCCTTGCCCAGCTTGCCCCCCCCGCGCGGGGTGCGGACGGCATCGACGATATAGGCAGCGGACATGGCAGCTCTTCCTTCCATGAGGCATCAAATCGACCCTGCAGCGTTGCCGCAGGGATCGGACGGATCAGCGCGGCGCCATGCGGATGGCGCCGTCGAGGCGGATCGACTGGCCGTTGAAATAGGCGTTGCGCACCAGTTCGAGAACCAGCGAGGCATATTCCTCCGGCTTGCCCAGGCGCTTGGGGAAGGGCACCGACGCGTTGAGATTGTCGAACACCTGCTGTGGCAGCTTGCCCAGCAGCGGCGTGCCGAAGATGCCCGGCATGATCGCGTTCACGCGAATGCCCAGGTCCATGAGGTCACGCGCCATCGGCAGCACCATGCCGTTTACGCCCGACTTGCCGGCGCCGTAAGCCACCTGCCCGATCTGCGCGTCCTGCGCCGCTACCGATGAGGTCAGGATGATCGCGCCACGCTCGCCGTCCTCCAGCGGCTCCAGCCCGGCCATCCCGAATGCCGACAGCGAGGCCATGCGGTAGCTGGAGATCAGGATGCCGTCGGTGGCAAATGCGAAATCCTCGGTGGAGAAGCGGGTGAACTCGCCGGTCTGCTTGTTGCGGCCGACAGTCTTGCCCTTGCGGTTGGCCATCGCGCAGTGAACCAGAATACGCTCCTGCCCGTGGGCGGCACGCGCCTTCTCGAAACCGGCGAGGACCGACTCCTCGCTCATGATGTTCACGTGGCAGAAGATGCCGCCGATCGCGTCGGCGACTTCCTGTCCCGCTTCCTCGTTCAGATCGAAGATGGCAACCTTCACGCCGGCGGCGGCGAGCGCCTCCGCACTGGCGCGGCCGAGGCCGGAGGCGCCGCCGGTCACGACGGCGGCGGTGTCAGCGGTGATCTGCATTCAGTGATTCCCTTCAGAAAAGAAAGCGTTGCTCACGCGCCAGCAGCTTCGCGGCGCATCACGACGGCGGCCCGCCAGAAACAGGCCGCCGACAGGAAGGAGACCAGCGACGTCGCCGCCAGCGCGTAGCGTACCCCCTCCGCCTCGCCGTAGCTGGTGGCGAACAGGTCGCTGATCAGCCCGGTGAGCAGCGCGCCCAAGCCCAGCCCGCCTGCATTGAGGACAAACAGGAAGATCGCGGTGGCAGTGGCGCGTGAGCGCTGGGCGATCATGCCCTGGATGGCGGCGAACACCGGGCCGAACCACATGTTCTTGAAGAACAGGGGCACGGTCAGCAGCACGAGGATCGTCAGGCCGCTGCCGAGAAAGAACACCGCGGCGAGGAGCGGACCGGAGATCAGCATCGATATCGCAGCGACCATGCCATAGCCGCCGGGTCCGCGCGCGACATAGCGATCGCCGAGGCGCCCGCCGATCAAGGTACCAAGGCCGCCGGACACGCCCAGCACGATGCCCAGAGTGACGCCGATGAAGGCGAGCGGCCCGGCGAAGCCGACCGCCTGCGCCGCGGCGGTGAGTTCCGGTGTGTAGTTGCGCAGAAAGAAGGAGACGTAGAACGCCTGCTGCCCATAGCCCACGAAGGAGGTGATCGCCGAGCCTGCGGCAAGCCACCAGAAGGCAGGCTGACCGCGCAATTGCTTCAGCACCGCGCTGAGCGGCAGCAGGTTCGCACGATCCTTCGGCGTTCCTGCGGGGCGCGGGTCGCGCAAGGTGGCAAAGGCGATCACGCCCAGCAGGATGCCGGGCGCGCCAGCGACCATGAAGGCCGCCCGCCAGCCATAGCTTTGCGCGATCAGCCCACCGATCATCAGGCCCGCGAGCGAGCCGATCGGCACGCCCATCGAGAAAGTGCCGAGCGCCGACGCGCGCCGGTTCGCCGGCACGCTGTCGGCAATCAGCGACTGCGCCGAGGGCGTGCACCCCGCTTCCCCCACACCGACACCGATGCGGGCGAACAGGATTTGCGCAAAGGTCGTCGTCAGGCCGCACAGGATGGTGAAGCCACTCCACACGACAAGACACCCGGAGATGATCCGGCCGCGGTGATAGCGTTCCGCGAGGCGTGCCATGGGGATGCCCAGCGTCGTGTACAGCATGGCGAAGCCGAGGCCCGTCATCGCGCCCAGCTGCCAGTCGGCGAGCCCCAGATCGCGCTTGATCGGTTCGGCCAGGATGTTGACGATCTGCCGATCGACGAAGTTCAGCATGTAGATGAAGGTCAGCAGCCACACCGAATAGCGTGCGGCCGCAGCGCTTGGCAGCGGGAAGGACGCCGCACCCTGCGGTTCCGCCGCCGGTGCAGCGGGTTGCAGGCCCCCCGGCACCGCGTCTAATCGATCCATCGTTGCCGCGTCGCTCATTGGATCACCATTTCTGTATCCTCGGCCAGCAAGGTGTCGCGCAGTCGCCGCTTCACCAGCTTGCCCGCATCGGTACGCTCCAGCGTGGGACGAAAAACGTAGCGGCGCGGCACCTTCACCGGGCTGAGGCCCTGGCGGGCGAAGGCGTCGAGCTCGGCGGCCAGCGCTGCTTCGTCCAGGAGCGGCCATATGCGCGGCTCGACCAGCGCCACCACCCGCTCGCCCATCTCGGGATCGGGCAATCCGACGACCGCCACATCGGCGACCTGTGCGTGCTGCAACAGGCGGTTCTCCGCCTCCTGCGGGTAGATGTTCACGCCGCCCGAGATGATCATGAAGCTGGCGCGATCGGTGAGGTACAGGAAGCCGTCGGCATCGATGCGCCCGATGTCGCCGAGGGTTGGCCAGCCATGCTGGTTGTACGCCGCGGCAGTACGTTCGGGATCCTTGTGATAGGCGAAGGGATTGGCGTTGGCGAAGCGCACGAGGCCTTCGTCGCCCGTCGGAAGCGGCTCCCCATCCTCGCCGCAGATGCGGATCTCGCCCTGGACCGCGCGGCCGACGGTGCCGGGATGCGCGAGCCAGTCGCTGCAGGTGGCGACGGTGAGGCCGACCCCTTCAGTCCCGCTGTAGAATTCGCCGACGATTGGCCCCAACCACTCGATCGCTCGGTACTTCAGCGGCACGGGACAGGGTGCGCCGGCGTGGAACACGGAGCGAAGCGAGGAAATGTCGTGGCGCGCGCGCTCCTCGGGGGGCAGCGCGAGCATGCGGGCAAGATGCGTTGGCACCACCTGCGCGATGGTCGCGCGGTGGCGGGCGATCGCCGACAGCGCCGCGGCGGCGTCGAACCGTTCCATGAGGATGACGGTACCGCCGACGCGATGGATTGCGAGGCTCCAGCGCAGCGGGGCGGCATGGTATAGCGGCGCGGGGCAGAGATAGATGCTGTCCTGCGCATAGCCGAAGAAGCGGGTGCCGATTTCGACCGCGCGGGGCGGCTGGTCGAAGCTGGCGGGAAGCGGCGACTTGATGCCCTTCGGGAAGCCCGTGGTGCCCGACGAATAGAGCATGTCGGTGCCGGGCGCCTCGTCACGCACGGGATGATCGGGGTAGCGGCGCACCGTCGCGACCAGATCATCGTCGAGGCATGCCGTGCGCCCCGGCAAGGGCGGCTCGCCGAGGCGTTCCAACACCCGAGCCGAGAGGATGGCGATCCGCGCATCGGCGTCGCGCAGGATATAGTCGACCTCTCCGGCGGTCAGCGCGGTCGCGATCAGCAGATAATGGACGCCGATCCGCTGCGCGCCCCAGATGAACTCGTACAAACGCGGGTGATTTTCCGCCATGATCGCGACGACGTCGCCGGCGCGAACGCCCTGATCGCGCAGCCAGTGCGCCACCTGATTGGCGCGTGCCTCAAGCTCGGCATAGGTGACGCCCTCACCGGTGCCGGCCATGATATAGGCCGGTTTGTCAGGGGTTTGCGTGGCAAATCGGCGGGGGTGCATGGCTAGGGTCGCAGCCCGCGGAGGATGAAGTCCACCGCCTCTGCGGTGAAGGTACGCACGAACGTGTCCTGCGAGGGCGCGCCGTTCATCAGGTCGCCGAAGGGGACGCGGGTGGCGAACAGGTACTGGCAAGCGCCGACGATGAGGAAATAGGCGTGGTCGGGATCGATCGCGCGGAATTCGCCCGCGGCGACCCCCTGCTCGATAATCCGGCGCTGGGCGTTGATCAGCGGCTCGACGAAATTGGCCTTGATCCGCTCCGACGCCTCGTTGCCAGAGTCGCGCACCAGGCGGTTGAGCAGCCCGTTCAGATACGGGTGACGGGCGTAATTGCGAATGATTCCCGTGACATGGAGGGTCAGTTTTTGGGTGGCCGACACGTCCATCGCGAGCAGCCCCTCAAGCTGGGTGAGCGAGCGGCTGGTATCGGCCTCTACCAGCGCGGTGAGCAGCCCTTCCTTGCCACCGAAATAATATTTGACGAGCGGGGCGGTGACGCCGGCGCGGCGGGCGATGGCGTGAAGCGAGACATCGCTGCTGCCGGTTTCGATCATCAGGTCGCGCGCGGCGTCGAGCAGGATATCGCGTGCGGAGGCCCCAAGACGGGCCGCACCGGCGGCCGCGCCGCGATCAGTGGCGGCCGTCATGCGGCCTGCCGCCGGCCTGCCAGCGGAGACAATCGGCCACGGAACGCCCGGTGCCGGCCACATCCCCGATCATCCATTCCGTCGCCGTTCGCCATCACCTGCCCATTTTTCGTTCGCCGCTGAATAGACCCGATTTTTCACACTTGTAAAGCAAAGTGTGAAAGGGCATTAAAGGCATTCTTGTTCATCCGTTAAAAAGATGATCAGTCGACCTGCGGCCATGCCCTGCCAGCGATATCCGAGGATACGGAGCGCGCGGGGACCGGGTGGATCGAAGGTGCGTGCAAGGGAGAGGGAAGTCTTGAAGCTCATCAACATGCTGGCGTGCTGCTCCATCATCGCCATCAGTGCGACCAGTGCGGCGGCGCAGACCGCGCCGGCCGGCCTTGGCACCGTGCCCGACGATGCGGTCGCCGGTACCGCGCCGACCGGCACCCCCGGCCAGTCGCAGACCGAATCGCTGGAGCCGGCGGCATCGGCCGAGCGCGAATCGGCCTCCTCCACCGATGGTGACATCATCGTCACGGGTTCGCGCGTCGTCAGCAACGGATACCAGGCGCCGACGCCGATCACCGTCGTCGGGAGCCAGGACCTGCGCAACGCCGCGCCGAACCTGACCGAGGCATTGCGCCAATTGCCGCAGCTGACCGGATCGACCGGGCCGTCGACCCCGAGCTTCACGCCGGGCGGATCGGTATCGAGCACGTCGAGCACCGCCAATCTGCGCAACCTGGGCATCACCCGCACGCTGGTCCTGCTGGACGGGCGCCGTCCGCCGGCATCGGGCGTGACCGGCACTGCGGACATTTCGATGTTCCCGCAGCAGCTGATCAAGCGCGTCGACATCGTGACCGGCGGCGCATCGGCGGCCTATGGATCGGACGCGGTCGCCGGCGTCGTCAATTTCGTGCTCGACACCAAGTTCCGCGGCGTGATGGGCGAGCTGCGCAACGGCATCTCGACGCATGGCGACGGGCATAGCTGGGCCGCCGAGGCATCGGCCGGCTTTGGCTTCGACGACGATCGCGGCAGCATCGTCATCAGCGGATCGATCAACGAACAGGCGCCGGTCGACGGGCGCGCGCGCGAATGGGCCAACCGTGGCTGGGCGATGGTGCCCAACCCGCTGTCGGGCCAGGCGGGGCAGCCGCAGCTGCTGCTGCGCGAGAACGTCAATCTTGCCGCCGCGACCTATGGCGGGTTGATCACCGGGATGCGCCGCGACGGGACGCGGATCACCACCGGGCCGCTGCGCGACATCCAGTTCGGCGCCGATGGTTCGCAATCCGCCTATCGCCACGGCGAGCTGTTCACCGGGACGGTCGAGGTCGGCGGCGACGGCCCGCGCTACCCGGCGGCGATCGTGTCGGAACTGAACGCCAAGAACATCTTCGGCCATGCCGAATATGAGTTCAGCAACAATTTCTCGGTCTTTGCCGAGGGTGCCTATGGCTATTCGCGCAGCGAATATCCGCTGCTGGCGCCGTTCTTCATCGGCACCGCTGCGCTGGTGGTGCAGGCCGACAATGCCTTCCTGCCCGACAATCTGCGCAATGCGATGGCCGCCAACGGATACAGCGCGATCGAGCTGGGCAAGGTCGACATGACCTTTGGCCAGAACCGGGTGACCAACACGACCAAGACGCTGAACCTGACCGCCGGGTTCAAGGCGACGGTCGGCCAGTTCACCATCGACGGCTATTACGAACATGGCGAGTCGCGGTACCTGCTGGAAACCAGCAACCAGCGGATCAACGCCAACACGCGCCTGGCGGCGGATGCGGTGGTCAACCCGGCCACCGGCCAGATCGTCTGCCGTTCGTCGCTGACCAACCCCGACAATGGCTGCGTGGCGTGGAACCCGTTCGGCCAGACGCCAATGACGGCGGAGCAGCGCGCCTATCAGCAGGGTGCCGGTTTCGCACGGTCGATCGCCAAGCAGGACGTCGTCGCGCTGACGGTGCGTGGCAATCTGTTCTCCACCTGGGCGGGCGATGTGGCGGCCGCGGTGGGCGCCGAATATCGCGACATGTCGGGCACGATCACGGTCGATCCGATTTCGCAGGGGATCGGGTTCGTCGCGACCAACCCGCAGCCGTCGGGCGGCGGATACAATGTGAAGGAAGCATTCGGCGAAGTGCTGGTGCCGCTGTATCGTGGCGCCAATTTCCTGCAGTCGATCGACTTCAACGGTGCGATCCGCCGCACCGATTACAGCACCAGCGGCGGCGTGACGACGTGGAAGCTGGGCCTGACCAGCGAAGTCGTATCCGGCCTGCGGCTGCGCGGCACCTATTCGCAGGACATCCGCGCACCCAATATCGGCGACCTGTTCGGGCCGCGTTCGCGCAACGTCGTGGCGATCGTCGACCCGTTCAACAACAACCTGGTGACGCAGAACGTGTTCACCTTCACCGGCAGCAACCCCGACCTGCTGCCCGAGCGCGCCAAGACGATCGCGGCCGGCCTGTCCTATCGCCCCGAATTCCTGCCGGGGCTCGGCTTCTCGGTCGACTATTACAAGATCAAGATCGACGACGCGATCCAGACGCTGTCGGCGCAGCAGCTGGTCAACCAGTGCTTTGCCGGCGATCAGGGGCTGTGCGCGCTGACGGTGCGCGGCGCCGACGGGCGGCTGACCGACGTCAACGGCGTCGCGCTGAACATCGCGACGGTCGACATTTCGGGCATCGACTTCGACGCGAGCTACCAGACGCGCTTTGCCGGCGGGCAGCTGAGCCTGCGCGGGATTGCGACGTATCTCGACAATTACACGCAGGAAGCGCGCGGCGTGGCGGCGGTGCAATATGCCGGCACGGGTTCCTTCCCGAGCTGGCGCGCGAACCTGCAGGCGACCTATACGTCGGGCGGCACCACCATCGCGATCCAGGAGCGGTTCATCGGCGCGCATCGCCGCGTGATCCCGCCGGTCACGATCGACCAGGATCATGTCCCGGCGGTATTCTACACGAATCTCACGATCCGCCAGCAGATCGAGGCGGGCAACGCCAAGCCGGAGCTGTTCCTGTCGATCAACAATCTGTTCGACAAGGATCCGCCGCCGTCGGACACCAACAACATCTCGCTCGGCACGTCGCGCGTGGTGGACCCGCTGCTGTACGACACGATCGGGCGGTACATCACGGTCGGCGGGCGCATTCGCTTCTGAGCATTGGGCGGGGGTGAGCGCCCCTGCCCTTTTCTCGAAAAGCCACGGCCCGGTCGCAGGTTCGCTGCGGCCGGGCCCTTTGGTGTCAGGCGGTCCAGCCGGCGAGATCGGGCTGTTCGCCGATCAGCGCCAGGCCATGCGCGATCGAGGTGAGTTCGCCGCCGGTGGCGATCCGCTCACTGCCGAAGCGGCGGTCGAAGATCGCGCGGATCGCGGGGATGAGCGACGAACCGCCGGTGAGGAACACGCGGTCGATCGCGGCCGCGTCGGTTGCGGCGCGCGCCAATGCCACGTCCATCGCCGCCTCGATCCGGATGAGGTCGTCGGCGATCCATTGTTCGAACGCTTCGCGCGTGACGGGCGCACGCAGGGCGACACCGCCGCCCTCGAAATGGAACACCGCCTCCTCCCCCTGCGACAGCGCGCGCTTCACCTGCCCCACGGCATCGTAGAGCGGGAAACCCTGTTCATGCTCGATCAGCGCGATCATTCGGCCGATGGGCACGGGATCGATGCAATCGCGCTGAAGCCGGCGAAGCTCCTCCAGCGTGCGACGGTTGCGCATCATGGCGAGGCGCGACCAATCGGCGAAATCGGCGAAATAGCCGCCGGGAATGTCGAGCACCTTGCCGAACGAGCGATAGTGGCCGCCCTTGCCCAGCAGCGGCAGCAGCAGCTGGCTGACGATGCGCTGGTCGAAGCGATCGCCGGCAATACCGATGCCGGCGGAGGCGAGCGGGACACAGCGGCGCGCGGCGCCGGGCGCCTCGACCCGGACGATCGAGAAATCGGTCGTGCCGCCGCCGAAATCGGCGACCAGGATCGTCGCTGGTTCCGTCAGCCGCGCGGCATAGCTGAACGCGGCGCCGAGCGGTTCATAGACATAGTGAAGCTCTACCCCGAAATCGGCCAGCATCGCGTCATAGCGTTGCCGCGCGAGTGCCGGATCGGGCCGCGCGCCGGCATATTCGACTGGACGGCCGACGATGACGCGGCGCGGGCGGCGATCGAGCCGGCCGCCGCTGTGCGCGACGAGCCGCTGCAGGAAACGCTGTCCCAGATCCTCGAAGCGGAACGGCTTGCCGAAGATCAGCGCGCGTTCGAACGAGGCGCTGGCCGCGACGGTCTTGAACGATTGCACGAAGCGGCTGTCGAGCGGGGAATCGAGATATTCGCCGATCGCCCAGGGCCCCGCCTCATGTGCGATGCCGTTCCACGCGTCCTCATCCTCCCAGAAGCATAACGCCGAGCGGAATACCGGGCCGGTGGCGCGATCACCGGCGAAGGAGACGAGGTGCGATTCGCCCGTGCCGTCGGCCAGCGCGGCGACGGTGTTGGTGGTGCCGAAATCGAGGCCGAGCGCAGTGGCGGCGCTGTCCACGCGATGTCTCCCTTGTTGGTCGTGGCGAGACCCGCCGAAAGGGCGGCGCCTATCGCACGGCCGACAGGGGCGAACAAGCGTGGCGGCGGCCGCTATTCGTAGCGCAGCGCGCGGATCGGGTTGGCGCGGGCGACCTTGAACGCATGGCCGGCGATGGTGACGACCGCGATTCCCAGCGCGACGCCGCCGGCGAGGAAGAACGGCACCGGGGTCAGCGCCATGCGCGTGTCGAAGCCGTTCAGCCAGTCACGCATCGCCCACCAGGCGACCGGCCAGGCGATGAGGTTGGCGATCAGCACCGGGCGGCTGAACTGCCAGACGAGCAGCCGGACGATATCGATCGTGCGCGCGCCCAGCACCTTGCGGATGCCGATCTCCTTCGTACGGCGCTCGGCGGTGAAGGCGGCGAGGCCGAACAGCCCGAGGCAGGCGATCACCACCGCGAGCACCGCGAATCCGGCGAAGATCTGCGCGCGCTTTTCCTCCGCATCGTAGAGCTCCTCGATAATCGCCTCGCTGAATTTTCCCTCGAACGGTACGTCGCTGGCGGCGGCACGCCACTCGCGCTCGACCGCGGCGCGGACGGCGGCGGGATCACCGTCGTAGCGGATCACCATGGTCGAGGGCCCCTCGCGCGAACCGATGAACACGATCGGCTCCAGCGGCTCGCGCACCGAGCGGAAGCGGGAATCGCGCACAACGCCGACGACCGTGATCGGCACGTCGCCATATTGCTCGCCCAGCGCCATGCGGAAGGTCTTGCCGAGCGCCGCCGCGGGATCGGCGGCGCCAAGCTTTCGCGCGGCATATTCGTTGACCACCACATTGGCGCCGCGGGCGACCAATGCGCGGACCTCGGCCGGATCCTCCGGGAAGGAGAGCGTCTGATCGTCCATCGGGCGGGCAGAGTCGAACCAGCGACCGGCGACGAGCTGAAGCCCCATGGCGTCGCGGAAGTCGTGGTCGACGCGGTAGCGGCCGAGCGCGACGGGCTGCGGATTGCCCGGAACGAGCACGCCGGTGGTGTTGGTGTTCTGCGTCGCGACGCCGATGTCGGTGCGGCCGACCGCAACGACCCCGGGCACGCGCTTCATCCGCTCGGCAATCTGCTCGCCCCGGCCGATCAGCTGGTAGCGGCTCATATTGCCGACCTGCAGCAGGTGATCGCGCTGGTAGCCGGGATCGACCGAGCGGGCGTAGACGGTCTGGCCGTAGACGATCGCGGTGCAGATGATGAGGCCGATCGAGATGGCGAATTGCGCCACCACGAGCATGTTGCGCAGCATGCCGGTGCCGGGGGTCTCGGTGGAGGACTTGTTCGCCTTCAGCACGCTGGCCGGCTGAAAGCGCGACAGGAAGAAGGCGGGATAGAGGCCGCCGGCGACACCGACGATCAGCATCAGCGCGAGCGCCGGCCACAACATGCCGTCGGCGCCGAAATAGCTGAAGCGCAGGTCGGCACCGAGGAAGGCGGCGAAGGGGCGGACCAGCAGCTCACCCAGCGCCAGCGCGATGGCGACGGCGATGGCGGCGATCAGCAGCGATTCACCGACGAACTGAACGATCAGCTGGCGGCGCGTCGCGCCCAGCACCTTGCGCAGCGCGACCTCGCGGGCGCGCTGGCCGGCGCGGGCAGTGGCAAGGTTGGTGAAGTTCACCACCGCCATCAGCAGGATCAGCACCGCGATGATGGCGAAGGTGACGATCGAGCGGTGATCGTTGCCCGGCGCCATCGAGCCGGCCTGCGCGACCCCGAGGTGAACGTCCGCCACCGGAACGAGTGCCCAGTCGGTATCGTCGCCGGCATTGTAGCGCGTGCCGGCGAGATTTTCGTCGGGGATGTTTCGTTTCTCCCAGGCGGGAAGCTGCGCGTTCAGCGCGTCGGCGTCGGTGCCGGGTTTCAGCCGGGCATAGACCCAGCCCGACTGGCATTGCCAGCAGGTGAGGAATTCGGGTTCCTGCGTGAAATAGGAGCCGAAATCACGCCGCACGACCGCGTTGATGCGAAGGTGCGAGTTCTTGGGCAGATCCTGAAGCACCGCATTGACGCGGTAATCATAGGTCTTGCCCTTCTGAATGAGGCTGAGCGTCCGGCCGACGACATCGTCGGTGCCGAACTGGCGGATTGCCTCCGACCGGGTCAGCACCGCGGTGTCGGGGGCGTTCAGCGCGTTCTTCGACCCGCGCAGGATCGGCAGGTCGACCACGGCGAGGAAATCATTGTCGGCGGTGAGATAGTCTTCCGCCGTGCTCACCTGCCCCTGGCGGAGGATCGAGGGGGTGCCGCCCAGCACGTAGCTGACCGCCTCCACCTGCGGGAAATCCTTCTTCAGCCGCTCGGCCGTGATGTAGCTCGACATCTGCAGCATGTACGGCGCGCCGTCGCGCGGATTGGGCATCCACGTCTGGAATTGATAGGTATCCTCGCCGCGCGGCAGCCAGCGATCGTAGCTGGTTTCATAGCGAATGAAGACGAGGATCAGCAGGCACGCTGCCATGCCGATCGCCAGCCCCAGGAGGTTGATGATCGAATAAGCGCGGTTCTTCGCCAGGGCGTTGACCGCAACGGTGAGATAGTTTCGCCACATGGCCGACGGTCGCTTTCGATCGAGGTGGGGGTCAGGCGATGGCGATCACGCCGCGCGGCGGCGTTCCTGAAGGACGCGGCCGTCGAGCATGTTGACCACGCGGCTGGCGTAATCGGCATGCGCCGGCGAGTGGGTGACCATGACGATCGTCGACCCTTCGGCGTTCAGTTGCTGCAACATGCGCATCACCTCCTCCCCGTGATTGGTATCGAGGTTGCCGGTCGGCTCGTCGGCAAGGATGAGCTTGGGCGCGGCGATGAGCGCGCGGGCGACGGCGACGCGCTGCTGCTGGCCGCCGGACAATTGGCTGGGGCGATGGCGCGCGCGGTGCGCGATGCCGACGCGGTCCATCACCACCTCCGCCCGCGCGCGCCGCTCCTTCGCGGAGACATTGTGGTAGAGCAATGCGAGTTCGATATTGTCGCGCACCGTCAGTTCATCGACCAGATTGAAGCTCTGGAAGATGAAGCCGATGTTCGCCTTTCGAAAGTCGGCGAGCTTCGCCTCGGGCAGGCCGGCGACTTCGGTGCCGTCGAACACGTAGGAGCCGCTGGTCGGGCTATCGAGCAGGCCGATGACGTTGAGCAGCGTCGATTTGCCGCAGCCCGACGGGCCCATGATCGCGACGAATTCGCCATCGGCGATATCCAGGTCGATCCCGTCGAGCGCGACCGTCTCGACGCTGTCGGTCCGGTACAATCGCATCACGTCGCGCATACGGAGCATCAAACGTCCTTTCCTTGGGCAAGATCGAGCACGTCCTTGTCGGCGAACCCGGTATAGGGGGAGATGATCACACGCTCGCCCGGCGACAGGCCGTCGAGCACCTCGACATGATCGGCATTGCGGCGGCCGAGGCGGACCGTGCGGCGCACCGCCGAGCGCCCGTCCGGCGCGGCGACGAAGACCCACGCGCCGCCGGTGTCGTTGAGGAAGGCACCATAGGGCACCAGGATGGCGGGCGACGGATCGCTGAGCGTCAGGCGCGCCTGCACCGTCTGGCCGCGCTGCAACCCCTGTGGTTCCTCACCGAGGAATTGCAGCTCGACCTGAAACTGGCCGTTCTGCACCTGCGGCAGGATGCGGGTGACACGTGCCCGGTAGCTGCGCCCGCCGGCGTCGATCCGCGCCACCTGCCCTGTCGCGACGCGACCGAGGAAGAATTCGTCGACGCCGGCCTGCAGTTTGTTGCGCCCCGGGGAATCGATCTGGCCGATCCGCTCGCCGCGCTGCATCGACTGGCCGACCTGGATCGAGAAGCCCGACAATTGCCCCGCGACCGGCGCGCGCAGCCTCAACGCGTCGAGATTGGCGCGGGCGAGCTGCAACCCGGCGGTGAGCGAGGCGGTGGAGGCGCGCTGCTGCGACAGCTGGCTGTTCTGCAGCCGATCGTCGGTGGCGCGGCCGCGGCGCACCACCGCGAGCCGTTGCCGCTCGAAGCGCAACTGATCGGTCGTATCGGCGAACTGGCGGCCGGCGACGAAGCCCTTGGCGGCGAGCGGCGCCTCGCGATCGTAAAGCCGCTGCGCCTTTTGGAGCGCCAGTTCCGCCTCCAGCACGGCGCGTTCATTGGCGACGCGGGTCTGGGCGAGGCTCAATTCCTGCGCGCGCATGTTGTTGATCTGCTGCTCGACCTCGGTCTGGCGGGCGAGCGTCGACAGTTGCAGCTCGGCGTTGGAGAGGATGGCGATCGGCTGCCCCTTGGCCAGCATGGTGCCGTCCTCGACCAGCACCTCCTCCACCCGGCCGCCCTCGATCGCGTCGATATAGACCGTCACCAGCGGGGTGACGCGGGTGCGCAGCGGAATGTAATCCTCAAAGGTGCCGCGTTGCACCGTCGCGATGGTGAGCCGGCTGGCGGCGACCGACTGGCTGCCGGCGCGCGGGGCGAACCACCAGAAGAGCAAAGCGGCGGCGAGCAGCACGGCAAGGCCAGCGGCGATGAGCGCGGGGCGCGGCAGGCGGCGACGCTGCACCACCCGGTCCATGCCGCTGCCCGATGCGGGGCGTGCCTCGTCAACGCGGTCCTGCGGCAGGCGAAGGACGCTCATCGTGTCCGCTTCCGGACGATAGTGTTCAGAAGCGGACGCCTCACAGCGAAACCGACAGGCTGAGATGCGGGGTGTGGAGCGACACCGACAGCGTCGGATCGGCGCTGATGCCCGAGGCGGCGGGCCGTTTCACCCAGCCGCCAAACGCGACAATGGCGGCGGCGAGCAGCAGCAGTCGGGAAAGGGGCGCTTTGGTCATGCCGGCGGCTTTGCACGGCCTGTGCCAAGTGATGTCGGTCACCAGTCAGTGGCGTGCCGGGGCGGGATGGCACAGGAATTGATTGTCCGGCCGCGAACACTTGCGTTACGAAAGCGGACGATCATGGGCCCGGAATTTGACCGCTGTGTTGTTGTCGATGACGACGACGACATCCTGCTCGCCGCGCGGTTGCTGTTGCGGCCGTTGTTCCATGAGGTGATTACCGCGCGCACGCCCGACGAGGTGCTGCCCGAGATAACGCGCGCGACGCCCGACGTGATCCTGCTCGACGCCAATTTTGCGCGCGGTGCGACCGATGCGAGCGAGGGGCTCGCGTGGCTCGATCGGCTGACCGGGATCGACCCCGAAATGGTGGTGGTGATGATCACCGCGCACGCCGGGGTGCATGTCGCGGTGGCGGCGATGAAGCGCGGGGCGACCGATTTCGTGCCCAAGCCGTGGTCGAACGATCGGCTGGTGGCGACGGTGCGGACCGCGGCGGCGCTTCGCCGGTCGCGTGTCGCGGCGGGGGCGCCAAGGGCGATTGCCGCGCCGGGCAATGGTTCGCCGCTGCTCGGCCAGTCGCCGGCGATGGCGCGGGTCCAGTCGCTGATCGAGCGCGCCGCGCCGACCGACGCCAACGTCCTGATCCTGGGGCAGAACGGGACGGGCAAGGAAGTGGTCGCGCGCGCGCTTCACGCCCGGTCGCAACGTGCCGGCCAGGTGCTGCAGACGGTGGACCTCGGCGCGATCGCGACCGAACTGATCGACAGCGAATTGTTCGGCCATGTGAAGGGCGCGTTCACCGATGCCCGGGCCGACCGCGTGGGGCGGATCCAGGCGGCGGACGGGGGGACGCTGTTCCTCGACGAGATCGGCAATTTGCCGCTTCACCTTCAACCCAAGCTGCTGACCGCGCTGGAGCAGCGGCAAGTGACGCCGGTGGGGGCGAACAGCCCGGTCAAGGTGAACATCCGGGTGATCGCGGCGACCAATATGCCGCGCGAGCGGCTGATGGACGAGCGGGTGTTCCGCCAGGACCTGCTGTACCGGCTGAACACCGTGGAAATCACGTTGCCGCCGCTCAACGAGCGGCCGGAGGATGTGATCGAGCTGGCCGAGCATTTCCTGGCGCATTACGCCGCCCGCTATGACCGGCCGCGGCCCGAGCTGAGCCAGGCGGCGCGCGCGGCGCTGATCGCGCATGAATGGCCAGGCAATGTCCGCGCGCTGCGCCATGCGGTTGAGCGGGCGACGATCCTGGCGGCGCATCCGGTGCTGGAGCCGGAGGATTTCGGGCTGGAGGCGGCCGCGCCGCGCGCCGTTACCGCCCCGGTGAGCGGTGTTGCAGGCGGCGGCGTGGCCGCTGACCTGAACCTCGACCGGGTCGAGCGGCGGCTGGTGGAGGAGGCGCTGCGCAAGCACGGCTACAACATCACGCTGGCCGCGTCGGAACTGGGCCTGTCGCGCGCGGCGCTATACCGGCGGATGGAGAAGCACGGGCTGTGACCGCGACGCGAGCGGCCCGCCATGGGATTTGACCGCCACTTCACGCTTGGCCTGATCTTCCGCATGTCGCTGCTGATCCTGGCGCTGATCGCGGTGGTATGGGCGTTTCGCACGCCGTCGCTGCTGATGGTCAGGGTGGTGATGATCGGCGTCGCGATCCTCGCCGCGATGACGCTGTGGCGGCACGTGTCGCGCACCAATATCGAGCTGGCGCGGTTCCTGGAGGCGGTGCGGCTGGGCGATTTCGCGGCGCATTTTCCCGAGACCGGCGGCGCTGGCTTCGGCCGGCTGGGCGCGGCGCTGAACGACACGATCCGCGCGCTGCGCGAGCAACGCGGGCAGACCGATGCCGAGCTGCGCTATCTCGAGGCGCTGATCGACGACATGCCGGTCGCGCTGCTGACGATCGACGAGGGGCGGGTGTCACCCGGCAACAAGGCGGCGCGGGCGCTGTTCACCCGCCACAGCGGGGTCCGGCCGGCCGATTATGCGGTGTATGGCGCGACCTTTGCCAACCGGCTGGCGGATGAGGCGGCGGCGGGCGAGGAGATGCTGATCCTGAACCTCGACGGGCGGGCGAAGCGGACGCTGGTGCGGCAGGCGACGCTGAACCGGCTGGGCAAGCGCACCCGCGCGGTGGTGATCCAGCCAGTGCAGGAGACGCTGGATGCGGTGGAAATGGCGGCGCAGACCGACATCATCCGCGTGCTGACGCATGAGATCCTGAATTCGCTGACCCCGGTCATGTCGTTGGCGCAGACCACCGCGTCGTTGCTGGCGGACGAGCGGGTCGATGCGGCGCAGATCGCCGACGCGCGCGACGCGGCGACGACGCTGGCAAGGCGCACGCAGGGGCTGGGGCAGTTCATCGACAGCTATCGCGTCGTGGCGCGCGAGCCGGCGGTGGTGCGCCATGCCTTCGCCGCGGCCGAGTTCGCCGAGGAACATGCCCGGCTGTTCCGCGCCGAATGGCCCGGCGTCGCGTTCACCGTCGACTGCACGCCGATGACGATCCACGGCGACCGCGCCTTATTGTCGCAGCTGCTGCTGAACCTGATGCGCAATGCAGCGCAGGCGGCGAGCGAGCATCGCGCCGATCCCGCCGTCACGCTGACCATCGCCGCCGCCGACCCGGTCATGATCGAGGTGGCGGACAATGGCCCGGGCGTGCCCGAGAAGCTGCGGCAGGAGGTGTTCCTGCCGTTCTTCACCACGCGTGCGAAGGGGACCGGCGTGGGGCTGAACCTCGCGCGGCAGATCGCGGTGGCGCATGGCGGCACGCTGGAGGTGCATGACGCGCCGGGCGGGGGCGCGGTGTTCCGCCTGCTGCTGTAGCGATCAGGCCTGTAGCGATCAGGATTGGCGCGGCCCGGCGCTGAGCGTGCGGGCAACGGCATCGTGCCAGCCGGCCACCAAGGGCGCGCGCGCCGCCGCCGTCATCGAGGGTTCGAACAGGCGATCGGGCGACCACAGAGCGGCAAGTTCATCGAGGCCGGACCACAAGCCGCTGGCGAGGCCGGCGTGGAAGGCGGCGCCGCGCGCGGTGGTTTCAAGGTCGGCGGGCCGCTCCACCGCCATGTCGGTGAGATCGGCGAGGAAGCCGCACAGCCAGTCGTTCGCCGCCATGCCGCCATCGACACGCAGCCGTTCGGGCCGATTGCCGCCGTCGGCGACCATCGCCTCCGCCAGATCGAGCGTCTGATAGGCCACCGCCTCCAGCGCCGCACGGGCAAGATGCGCGGCGGAGCTATCGAGCGTCAGGCCGTGGATCGAGCCGCGCGCGGCGGGATCCCAATGCGGCGCACCGAGGCCGACGAAGGCGGGCACCATATAGACGCCATGGCTGTCGGGCACCTTGGTCGCCATGTCGTTGGTCTGGCTGGCATGGGTGATGATGCCGAGCCCGTCGCGCAGCCATTTGATCGCGGCGCCGGCGACGAAGATCGATCCTTCGAGCGCATAGGTGGTGACGCCATCGAGCCGGTAGGCGGGGGTGGTGATGAGGCGATGCTGCGAGCTGACCGCCTCCGTCCCGGTGTTGAGCAGCATGAAGCAGCCGGTGCCATAGGTCGATTTGGCGCTGCCGCGATCGAAACAGGCCTGGCCGAACAGCGCCGATTGCTGGTCGCCCGCCATGCCGGCGATCGGGATCGGCGCGCCGAACAGATCGGTGGCGGTGGTGCCATAGACATGCGCATTGTCGTGCACGTCGGGCAGCATCGCCATCGGCACCCCGATCAGCCGGCAAAGCTCCTCATCCCAGCAGCCGCGATGGATGTCGAACAGCATCGTGCGGCTGGCATTGGTGATGTCGGTCGCATGCACCGCGCCGCCGGTGAGCCGCCACAGGAGGAAGCTGTCGATCGTGCCGAACGCAAGCTCGCCGCGTTCGGCACGCGCGCGGGCATCGGGGACGTTGTCGAGGATCCAGGCGATCTTGGTGGCGGAGAAATAGGGATCGATCAGGAGGCCGGTACGCGCGCGGACGAGATCCTCCGCGCCGTCAGCACGCAGCGTCGCGCAGCGATCCGCGCCGCGACGATCCTGCCACACGATCGCGCGATGAATCGGTTCACCCGTAGCGCGATCCCACACCACGGCGGTTTCGCGCTGGTTGGTGATGCCGATCGCCGCGATGCTGC
Source organism: Sphingomonas sp. ABOLG (assembly GCF_003950435.1). Classification (NCBI taxonomy): domain Bacteria; kingdom Pseudomonadati; phylum Pseudomonadota; class Alphaproteobacteria; order Sphingomonadales; family Sphingomonadaceae; genus Sphingomonas; species Sphingomonas sp. ABOLG. Next base: position 100,437 of record NZ_QQWW01000008.1, read on the forward strand.
GTGCGGGCACGCCGCTTTCCGCGATCGCCTGGCGCGCGGTGGCGAGCGTGTCGCGCCAGATATCCTCCGGATCATGTTCGACCCAGCCGAACTGCGGATAATGTTGCGGGAATTCGGTCTGCGCGATGGCAACCCGCCGCGCCGAGGCATCGAACAGCACGCTGCGCGTCGACGTCGTCCCCTGATCGATCACAAGAATGTGGGACGCCATCCTACCTCTCCAAACGAAACCTGAAACGAACCTTGGCAAGTTTCATACGAACGTCAACGCTTTCATTTGAACGCGCCGGTCGGTATGATGGCAGGATGAGCGAAGAGCGCGAGATGGAGCGGATGGTGGACCTGCTGATTGTCGGCGGGGGCATCAATGGCGCGGGGATCGCGCGCGATGCGGCGGGGCGCGGGCTGTCCGTGCTGCTGGTCGAGCAGGACGATCTGGCGAGCCATACGTCGTCGGCGTCGACCAAGCTGATCCACGGCGGGCTGCGATACCTGGAATATGGCGAGTTCCGGCTGGTGCGCGAGGCGCTGATCGAGCGCGAGCGATTGTTGAACATGGCGCCGCACATCATCTGGCCGCTGGAATTCGTGCTGCCGCAGAACCAGTCGCCGCGCCCCGCGTGGATGGTCCGGCTGGGGCTGTTCATGTACGATCACCTCGGCGGGCGCGAGAAGCTGCCGGGGACGCGCACGGTGAACCTGGCGACGTCCGCCGCCGGCGCCGGGCTGAGCCCGCGCGAGGGCAAGGCGTTCATCTATTCCGACTGCTGGGTCGAGGACAGCCGGCTGGTCGTGCTGAACGCGATGGATGCCGCCGCGCGCGGTGCGGTGATCGAAACGCGCACCCGGCTGACCGACGCGCGGCGCGACGGCGATGGCTGGGTAGCGACGATTGCCGATGCGCAGGGTACGCGGGAGGTGCGGGCGCGGGTGATCGTTAATGCGGCCGGGCCGTGGGTGGCCGATGTGCTGGGCCGGGTGCCCGATGCGCGGACCGATCGCGGCGTGAAGCTGGTCAAGGGCAGCCATATCGTGGTGCCGCGGCTGTACCCGGGGGCGCATGCCTTCATGCTGCAGAACCCCGACCGCCGCATCGTCTTTGCCATCCCGTACGAGAATGATTTCACGCTGGTCGGCACGACCGACGAAGTGTGGAACGAGAAGCCGGGCAGGGCGCAGATCAGCGCGGGCGAGACCGATTACCTGCTGGAGACGATCGGCCGCTATTTCGCGCAGCCGGTCGACAAGGCGGACATCCGCTGGAGCTATGCCGGCATCCGCCCGCTGTACGACGACAAATCGACCAACGCCTCCGCCGTCACACGCGACTATGTGCTCGATCTGGATGCGGGCGAGGGCCGCGCGCCGATGCTGAGCATCTTTGGCGGCAAGATCACGACGTACCGCAAGCTGGCGGAACATGCGATGAAGGAGCTAGCGCGCTTCTTCCCGAGCGCGTCGGGGGCGTGGACCGCAGGCGCGGTGCTGCCGGGCGGCGACATGGCCGATGCCGATTTCGACCTGTACCTCAGCAGGCTGATGACGAGCCGCCCTGCCCTGCCGCCCAAGCTGCTGCGGCGGCTGGCACGCGCCTATGGCACGCGCACCGATGACCTGCTGGGCGCGGCGCAGAACGTGCGCGATCTGGGCACGGCGTTCGGCGGCGACCTGTATCAGGCGGAGGTCGATTATCTGGTGGCGCGCGAATGGGCACGGACCAGCGAGGATGTGCTGTTCCGCCGCAGCAAGCTGGGGCTGCATGTGCCCGCCGGGACGGCAGAGGCGCTGGACGCCTATCTCGCCCGCGTCGTCCCCGTCGCGGCGTGAGCGCGGTGTGAGCCAGACCGGCGCAGACGTGGTGGCGGCGCGGCATCGCGCGATCCTGGAGACGGCGCGGCATACCGGCAGCGTCGCGGTCGACGCGCTGGCCGAGCAATTGGGCGTCACGCCGCAGACGATCCGCAAAGACCTGAACCTGCTGGCGCGGCGATCCATGCTGGCGCGGGTGCATGGCGGCGCGGTGGTGACGTCGGGCGTCGACAATCTGCGCTATGCCGAGCGGCGGCATGTCGCGGCGGACGTGAAGGACGCGATCGGCGCCGCCGCCGCCGCGCTGGTGCCCGATGGCGCGAGCCTGTTCATCAACATCGGATCGACGACGGAGGCGATCGCGCGCCATCTGGTCGGGCGGCGCGACCTGATGGTGATCACCAACAACCTGAACGTGGTCGACATATTGGCCGACAGCCCGGGCATCGAAGTGATCGCCGCCGGCGGGCGCGTGCGGCCCGGCGACCGCGCGGTGGTGGGCGCGCTGGCGATGGATTTCATCCGCAGCTTCCGCGTCGATTATGCGCTGATCGGCGCATCCGCGATCGAGCGCGACGGCACGTTCCTGGATTTCGATGTGGACGAAGTTCGCGTGTCGCAGACGATCATCGCACAGGCGCGGCAAGTGATCCTGTCGCTCGATTCCTCCAAGCTGGGGCGGCCGGCGCCGGTGCGGATCGGGGACCTTGGCGATATCGACTATCTGGTCACCGACGAGGTAGACGATGAACTCGGCCGGGCATGCGATGCCGCCGATGTGGCGATCGTCGACGTGGAGAAGATGTAGTGGATCGGCTCGATTTCGAGGCAGCGCGCAGCGTGTCGCGGCGCAGGCTGCTGACCGCAGGCATAAGCGGCGGCGCGGCGCTGATCGCCGCGCGCGCGCTGGGCGCCGACGTCGACCTGCGGCTGCCGGGAGGCAATTCCGCGCGGCCGCTGACCAGCGACTTTCCGCAAAAGGGCGAGATGATCCTGCAGCGCGCCCGCCCGGTGCTGCTGGAGACGCCGATGGAGGTGTTCCAGCACAACCTCTTCACGCCCAACGACCGCTTCTACGTGCGCTGGCATTGGAGCGACATGCCGATCAGCATCGACGTCGACCAATATCGCATCTCGATCGGCGGGCATGTCGGGCGGCCGCTGTCGATCTCGCTTGCGCAATTGTTGCGCATGCCGCGGATCGAACTGACGGCGGTGAACCAATGTTCGGGCAATTCGCGCGGATTGTTCGAACCGCGCGTGCCCGGCGCGCAATGGGGCCATGGCGCGATGGGCAATGCCAAGTGGATGGGCGTATCGCTGCGCCATCTGCTCGACCTGGCCGGGGTGCGCGGCGGCGCCGTGGCGGTACGGGTCGGCGCGCTGGACAAGCCGCTGGTCGAGGGGGCGCCGGCGTTCGAGAAGGCGCTGGGGATCGACCATGCGCGCGGCGGCGAGGTGATGCTGGCGTTCGCGATGAACGGCGAGCAGCTGCCGTTGCTGAATGGCTTCCCGGTGCGGCTGGTCGTGCCCGGCTGGTATTCGACCTATTGGATGAAGACGGTGAACACGATCGAGGTGCTGACCGCGCCGGACGACCGGTACTGGATGGCCAAGGCGTACAAGATCCCCGACACGCCGCGCGCGCATGTTGCGCCGGGGACAAAGGATTTCCCGACCGTGCCGATCAACCGGATGAACCCGCGATCCTGGATCACCAGCATCGCCGATGGCGCGAGCTATGGTTATGACCCGGTGCTGCCGGTGGAGGGGATCGCGATGGGCGGCGACCGCGGCGTCGCGCGAGTCGAGATTTCGGGCAACGGCGGGCGCACGTGGGAGCCCGCGGCGCTGGGCCGCGAGGACGATCGTTATGGTTTCCGCCGCTTCACCGCGCGGATCGGCGTGCCACGGCCGGGCCGCGTGCGGGTGATGGCGCGCTGCACCAACACCGCCGGCGAGACTCAGCCGATGGAGGCGAACTGGAACCCCGGCGGCTATATGCGCAACTGCGTTGAGCCGGTGACGGTGGCGCTGACGTGAAGCGCGCACCATCGCTTGCCGCCATCGTCGTCGTCCTGATCGGGGCGAGCCTGTTGGTGCTGATCGCCATCAGCAGCCGCGGCCATCACGCCCCGCCGCCGCCGGCGCCCGCGGTTGCCGAGAACGCCGGGATCAGCGCGGGCGGGGTGACGCTGACCTCCACCAGCGTCGAACTGCCCGATGACGCCGCGACCTTCCCGCCCGGGCCGAACGTCGACCTCGTCAACCAGCGGTGTCTGTCGTGCCATTCGGCAAGCATGGTCCTGACCCAGCCGCGGCTGAAGCCCGAGCAATGGACCGCGATCATCGAGAAGATGCGCGACGCCTATCGCGCGCCGATCGGCGATGGCGAGATTCCGGCGATCACCGATTATCTGGTCGCCCGGCAGCAGACGCCGCCGGCGGCAACAGCCCGCTGATCCCGAGCGGAGGATAAATCGCGGCAAAGTGCATGCTAGCTTGATGTGCCTCAAGCCAGCGGGCGTTTGTTCGTGTATGGTGAAGCATCACTGCCCGATCGTCTGCAGGCGGCAGTGACTGAGAGATATTACGCGCTCCCGCTTGCTCAACGGGAGTTGTGCCATGGTAATCGCGAGCGCGCATGGGCTGGCGCCGTTCATTGATCGACTCGCGCTGAGATCGGTCCTGAGCCCCGGTGAGCAGGACGCGCTGCTGGCGCTGCCGTTCGATGCCATCACCATCGGTGCACGGCGCAATGTCACCCGGCTGGGCGAAATTTCGAGCCACGCGAGTTTTGTCGCCACCGGGCTGGTGGGGCGGTTCGGCCAGACGGCGAGCGGGCAGCGGCAGCTGACCGGGATCCATCTGAGCGGCGACATGGCGGACCTGTTGTCGGTGGTTCGCCCGACCGGCGTCGGCGCGCTGCTGGCGTTGACCGAGACGACGATCCTGCGCGTGCCGCATCGCGCGCTGCGCGCCGCGGCGGCGCGATTCCCCGCCATCGCCGAGGCGTTCTGGCGGCATTGCGCGGTCGATACGGCGACGCTGATGCAATGGCTGCTCAACATCGGGCGCGGTGATGCGGTGGGGCGGCTGGGGCATCTGATGTGCGAGATGGCGATGCGCTTCGGCGGGGAGCGTGAGCACCGGTTGCAGTTCGACCTGCCGCTGACGCAGGAGCGGCTGGCCGATGCGACCGGCATCACGCCGGTGCACGTCAACCGATCGCTGCGCCGCCTGCGCGAATTGAAGCTGATGACGATCTGCCGCAAGCGTGTCGACATCCATGACTGGGACGGTCTGGTCAGCCTGTCGGGCTTCGACCCCAATTATCTGGCGCTGGACATCGGTAACCGGCCCAAGGTGCGCCTGTTGAGCGCGTGATCGCGGGCCGGGGGGCCTGGCGCGTTATGGCTATTGGCCAACGGCTTGGCTGCCCTATGAGGGGCAGTGATGAGCACAGCAACCGACACCGCGCGCCCGACCATTCGTGATGTCGCGCGGTTGGCGGGCGTTTCGATCAAGACCGTGTCGCGGGTCATCAACGACCAGCAATATGTGAGCGCCGAGAAGAAGGCGCGCATCCTTGAGGTGATGGCGGAGACCGGGTTCCAGCCGAGCCATGCGGCGCGCGCACTGGCGGGGCACCGATCGCACCAGATTGCGCTGATCTGCGACAATCCCAATCCCTGGTACATCTACGAAATCCAGCTGGGGGTGCGCGAGCGATGCGCGCGCGACAAGATCCGCATGATCGCCCAGCCCTATGACCGCGCGTCGCCGACGCTGCTGGAGGATATCACCGCGCTGATCGACCAGGCGAGCCCCGACGGGCTGGTGCTGGCGCCGCCGGCCTGCGACGACCAGCGCGTGCTGGACGAACTGAAGCGGCGCGGCATCCCCTTTGCCCGGTTGCAGCCGGGGCTGCGCGTCGAGGAAGGGCCGAGCGCGTCGATCGACAATGACGGCGCGGCGTTCGACATGACCAGCCACCTCCTGACGCTGGGGCACCGGCGGATCGGCTTCATCGTCGGCGACCGCAGCTATGCCGCGTCGGGGCAGCGGCTGGCGGGGCATATCCGCGCGCTGGGCGCGGTCGGCGTCGAGCTGGACATGGCGCTGATCCGGCAGGGGCAGTTCGATTTCGCATCGGGCGAGGCGGCGGCGGATGCGCTGCTGTCGATGGACGCGCCGCCGACCGCGATATTCGCATCGAGCGACGACATGGCGGCGGGCGTGCTGGCGGCGGCGCACCGGCGCGGCATCCGCGTGCCCGATACGCTGACCGTCGCGGGGTTCGACGACGGGCCGACCGCCCGGCTGGTATGGCCGGCGCTGACCACGGTGCGCCAGCCGGTACGCGCGCTGGCCGATGCGGCAACCGACCTGTTGCTGTCGCCACCGGCGGCGGGTGCCGCGCAGCAGCGGCGGCTGCCGCATGAGCTGGTGCTGCGTGGATCGTCCGCGCCGCCGGGCGGCGGCTGATACGAAAACGGCCCCGGATCGCTCCGGGGCCGCGTCGTTTCAGGCGATCGTCAGGTGCGGGATCAGAAGTTGATCCGGCCGGTCACGCCATAATAGCGATCCGCCTCACGCGGGATCTGGTAGCGGTACGAGCCCGACGGGCCGCCATTGGCGATCGCCGCCGCGAAGCTCTGGTCGAACAGGTTGCGCACCTGGAAGGTCAGGCGGAAGCGATCGTCCTGATCGCCGATGCCGGCCGACAGATTGACCAGGCCATAGCCGTCGATCGTCGCGAGGCTGCGCTGCACGGGATCGGGCGAGAACAGCGCGAGCTGCTCGGACTGGTAATTGCCCTGTGCGCCCAGGAACACGTCAACCGCGCCGCCGGTGCGCACGCGATAGTCGATGCCCAGCGAGCCCTTCCACTTCGGCGCGAAGGCGAGCGAGGTGCCCGGTGCGATGACCGCCGTCGGCGGCGCGCCCGGCGCCTGGAAGAAGCGGTCGACGTGCGCATCGGTGTAGGCGACGCCGCCCGAGATCGACAGGTCGTCGATCGGGCGCAGGACGATGTCCGCCTCCACGCCGCGGGTCGACACTTCGCCCGCGTTGGTGAAGCGGGTGACCACCACGCCAGCGACCAGATCCGGGTTGTTGGCCTGGAAATTGTCGTACTTGGCGTAGAAGGCGGCGAGGTTCAGCGTGAGCGCGCCGTTGAACAGCGTGTTCTTGAGGCCGATTTCATAGCTGTCTGACGTTTCCGGCGCGATCACGTTCGTACCGTTCGAGTTCAGGTTGTAGAACACGTTGAACGCCGGGCCCTTGTAGCCGCGCGTCCAGCCGCCATAGGCCACCACATCGCGGCTGACGTCGAACTGCAGCGACGCCTTGCCCGACCAATTGTCATTGGTGGTCTTGCCGCGCCACGGAATGCCGTTCGAGGCGGCCACTGCCTGCGTCTGCGCCGCGCCGGGAGCAACGCCCTGGCCGAGCAGCTGGTTGTAGCGATCGAACACGCCCTGGTCGAAATTCGGATTCACGCCCGGGCCGGCCAGCGTCGTCTGGCGACGATGCCACACGTTGAGCTGGTCGGCGGTGTAGCGCAGCCCGCCGATGAAGCGGAAACGATCGGTGAAGTTGACCGTGAACTGGCTGAAGGCGGCGATGTTCTGGAACACCGAGCCGAAGTTCGCGACGCCGAACGGGTTGGTCGTCGCCGGTGCGCCGGGCGCGCCGCACGGGATCAGCGTCGACGGGACGGTCGCCGCATTGCAGTTCACCACCGCGCGCGAGAAGGTCCGCTCCGACGCAGCGCGCGAATAATAGACGCCCACGACGTAGGAGATGAACTGCTGCGACGGCGAGGTCAGGCGCAGTTCCTGGCTGAACGTATCGCCCGTCTGGGGCCCGAGATCGTGCAGCTGGTTGAAGCCGACATAGGGCGCGGCGAGGAAGTCACCGTCGCGGATCTCGGTGTTGGAATATTCGCGATAGGCGGTGATGCTGGTCACCGTCTGGTTGCCGAGTTCCGTGTCGATCTGCAGCGAGGCGCCGTAGCTTTCCTCTTCGGTGCGCGTGATCAGATTCTGGTTGATCCGGCGCGTCTCATTGCCCTGCGGCGTCGGCAGGACCGAGAAGATCGGGCTGGTGATCGGCTGACCAGCCGCGTTGAGCGCGCCGGTGCCGATGACCTCGGCGCAGCAATCGTCGTTGTTCTTGCGATAATCGGCGATGAAGGCGACGGTGGTCGCGTCGCTCGGCATCCACTTCAGCTGGACGCGGCCGCCGACATGCTCATAGCCATTGACGCGGCGGCCGTCGAAGGCGTCGTTGCGGATGTTGCCGTCGAAGCGGCTGTAGAAGCCGGTGACGCGCGACAGCAGGTTTTCGGTGATCGGCACGTTCAGCGCGCCGCGAATGCGCGCCTCGTCACCCCCGGTGAAATAGCTGCCCTCAAGATAGCCGCCGAAGTCGCGCGTCGGCTGCTTCGTGACGATGTTGATGACGCCGGCCGAGGCATTCTTGCCGAACAGCGTGCCCTGCGGCCCGCGCAGCACTTCCATCCGCTCCACGTCGACGAGATCGCCGAACGCTTCGGCGGTGCGGGCGAGGACGACGCCATCGACCACGGCCGAGACCGACGGTTCGCCCGCGATCGAGAAGGTGGTGGTGCCGACGCCGCGCAGGAACAGCGACTGGTTGAGCGTGGTGCCCGACTTCAGGATGTTGAGCGCGGGGACCAGCGTGGTCGCGCCCTCGAGACCCGGCGAGCCGGTGTTGGCGAGCGCCTCACCGCCGACGACCGACACGGCGAGCGGCACGTCCTGCAGACGCTCGCTACGCTTTTGCGCGGTGACAACGATGTCGCCGTTCGAGACGCCCGAGGCATCGTCCGATTCGGCCGCGACGCCGGGCGCCGGGGGCGTTTCCTGTGCGGTTGCGGGTGCGGCTGCCTGCCCCTCGGGCGACATGGCCTGCGCCGACGCACCCTGCGCCGCGACAGCGAAAGCTGCGCTGGCCGCAAGTAAAAGCGCCTTGTTTGAAAAACTTACCATTACCCTCTCCTACCCCAAACCAGTCATGCGCCGCGAATTCCGCGGCCCCATCGCTTTATCCCCCTAGTAGATGGAGATTGGCGTGGCGACCCCGAATTCGGCGACGTTCCATTTGACTGCTTCCCTGTACGCCGGATCCTACGTATAAGACAACGGTGTCTTATTTGCCTTCTCCCGCTCGCTCCGTCGCCCTGGGTGACACTGGCCTAACCATCAGCACCATCGCCTGGGGCATGTGGCGTTTCCGCGGCACCGACGTCGCCGCCGCCCGCGCACTGGTCGAGGCGGCGTTCGACGCCGGCGTGACGCTGTTCGACACCGCCGACATCTATGGCCCGGACAATGACGAGGATTTCGGCGCCGCCGAGGCGCTGCTGGGGCGCGTCTTCGCCGAGGCACCGGCATTGCGCGACAAGATGGTGCTGGCGTCCAAGGGCGGCATCCGCATGGGCGTGCCGTATGATTCGAGCGCGATCTATCTGGCGGAGGCGATCGACGCGTCGCTGAGCCGGCTGGGCTGCGAGAAGATCGACCTGTATCAGATCCACCGCCCGGACCTGCTGGCGCATCCGCAGGAAGTGGCGCGCGCGCTGGACGATGCGCGTGTCGCGGGCAAGATCAGCGCGATCGGCGTGTCGAACCATACGCCAAGCCAGACCGCGGCGCTGGCCGAATATCTGACCGTGCCGGTCGTCAGCCATCAGCCGGAATTCTCGGCATTGGCGATCAAGCCGCTGTTCGACGGCCTGTTCGACCAGGCAATGCAGCGTGGCATGGCGGTGCTGGCCTGGTCGCCGTTGGGCGGCGGTCGCCTGGCCGATCCGACGGACGAGCGCGCGCGCGCCGTCGCCGCATTGCTCGATGTGAAGGCGCATGAAGCGGGCGTCGATCGCGCCGCCGCCGCCTATAGCTGGATCATGGCGCACCCAGCGCGCCCGATCCCGATCGTCGGCACGCAGAATGTGTCGCGGATCGCGACGATCCCCGACGCCTACAAACCACAATGGACGCGCGAGGAATGGTACGCCGTCCTTCAAGCCAGCATGGGAGAGCGTTTGCCGTGACCGGTTCGACCAATAAACAGTGCGAAGTCAGCTGGTTTTCGGCGCTGTGCGATGACGATTACGAGTTTCTCGGCGTTCCCGATCCCAAGCTGAAGTCGAGCTGGGAGCATTGCCGCGACATCGTGCTTCAGGCCGAGAGCGGCGGGTTCGACAATATTCTGCTGCCGTCGGGCTATGCGCTGGGCATCGACACGACCGCCTTTGCCGCGGCGATCGCGACGATGGTGAAGCGTATCCGGCTGCTGATGGCGGTGCGCATCGGCGAAAGCTGGCCGCCGCAGCTGGCGCGCCAGATCGCGACGATCGACCGCATCCTGGGCGGGCGGCTGACGGTCAACATCATCTCCTCCGACCTGCCGGGCGAGACGCTGGCGTCCGCGCCGCGCTATGCTCGCACGCTGGAGGCGATGCAGATCCTCAAGACCATGCTGAACGGCGAGCCGCTGGACCACCAGGGCGAGTTCTGGAAGCTGAAGCTGGACCCGCCGGCGGTCACCACCGTGTCGGGCAAGTGCCCGCCGCTGTATTTCGGTGGCCTGTCGCCGGATGCGCGCGAGACCGCGGCGCAGGGCGCCGACGTGTACCTCATGTGGCCCGACAAGCGGGAAGCGGTGCAGTCGATCATCGACGACATGACCGCGCGCGCCGCCAAGCACGGCCGCACGCTGAAGTTCGGGTATCGCGCGCATGTCATCGTGCGCGAGACCGAGAGCGAGGCGCGTGCCGCCGCCGATCGCCTGCTGTCCAAGCTGGATGCGGCGCAGGGCGAGGCGATCCGCAACAAGTCGCTCGACACCCAGTCGACCGGCGTCGCGGCACAGGCCGCGCTGCGCGAGAATGCCAGCGACGACGGCTATGCCGAGGACAACCTGTGGACCGGCGTCGGCCGGGCGCGCTCGGGCTGCGGCGCGGCGATCGTCGGTGATCCCGACCAGGTGCTCGCCAAGCTTCGCATGTACCAGGACATGGGGATCGAGGCGTTCATCCTGTCGGGCTATCCGCATGCCGCGGAGGCCGATTTGTTCGCGCGCCATGTGCTTCCCAAGCTGCAGCACGGCCCGCTGACGCTGTAACAACCTTCCCCGGAGGCTTTTGAATGACGGTGACGCTTCGCCCCGCGGAGAGCGGTTTCGATATCTTCGCGGGCGAGGCGCTGGTCATTCGCCACCGCGCCGACGCGCCTGCGCTGTTCGTCGGTGCGGGGCGGCCGCTGGTCGACATGTACCGCGGCAATTACTTCCTGGAGGACCGCGTCGACGAGCGGATCGCGCTGCGCGAGGCGAGCGTCGCTGGCGACACCGTCACGCTGTCCGCCGGTGGGCGCGCGCTGCTGACGCTGACGTTGCGTGACGATGCGCTGCATCTGGAAGCGCTCGATCCGGCGCTCAACCGCCTGTGGCTCAACATGGTCGGTGCGGCGGGCGAGCGGCTGTGGGGCGGCGGCGAGCAGATGTCCTATGTCGACATGGCCGGGCGCCGCTTCCCGATGTGGACATCGGAGCCCGGCGTCGGGCGCGACAAGTCCACGCTGCTGACTTTCCAGTGCGATCGCGACCACCGATCGGGCGGGGATTATTGGAATACCAATTATCCGCAGCCGACGTACCTCTCGTCGCGGCGCTATGCGCTGCATGTCGATACCACGGCCTATAGCTGCTTCGACTTCCGGGACGCGGACGCGCCAGCGATCGAGGTGTGGGAGATCCCGGCGCGGATCGAGCTGTTCGCCGCGACGCGCTTCGCCGATCTGGTGACGCAGCTTTCGACCCGCTTCGGGCGGCAACCGCTGCTGCCCGAATGGGCCTATGCGGGCGCGATCCTGGGGCTGAAGGACGGCGCCAACAGCTTCGACCGGATGGAGAAGATCATCGCGGCGGGCGCGGTCGTCACTGGCCTGTGGTGCGAGGATTGGGTCGGGCTTCGCGTCACCAGTTTCGGCAAGCGGCTGTTCTGGGACTGGAAGGCGAACGAGGCGCGCTATCCGCATCTGCGCCAGAAGATCGCCGAGCTGAACGAACGCGGCATTCGCTTTCTTGGCTATGTGAACCCGTATCTGGCGGTCGACGGATCGCTGTATGTCGAGGCGGCGGAGGCGGGGTATCTCGCGCTGAAGCTCGACGCCGATGAGCCGTATCTGGTCGATTTCGGCGAATTTGATTGCGGGATCGTCGATTTCACCAATCCCGCCGCCGCCGACTGGTTCGCCGATCGCGTGATCGGGCGCGAGATGCTGGATTTCGGGCTGTCGGGCTGGATGGCCGATTTCGGCGAGTACCTCCCCACCGACGTTCGCCTGTTCGACGGCACCGACGGGATGCTGGCGCACAATGCCTGGCCGACGATCTGGGCCGAGGTGAATGCGCGCGCGATCGCCTCGCGCGGGAAGACGGGCGATGCGCTGTTCTTCATGCGCGCCGGGTTCAGCGGCGTGGGCGCATATTGCCCGCTGCTGTGGGCCGGCGACCAGAGCGTCGATTTCACGCGGCATGACGGGATCGGCACGGTGATCCGAGGGGCGCTGTCCTCCGGCCTGGTTGGCAATGCCTATCACCACAGCGATCTGGGCGGATACACCAGCCTGTACGACAATGTCCGCACCGCCGAGCTGCTGATGCGGTGGAGCGAGTTGTCGGCATTCTCGCCGATCATGCGCAGCCATGAGGGCAATCGGCCCGACACAAACCTTCAGCTGGATGGCGACGCCGAGGTGCTGGCGCATTTCGTCGCCATGACGAAGGTTCATGCCGCGCTGGTACCTTATGTCGCGGAACTGTGCCGCGAGGCGGCAGCGACTGGCCTGCCGCTGCAACGGCCGCTGTTCCTCGATTATGAGGATGATGCCGGCTGCTGGGGCGTAGAGACGCAATTCGCTTATGGCCGCGACCTGATCGTCGCGCCGGTGATTGAGGCGGGTGCGGCGCGGTGGAGCGCCTATCTGCCGGCCGGGGCGGAATGGCACCACGTCTGGTCGGGCGAGACCTTCGCCGGCGGCGACACGGTGGAAGTGGCGGCGCCGATCGGACAGCCGCCGGTATTCTACCGCACCGACAGCGCGCATGCCGCGCTGTTCGCCGGACTTGCCACGCTCTAACATGATCCGCGCGACCAAGGAGGCGCGGGCGTGACGCGCTATGCATCATTGCCGCTGGCAGCGGACCTGTACAACGACCTGGAGCCATCGCCCAAGAGCAGCTGGCGCGACCTGCTGCCGGGGCTGACGGTCGCGGTGCTGGCGACGATGGCGGCGGCGTTCGTCGCCGACCATTATGGCGCGCCGCTGACGCTGATGGCGCTGCTGATCGGGCTGGCGCTCAACTTCATCGGTGCTGATCCGCGCATGGGACCGGGGCTGGGGTTCGCGTCCAAGACGCTGCTGCGGCTGGGCATCGTGCTGGCCGGCGCCCGCATCACCGTGGGGCAGATCATCGACCTTGGGCCGCTGACGCTGCTGGCGGTGCTGGTGATCCTGCTGGCGACGCTGGGCGCGGGGATCGCGTTTGCGCGCGCGGCGGGCCTCGGCAGCGCATTCGGCACGCTGGCGGGCGGCGCGGTGGCGATCTGCGGCGCGTCCGCCGCAATGGCGCTGGCGACGACGTTGGGCGAGCGGCGCGCGAACCAGGCGCAGCTGGCGCTGGTGCTGGTGGGCATTTCCGCCGCCAGCGCCGCCGCGATGTTCCTGTATCCGATACTGGCGCACCAATTGGGGCTGAACGACCGGCAGGCGGGGTTCATGCTGGGCGCGTCGATCCATGACGTCGCGCAGGCGATCGGCGCCGGCTACAGCTTCTCCGACGAGGCGGGCCAGGTGGCGGCGATCGTCAAGCTGACGCGGGTCGCGCTGCTCGCCCCGGTGCTGGCGCTGGTGGCCGCGTTCTTCCGGTCCGAGGACGGCAAGAAGACCGGCATCCCCCTGCCGTGGTTCGTGGTCGGTTTCTTCGTATTCGCCGGGATCAACTCGCTGGGCGTGATCCCGACGATGGTCAGCAACGGGGCGCAGGATGTCGCCACCGCGTGCCTGGCGTGCGCGGTCGCCGCGACCGGCATCCGCGCACCGATGAGCTCGCTGCTAGAAACCGGGTTCAAGCCGCTGCTGGTGATCATCCTTGCCTCGCTGGTCGCGCTGGCGCTGTCGCTGGGCGGGGCGCTGATCCTGCTTTAATCGCTGGCGTCAGGCGGGGGCCTTCAGCCACGCGAAGGCCTGACGCAGCTGTTCGGTCCCGCGCCCGCGGAAAATGTCGCCGTGCGCGAACACCACGGCCTCCGGAGCGAGCGCGATCATCCGGTCGACCTGCGCCCGCACCTCGCCGGCATGGCCGCGCAGGGCGGCGCGGGCGTGCAGTGCGCTGGTGCCGCTGGTCGCCTTCACCGCGCGCATCAGCGGGGCGGTGACGGGGCCGAGTTTCTGCGGATCGAGATTCTCGATGAGGTCGGTCAGCACCAGCGTGCGGCTCGGCTTGTGGAAGAACCATGCCTCCTGAAAGCCGCCGCTACCGGTGACCAGCCCCTGTTCGATGTCGCCGGCCCATGCGGGGGGAGCAGATTGCCCCAGATCGCTGTCGATGCGCAGTTTCGCGCTACGCACCTGCGCACGATCACGCAGCACTGGCACCGCCCAGGTGGTCGCATCGGGATAGGCCGCCTGCCATTCAGGAAGGAACGTCCAGTGCGCCATGCTGGGCGCGACCAAGTGACGGATCGGGCCGAGGTCGCGTAGCGCGCGGGCCAGCGCGGGCGTATATTGCGTGGGCGAATGAAGGACGAGGCCGCCGTCAGCGAGACGAAGCACCGTCATGCGGATCGGCAATTGCATCCCCATCGCGTTGATCGGGCCGCTGTCGACGATCCACAGCCCCTCACCCAGCGGCTTGGGCACGTCGAGCGGCGGATAGGCGATGGCGTTCCTGTCGCGGGGCGCGCCGCGCGTGAGGTACAATGCCGCGCCGATCGCTGCCGCGCCGACGCCCAGCAGAAGCGTCCGTCCGTGTCGCCGTTCGGCCATGTTCCATCTCCCGTATCGATCGGTGCCGGCAGCCGGCCGCATCCCGGCAGGAGGCCCCTGCCCTTTCGGTCAGGAAGCGCCGGAGCGGCCCGCAGGTTCCGCCTGATGCCGCGCGACGAGCTCTGCGCGCAAGACAGGCTTCAGCGTCTTGCCGCTGGCGTTGCGCGGGAACTCCTCGCGCCGGACATCGATGCGCACGGGCACCTTGAAGGGCGCGAGGAGGCGCGCGGCATAAGCGATCAGCTCCTCCTCGGTGACGTCAGCGCCGGGGCGAAGCTGCACCAGCGCGCCGACTTCCTCGCCCAGGATGCGGTGCGGCAGGCCGACGACGGCGGCGTCCATGACATGCGGATGGGCGACCAGGACATCCTCGATCTCCACGCAATAGACGTTCTCGCCGCCGCGGATCAGCATGTCCTTGGCCCGGTCGAGGAGATAGACGAAACCTTCCTCGTCGATGCGGCAGATGTCGCCGGTGTGATACCAGCCGTCGGTGAAGGTTTCGGCGGTCGCCTCCGGCTTGTTCCAATAGCCGACGACCACATTGGGGCCGCGGATCCACAATTCGCCGGCCTGCCCGCGCGGCAGCTCCTGCCCGTCCGTACCCACCACCTTCACGTCGCAGACCGGGACGGCGAGGCCGACGCTGTCGGGGCGGCGGAGGTAATCCTCCGCGCTGTTGCCGATCGACACCGATGACGTTTCGGTCGCACCATAGCCCTGGCCCGGCTTGAACCACGGAAACAGCTCAGCGAATTTCAGCGTCAGTTCGGGGGCAATCGCGGCGCCGCCATAGCCGTAGCTGTCGAGGCTGGAGAGATCACGGCGGGTGAAATCGGGGGATTCGAGCACCTGCCACACCATGGCGGGAACGCCGGTGGTGGAATTCACCCGCTCTGCCTCGACCAGTTCCAGGAAGCGTTCGGGGTGCCATTTGTGCATCAGCACCAGCTTCGCGCCCGCCATGACGGTGGGGATCAGCATCGAATTGGTGCCGGTGACGTGGAAGAGCGGGACCGGGAGCAGGTTCACCCGCTGGGGCGCGGCAGGATCGGGCTCCGGCAGAGAATCGCCGCGGCGGATGGTGGCGCGGGCGTTGTTGAAGGCGATCGAGATGACGTTGGTGAGGACGTTGCGGTGGGTGCCGAGCGCGCCCTTCGGCCGCCCGGTGGTGCCGCTGGTATAGAGGATGGTGGCGGGGTCATCGGTGTGGAGGCCGGGATCGGGCATGGGATCGTCGGGGAGGTCGGCGTAACGATCGCGCGGGCCGATCAGATGGTCGAGCGGGATCGCGCCGGTGCCGTGATCGGTGTCACTGCGCACCGAGATAAGTCCGTCGAGCGCGAGATCAGCCACGAAAGGCGCGAGGCGTTCGAGCCGGTCGGCATCGACGATCGCGACGCGCGCACCCGAATCGGTGATGCCATAGGCGAGCTCGTCCCCCAGCCCCCAGGCGTTGAGCGGCGTGACGACGGCGCCGATCGAGACGCCGGCCCAGAAGGCGAGCGACCATTCGGGAAGGTTGCGCATCGCGATGACCAGCCGGTCGCCCTTGCGCACCCCGAAGCGATCGTGGAGCACGCGCCCGAGTTGCCCGGCGGCGCGGAAATGCGCGCCATAGCTTTGCCGTTCGCCCTCATAGATGATGAATTCACGGTCGCCCCAGCCGCGACCGAGATCGAACACCTGCCGCAGGTCGTTGAGCGCGTTGGCATAGGTGCGCAGCGGCACGCCGCGGATGACCTCCTCACGCATTTCGAACGGGGCGCCGGGGGCGGTCAGCGTGCGGTAGGTTTCCTCAAGGGAGACTGCCGGCCAGTTTCCGACGACCGGCGCGGCGGCAGCGCGCTTATCCATATGCTCATCCTCTCGCCTCGCCGGTAAGCCGGCTGTTTTAGAATGAGTGTTGGATCGGAGCCGCGGGGGCAAGGCCAAAAGCATCGCCCCCGCGCGAACCGGCTGCTGTCGCGATCAGAAGCGGACCCGGCCGGTCACGCCGTAAAGGCGCGGCTGGCCGATGAACGCGCCATAAGTGCCGCTTTGCAGCGGCTGATCGACGATCACCTGATAATAGTTGGAGTTGGTGAGGTTCTGCGCCCAGACCTCAAGCGACCAGGCCTCGTTGGTCGGTTCGATCCCGACACGGGCGTTGAGCAAGGCGAACGGCTGCTGCACCTTCAACGGATCGAGGTTGGAGCCGGTATTGTAGCTCGACGTCCATTTGAGCGACGCGGACGACAGGAAGTTGAGATCCGAGGTCATCGGCTGTTTCGACGTGAAGCCGCCGGTGACGTTCCACTTCGCCGCATAGGGCAGCTGGTTGCCCGACAGGCGCGTCAGGTTCGGCAGCGGCGGGGGAAAGTCGCCGAACTTCGTATCGGCATAGGTCGCGCCGGCGTTCAGCGTCAGGCCCTGGATGCCGGTGTTGAAGAGAAGGTCGAGGTCGACGCCCTTCGACGTCACCTTTGGGATCGAGGTCACGACGAAGCTGACCCCGGTGTAGGTGTTGAGCTGGAAGTCCGTGTACGTCTGGTAGAAAGCAGCGATGTTGGCGAGCAGCCGCTGGCCGAGCCAGCTCGTCTTGGTGCCGATTTCGTAGCTTTCGACCTTTTCGGTGGCAAAGGACGTGTCGGGATTGATGACGCCGATCGCGGTGCGGGCGCGATCGAGGTTGAAGCCGCCCGATTTGAAGCCGTTGGCGTAGGAGCCATAGGCCATGACGGTGGGCGAGAAGCGATATTGCAGCTTGGCCGAGCCGGCCCAGCGGTTTTCCGGGCGGCGCTGCTGCGTCGTCACATCGTTGAACGCGACATCCGAGGTGGGCGAGCAGAGCGCGGTGATCGCCGCCGCCGGGAGCCGGCGCGCGAGGGCGGCGGCGCAGGCGTTGGCGGGCGAGGTGTTGGTGTAGTGCGAGGTCGTGCGCTTGACCTCGTCAGTGTAGCGGATGCCCAGCGTCAGATCGAGACCATCGGCGATCGTGAAGGTATTGTCGGTGAAGACCGCGAAGGACGAGGCGCGGTGGCGGTGGAAATCGCGCTGGCCGGTGTTGGGCACGAAATTGCTGCCCGCGGCGATACCGGTGAGCGCCGAGACCGCATTGGGATTGGTGCCCCCGGACAGCAGCAGGCCGAAATAGCGTTCGTAATCGCTGCCGAAGAAGGTGTTCTGGCGCGCTTCCAACCGCTCGTCGGCGTAGAAGACGCCGAGGATCGAGTTGATCCTCTCGCTGTTATAGGCGAGCCGCGCCTCCTGCGAGAACACCTTGAACTGGTTCGAATTGCCGTCCGAGCCCCGATACCAGATGTCGGCGGAGGAATAGTCGATGTCGACGCCGCTGTTCGACTTGTAATAGCGATAGGCGGTGATCGAGGTGAGGCTGAGCGCGTCGCTCAATTCCCAGTCGAGCTGGCCCGAGACGCCGCGGTCGCGGATGCGGAAATCGGTTGGGCGGTTGGCGTAGGTGATGCGGTCGAACGGCTTGCCGTTGCGCAGCGTACCGGCGTCCGGCGCGAGCGCATCGACGAAGGCGGCGGTCGGCCCGGCGATGCTGGGCGCGTTGACGCAGCAATCCTCGTCGCGTTCGGACCAGTCGCCGATCAGCCGGATGTCGACCCGGTCGGTCGGGCGGATGAGCAGCTGGGCACGTACCGTCCAGTTGTTTTCATTGTCGGCGCGCGTGCTGGTGCGCGGGCCGGCGCCGGTGCGCACCTTCCAGAAGCCGTCGCGTTCGCGCTTCAACGCGAAGATGCGGCCCGCGACGGTATCGCCGATCAGCCCGCCGGTCGCCGCGCCGGACACGGTCCAGGCGTTGTAATTGCCGTAGCTGCCGACGAATTCGGCCGATGGATTGAAGCTGGGCGAGGCGGAAATCACGTTGATGACGCCGGCCGACATGTTCTTGCCGAACAGGGTCGATTGCGGGCCCTTCAGCACCTCCACCCGCTCAAGTTCGCCCAGGTCGCCGAAGGCGACGCCGCTGCGTGCGCGATAGACGCCGTCGACGATCGTGCCGACCGAGCTTTCGAGGCCGGGATTGTCGCCAACCGTGCCGACGCCGCGGATACGGATCGAGGTTTGCGCGGGCGAGGTGGAGGAGGTGACGTTGAGGCCGGGGGTGATCGTCTGGAGATCCTTGACGTCGCGCACGCCGGCATTTTCGAGCTGCTGCTGGTTAAGCACAGACACCACGACGGGCACGTCCTGCAACCGCTGTTCGCGCTTTTGCGCGGTGACGATGATCTCACCGTCGTCCGCCTGTGGGCTGCGCGTGGCGTCGGCCGTGCTGGTGGCGGGCACCGGTGCGACGGGATCATTTGCCGGATTGGCGCTGGCCGAGGCGGCTTCCTGCGCCGCCGCGCTGACCGAGACGGTCGATATCGCCAGCGCAAGGATGGACGCGGTAGAACGCAACATCACATTTTCCTCCCATAAAGACGTGCGGCGCGTGTCACGCCGTTCTCGTTCTTTGCCGGTCGCAGAACCGGCATGTTCTTGTACGATCGGAAAGGGTGCGGCGGACCTGCCACTTGTGCCAGGGTGATGGCGCGGGAGGGATGCGCGCCGCCCGGGCGCTTGAGAGATCGCGCCAAATCCTTATATACTAAGCGTTATGGAATCGATCACCGCACCGGCCGCCGCGAAGGGACGCCCGCGCGAGTTCTGCGTCGACGAGGCGCTGAGCAAGGCGCTCGGCGTGTTCTGGGCCAAGGGCTATGAGGGCGCGTCGATGGCCGACCTCACCGAGGCGATGGGAATCACAAAGCCCAGCCTGTACGCGGCATTCGGCAACAAGGAAGCGCTGTTTCACAAGGCGCTGGACCTCTACGAGGCGGAGAAGCTGGCCTATACCCGCGAGGCGCTGGAGCAGCCGACCGCGCGCGCGGTGGCCGAGCATTTCATGCGCGGCGCAATCGATGCGCAGACCAGCAAGTGCGATCCGAAGGGGTGCCTGGGGGTAATCAGCGCAACCGCGTGCGGCGCGGAGGCGGAATCGATCAAGGCCGACGTGATCCAGCGGCGCGCCTCGTCGCAGGCGGCGCTGGTTGAACGGTTTCGCCAGGCCAAGCGCGACGGCGACCTGCCCGACCATGTCGATCCCGAGGCGCTGACGTCGTACCTCTACGCGATCCTGCAGGGCATGGCGGTGCAGGCCGGATCGGGCGCGAGCCGTGCGGAGCTGGAACGCGTGGTCGAGACCAGCCTGATGATGTGGCCGACCGCCTGAGCCAGGCGCCGGTGCGGGGCTGAAGCCCGCCGCTTCCCTTGTCATTCCGGGGGCCACACCCGTTCTTTTGCACGGCGAATTGCAGCCGACGCGATTTCTGATCGTGCGCAAAGCCGCCAACGTCCTCTATCATTGTCGGCGCGGCCCCCGTTGGGCCGTAGCCCGGCGATGCTGAGAGGATGATCGGCTTGATTACATTGGAAGCGGTTTCGCTGCCCCGCAAACCGCGCTGGTATTCGCACCTTTACGTCCAGGTGCTGATCGCGATCACCGCGGGCGTGCTGCTGGGCCATTTCGCGCCCGCCACCGGCGAGGCGATGAAGCCGATCGGCGATGGCTTCATCAAGCTGGTGAAGATGATCATCGTGCCGGTGATCTTCCTGACGATCGTCACCGGGATCGCCGGGATGCGCGACCTGAGCGCGGTCGGGCGGGTGGCGGGCAAGGCGTTCGCCTATTTCCTGTTCTTTTCCACGCTGGCGCTGATCGTCGGGTTGATCGTCGCCAATGTCGTGCGCCCGGGCGCGGGGCTCAACATCGATCCTGCGACGCTCGACCCCTCGAGGGTCGCGACCTATTCGGAACAGGCGCACGAGACGACGCTGACTGGGTTCCTGATGAGCATCATCCCCGACACGTTCCTGTCGGCGCTGACCGACGGCAACATCCTGCAGACCTTGTTCGTCGCGATCCTGGTCGGCATCGGGCTGGCGATGATCGGCGAGCGCGGCAACCGGCTGCTCGTCGCGCTGAACGACGTGTCGCTTGCGGTGTTCAAGATCGTCGCGATCCTGATGAAAGCGGCGCCGGTCGGCGCGTTCGGCGCCATGGCGTTCACCATCGGGCGCTATGGCGTGGGAACGCTGGCCAATCTCGCCGCGCTGGTCGGCACCTTCTATCTGACGTCGTTGCTGTTCGTCATCGTGGTGCTGGGCGCGGTGGCGCGGCTGTGCGGCTTTTCGATCTTTCGCCTGATCGCGTACCTCAAGGCCGAGTTGCTGCTGGTGCTGGGCACGTCATCGTCGGAGAGCGCTCTGCCCTCGCTGATCGAGAAGATGGAGCGGGCGGGCTGCCCCAAGACGGTCGTCGGCCTGGTCGTGCCGACCGGCTATTCGTTCAACCTGGACGGCACCAACATCTACATGACGCTCGCCGCGCTGTTCATCGCGCAGGCGTGCAACGTCGAGCTGACGCTGGGGCAGCAATTGCTGTTGCTGGGCGTGGCGATGCTGTCGTCGAAGGGCGCGGCGGGGGTGACGGGTGCCGGCTTCATCACGCTGGCCGCGACACTGTCGATCGTGCCCGACGTGCCGATCGCGGGCATGGCGCTGATCCTGGGTGTCGACCGGTTCATGTCGGAATGCCGCAGCCTGACGAACTTCATCGGCAATGCCGTGGCGACGATCGTGGTCGCGCGCTGGGAGGGGCGGCTGGATCGCGAGCAGCTCGACGCGGCGCTGTCCGGCCGGGCGGTGCCGATCGACGAGCAGCCGGCCGGGGCAGTGCCGGCCGGGTGAAGCGCGGTCAGTGCGCAGGGAGCGGCTGCACCGCGCGGCGGATCACGTCGGCATAGCCGCGCGAGATGCACTGGAAACCGTCGTAATAGCCGCGCGCCACCAGCAGCCGGTGCATCGCGCGCAGCCGATAGGGCGGCACACCCGCCGCGAGATGGTGTTCGAGATGGAAGTGAACGTCGTTGGGGGCAACGAACAGCTTCTCCCACCAGCGCGCGACGGTCGTGGAGGTGTTGCGGCGCGGGTCGAGATCGCTGCGCTCCTCCGCCACGCCATGCTCGCCGATCTGGCGGAGGCGAACGATCGCGGGATAGACGAACAATTGCGCCGCCCACCACAGCCCATAGGCCCACCAGCCGCCGGCGAGCGCAAGCGCGGTGAACAGGGCGAGGTGGAACGCGACCCACGGCCATTGCTCCGCCAGCCGGAACGTCTTCAGCTCGCGCGCCAGATCCCGAACGCCGGTGCGCCCGGTCAGGTCGCGCACGAACTTGCGGCGCAGCGAGGCACGGGTGACGGGGTAGGCGCGGACGAAGCCGATGTCGGGATCCTGCGGCGTGCCGGCGAAGCGATGATGCTTCAGATGGTAGCTGCGGTATTTCGCCAGCGACGTGTTCATCGGATAGCCCGCCAGCCACTGGCCCGCGATCTCGTTCGCACGGCGCGAGGCGAACAGCGCATGGTGGGCGCAATCATGAACAATGATGCCAAGCCCGAGCTGGCGCCCGGCGAGCAGCAGGACGGCAAGCACGATCGTCAGCGGATTGGGCCAGGCGATCGCCAGCACAAAGGCGAACGCGATGATCGCCCAATTAACCGCGATCGTCCAGGCGCCGCGCAGGTTGGACGGTCGCATCAGCGCCGCCAGTTCATCCTTGCTGAGAAAATCGGTGATCGGTGCGGGCTTCATGCGTAGGCTCCCCGAATGACCGGACAACTTGTAACGCATAATGACGGCGTGAGTCAATTTTCGTTACAAGACTGGCGAGCCCCCTTGTCCGGGCGATCGCTGGCACTGGGGTTCCTATCAGCGGTGCGGCGCCCGATGCGGGTCGCCGAGCTGGTGCGGCGCGGCGAGGTAATGGGCCTGGATGGCGGCGCGATGCGCGTGGCGCTGGGCCGTCTGTGCCGCGAGGGCACGGTGCAGCAGGTCGAACGCGGGCTGTACGCGATCGGTCCCGGCGGCAAGGCGCTCGACGAGCGGGCACGTGGCTGGGCGAGCGCGGAAACGCGCGTGCGGGACTGGGACGGGCGATGGCTGATCGTGCTGGTCGACCATCTGGGTCGCAGCGACCGTCGCCGGCTGCGCGAACGCGAACGGGCGCTGACGCTCCATGGCCTGGCGCGGACGCCGTCGGGCGCCTGGGTGCGGCCACACAATCTGGCCGATCCGATGCCGCAGCTTGCCCGGCAGCTTCATGCGATCGGGCTCGACCGCGAGGCGACGATCATCGGCGACGCATGTTCGAGTGATGACTCAGCCTGGAAGGCGCTGTGGCCGCGCGACGCGATCGAGGCGGGGTATCGCCATTGGATCGGCGAGATGGACGCCAGCGCCGCGCGGCTGCCGACGATGACCGCCGACGGGGCGGCGCGCGAGACATTGCTGCTTGGCCAATCGGTGATCCGCGCGATCAATCGTGATCCGATGCTGCCCTCCGCCCTGATCGACACCGGGCTGCGCGCGGCGATGATCGATGCGATGCGGCATTATGATGCGGTGGGCAAAGCCGCCTGGGACCAGGTGGCATAGAGTCTGCACGGGCCCGAAGGACCTCGTGAGCGCCGCCATGAAGAATAAGCGGGGGCGGTCGAAGTAGCCGCCAAGTTGATCCAAGTTGCTCAGAAAGTTTGGCAAAGCGCCTGGCACTGACGCGACCATCCGCCCGCTCGTTTGTTGGAGGCAACAGGCAGGGGCTTCCTTGCCGGGGAATGGAGGATCAACGGAACAATTGCGGGCCGCCGCCCCAGCGCGAGGGACAAAATAGGTGTCCGGAAGCGCAAGTCGGTGAGGCGCGCATCGCTAGACCAACGACGACACCCGCGCTTCACGCCTCGGACCGCTCGCAGCACCTGCGCAAGGAAGCGTCGGCCGGCCCTTCTGCCGAACCTTGTCGCGACAGGCACGCACGATCCCCATCGCCCGTGACGCACAACAGGAGAGAATGATGATGAAGACATTTGGTCTTACCATGGCGATGGCGCTGGCCGGAACCGCGTTGCCAGCAATGGCGCAAACCCCGCCCCCGCCGCCCCCGCCCGAAGCGAAGACCCAGGCCGCGCCCTATGTGATGGCGGCGGGCAAGAGCGACCTCTACGAAATCAATTCAAGCAAGATCGCGCTGGAGAAGGCGCAGCGGCCAGAAGTGAAACGCTATGCCCAGATGCTGATCGATCACCATCAGACCACCACGGCAGCGACCATGGCCGCCGCGCGCAAGGCCGGGATGACCCCGCCACCCCCGGCACTCGATGCCGGTGTGACCGCGTCGCTGGCCGAATTGCAGAATGCGGCGCCGGGCGATTTCGACCGCCTGTACCTGGCGCAGCAGGTGCCCGCGCACCAGGCCGCGCTTGACCTGCACCGCAGCTATGGCACCGGCGGCGACCAGCCGGCGCTGCGTTCCTCCGCCAACAAGGCCGTGCCCGTCGTGCGCCAGCACCTGACCGACGCGCAGCGCATGATGAAAGCGACCGCGAAGTCCGGTAGCATGTAAGTCATGACCCGCGCGCGGCGGTGATCGCCGCGCGTGACCGGGGGGGCGTTGCGGCGCGGCGCCCTCCCCTTGCACATGGGCAAACCCTTATGCGGATCCATCACCTGAATTGCGGCACCGATTGTCCGGTGGGTGGCGCGCTGTACGACGGGCGCAGCCTGGGCGTTCACGGCACGCTCGTCTGCCATTGCCTGTTGATCGAAACCGATGCTCACGGCCTGGTGCTGGTGGATACCGGCTATGGCCTGAACGATGTGCACCATCCGCATGAACACGGGCGGATCCGCATCCCGCGGCCGTGGCGCGCGATGCTGAACATCAAGCTGCGCGAGGAAGATACCGCGATCCGGCAGGTCGAGGCGATGGGTTTTCGCCCCAGCGACGTGCGGCACATCATCGTCACGCACCTCGATTTCGACCATGCCGGCGGGCTGGACGACTTTCCCGCGGCGACCGTGCACGTGATGCAGCGCGAGTTCGACGATGCGACGACGGCGCACGATGCCTTTGTCGCGCGCAACCGCTGGCGCACGCCGCAGCTCAACGATGTGCGTAACTGGCGCCGGTACAGCTCGGCCGGGGAGCCGTGGTTCGGGTTCGATGCGGTGCGCGACCTGCCCGGGCTGCCGCCCGAGATCCTGATGATCCCGCTACCCGGCCACACCTGGGGCCATGCCGGCGTCGCGGTGCAGCGCGATGACGGGCGCTGGCTGCTGCACGCGGGCGACGCCTATTTCTATCGCGGCGAGATGCGTACCGCGCGGCGGCGATGCACGCCGGGGCTGCGCGCCTATCAGCGGCTGATGGAGGTCAGCGCGGAGCATCGCCTAGGCAATCAGGACCGGCTGCGCGCGCTATCGCTGGAACGCCGCGGGGACGTATCGATCGCCTGCGCGCACGATCCGGTCGAACTGGAGCGCTGCCAGGCGGGCCGCCCGCTGTAGTAGCCCAGCGGACGGCGACAAGCGGACGAGGTGTTCCGCGGTCAGCGGCAGCGGAACGTCAGGTCTTCAGCCAGAACCGGATCAGCGTTGCCACGATCCCGACGGCAGATACGCTGAGCGCCCAGATGAACGCCATCCACCCGACCCGCTGCCACAAGGGCACGTCCATATCCATCAATGATAACCCTCCATGCCAACCTTCCCGCGGAACACCCAATAGGACCAGGCCGTGTAGACCAGGATGATCGGCACCAGCACCAGCGCGCCGACCAGCATGAATATCTGGCTGCGTTCGGGCGCCGCGGCCTCCCAGATCGTCAGCGCCTCCGGCACGACATAGGGCCACATGCTGATCCCCAGCCCAATAAAGCTCACCAGGAACAAGGCCAGCGCGAGGAAGAACGGTCGCGCCTCGCGCCGGCGGCGCAGCGAACGGTGAAAGGCGAAGGCGATGATCGCGCTGAGCAGCGGCACCTGAGACGTGAGATAGATCGCCGGCTCGCCCAGCCATTTCTGGCGGTAATCGGCGTCGAGGCCGAGGGTGGAGAAGCTGACCAGCACGATAGCAACCAGGGTCGCCTGGAAGAAGCGGGCGGCAAGGCGATACGCGTGATTCTGCGTCGGCCCTTCCGTCTTCCAGATCAGCCAGGTGGCGCCGAGCAGGCCATAACCGCACACCACGCTGATCCCCGTGAGCATGCTGAACGGGCTCGCCCAATCTAGCCACCCGCCGGCATAGGCGCGGTCGGCAACCGTCACCCCCTGGAGCAGCGCGCCCAATATCACCCCTTGCGAAAAGGCAGCGACGAACGAGCCGGCGGTGAAGGCGAAATCCCAGCCGGCGCGATGTGCCGGATCACGCCAGCGCGCCTCAAAGGCGACGCCGCGAAAGACCAGGCCGAGCAGCATGGCGATGATCGGCGGGTAGAGCCCGGTCATCACCACGCCATAGGCCAGCGGAAAGGCCGCCAGCAGCCCTCCGCCGCCGAGCACCAGCCACGTCTCGTTCCCGTCCCACACCGGCGCGATCGCATTCATCGCCTGATCGCGCTCCGGCCCGACGCCAAAGGCGGGGAAGAGGATGCCGATCCCCAGATCGAACCCGTCCATCACCACATAGGCGAAGACCGCAAAGGCCAGGATGAAGGCCCATACGATCGTGAGGTCGATGTTGACGCCCATGGCTCAGGCTCCCGCCAGTTGCGTGGGACCAGGCGTGATGCCGGCGGTGCGGATCGGGCCCGAACCCTCTGTTGGTTCGGGCTCGTGGATCTGCACGCCCTTGTTCATCAGGCGAAGGATGTACCAGGTGCCAAAGCCGAACACCGCGAAATAGACGATGATGAAGGCGACGAGCGAGGCGGCGACGGCAGGTGCCGCAAGCGGCGACACGCTGTCCGCGGTCGTGAGCAGGCCGTAGATCGTGTAGGGCTGGCGTCCGACCTCGGTTGTCACCCAGCCAGCGATCACCGCCACGAACCCCGACGGCCCCATCAGCACCGCCGCGCGATGCAGAAGGGGCGTATCGTACAAGCGGCCGGTGGCGCGCGCATACAGGCTCCACAGGCCGAGCGTGAGCATCGCCAGGCCTGTCAGCACCATGATACGGAAGGCCCAGAACACCATCCCCACCGGCGGCTGTTCAGCGAGGGGCACGGTGTTGAGCCCCGCGAGCGGGGCGTTCAGATCATGCTTCAGGATCAGCGACGACAATTTGGGGATCTCCACCGCGTGGTCGACCCGCCGCTCCTGTGAATTGGGGATGCCGAACAGGATCAGCGGCGCGCCATCAGGGTAGCTTTGATAGTGCCCCTCCATCGCCATCACCTTGACCGGCTGATGATCGAGCGTGTTGAGCCCATGCATGTCGCCGGCGATGATCTGCAGCGGGGCGACGATCGCGGCCATCCACATCGCCATCGACAACATGGTCCGCGCCGCCTCGCCGGATCGCGGTGCGTCGGCGATCAGTTCCCGGGGATCGCTGCCCTCGTGCGAGGCGACGGAATGGCCACGTCGCTGCTTGAGCAATTGCCAGGCGCCGACCGCGCCGACCACGAAGGCCGTGGTCAGATAGGCGGCCAGAACGGTGTGCAGCAGCCGATAGGGGAAACTGGGGCTGACGATGATCGCCATCCAGTCCGGCCCCGGCACGAACTGGCCATCCGAATTCATCGCATAGCCGGTCGGCGTCTGCATCCAGCTGTTGACGCTGATGATCCAGATCGCGGAGATCAATGTGCCCGCCGCGACCATAAGCGTGGCGAAGAAGTGGAGCGACCGCCCGACCTTCTTCATCCCGAACAGCATGACGCCGAGGAATCCTGCCTCCAGGAAGAAAGCGGTCAGCACCTCATAGGCCATGAGCGGACCGATCACGGGCCCCGCCTTGTCGGAGAAGACCGCCCAATTGGTGCCAAACTGATAGGACATGACGATGCCCGACACGACGCCCATGGCGAAGGTGATGGCGAAAATCTTCAGCCAGAAGCGGAACAGGTCGAGATAGACCGCGCGCCCGGTGCGCAGCCACAAGCCCTCAAGAACGGCCAGATAGCTCGCCAGCCCGATCGAGAAGGCCGGAAAGATGAAATGGAAGCTGACCGTGAAGGCAAACTGGATGCGGGCGAGGAGCAGTGCATCAAGGCCATCGAACATCGGCGTTCATCCTCAAGAAGCGCGCAACCGCCGGACGTGTGCGGAATCTTGAGGCCGAAGCCGACCACGGCGATACCCGTAAGTCCCACAGGGGCCGGCGGACGCACGTCCGGAACCGACGGATGCGCACCCGTCGACCTTTTGCTAACCAGAGCACACCAAAGGCAGGGGAGGCAGGTCTGGTCGGCACCCGCGTCGATGGTGCAATCGTTAGGTGTTAGGTGAAATGGTAGCGAATGAGGCTCTGGGCGATAGCGTCGCAATCCTGCGGCAGATCGCATCGGAGCATGGCGCCGATATGGTGGCGCGTTTCTACGACACGCTGCTGCAGGACGAAGAGGCGCAGCGGTTCCTCAGCCATTCGGTGGTCCACGGGCGGCTGAGCGCCTCACTGCTCGACTGGCTGACGGCGCTGTTCGACGAGGCCGATATCCGCGATTGCCCACGCCTGCAGGAAAGCCAGCGCGTGATCGGGCAGGTTCACGCGCGGATCAACATTCCCATTCATCTGGTGATGCAGGGCGCGGCGACACTGAAAGCGCGGCTGGCGCAGCTTTTCTCCGCGCGTGCGGAGCCGCAACGCTGCCTGGCGGCGCTCCAGCTGGCGCATGAGCGGATCGACGTCGCAATCATGATGATGAGCCAGGCCTATGTGAAGGACACAACTGCTCGGGCTCGGCTAGATGAGGCATACCGGCTGTTCTCGATCGATCAGGACGTCTCCACCGAGAAGGAGGCGCAGAAGGCAAGCCTGATGGAGTGGAGCCAGAAGACGCTGTTCAGCCTGTTGCAGGGGGAGGCTGATCGCGGGCTAACGCGGCTGCTGGATTCTCCCTTCGGGCTGTGGCTGCGGCACCGCGCGAGCTTCATGTTCGAACGATCGGTGATCTACCAGGACCTGCTGGCGGAGACACAGCGGATCGACCGCGTGCTGCTGCCCGAACTGGAAACGACTGGCGGTCCGAACCAGCGCATGGAGACGCTGTCCGAACTGCAGGCCGCGGTGAGCCGGGTATCGGCGCTGGTCATGGAGCTGTTTCAAAGCCTGACGGCGCTCGAAAGCGGGCGCGACCCGCTCACCCGCGCGCTGAACCGTCGGTTCCTGCCGGCAATCCTCGGGCGGGAGATCGAATTCGCCACGGCGAACGACAGCGGGCTGTGCATCATCCTGCTCGACGTCGACCATTTCAAACGGATCAACGATCGGCACGGGCACCAGACCGGTGATCTGGCGCTCCGTCAGGTGGCGCAGATCGTCATGGATCATGTGCGACCAAGCGACTTCGTCTTCCGCTATGGCGGCGAGGAATTCCTGATCGTGCTTAACGAAACGCACGCCGGGCAGGCGCACGAGATTGCGGAACGTATCCGGGCTGCATTGCAGAAGACGCGGATCGATGCCGGGAGCGACGATCCACTGGCGATCACCGCGTCTATGGGGGTGGCGGAGCATCATGGCCATCCCGATCAGGCGCATCTGATCAAGGCTGCGGACGCGGCGCTGTATCGGGCGAAGGCGGCCGGCCGCAACCGAATCGAGATAGCGCCGACAGCGAGCTGATGCCGCTCCCCAGCGCAGTCAGCACGAGCGGCTGTGTCGGCCAGCCGCCTTGCGTTCCAGTTCCTTGGCCAGGCCCTACAAACGACAACGCCGCCCTGAAGGGCGGCGTGTGTGTGTTTGGTTGCGGGGACGGTGTTCGACCGCGGCAGAACCGAGAGTTCTGCGGCGGTGGTTGCGGGGGCTGGATTTGACCGCTGCAGAACGCGGGTTGCCCTGCCCTCCCACGGCCGGCAGCGGCGATCGTCGCGTCCTGCGCTGGCAGCGGAGGGCTAGCATGGGCTTACCTGCTTTCGGCCACCCGTCGATCTCCCCAAAGGAGCGGAGGGTCGGCCCATGACCCGTGCCGCCCCTCCCCGCATCACGATCCCTGCGGCTGTTACGCCTTTCCGCGCCATCGAACTCGGTGAGATACTCAGGATCGCGAACTCGAAACTTGCGGCCCTGCCCTGGGTCAGGGCCTTCGAGATCGCACTCGCGCGGGAGACCGCCGACACCCGCCGATGCCAGACGCAGATCAGGGCCGTGCCTAAGACCCGCGAACGCCGCGCGGAGTTCCGATACGCCCTCCCCCTGGCCGACTCCGGCTGCAGCGGCTTCGCCGATCGGGCATGGGACATGCTCGGGCTGGCCCACGAATTCGGAACGATGCGCCGCCACAGCGACCTCGTCGAACGTGCCCTATCGTCGATCGAGCCGATCATCCGGGCGGCGGCGGAGGGGCCGATGCCGCCGAAGCTGGCATCGTTGGGCGCCACTTTCGACTTCATGAACGTCGAGCCCGGCATCACCGCGGACCTGGAGATGCTCGGTCACGACCTGAAGATGGGGATCGAGCGCATAACGGCCCCCGACCTGGAGCCGCTCCAGAGGCAGGTTTCCAGGGCCATGGACGATCACAGACGACGGATCGTCGCGCGCGGACGCAGCGATGCCACGGGCGCCTTGGGCTGGATCGACCACACCGCCCTGGCAATCCTCGGCCATGCACACGTACCTGCTTCGGAGGCGATCGAAGTCGTGGCAAGGGAGGGCTGGGTCCACATCTCGTTCTCGGCATGCGGGAGCGAGGAACTTCATGGGACGCTGATCCAGCTGGACGGGAGGATCGAGGGATGGATCGTCCCGCGATCCGGCGGATGGAGCCTGAAGCACCGGGAGCTGACCGTCCGCGGGGCGCGGCTCCCCGAAACGCTCATGAACTCTCTCCCGGGCCGGTCGGTCGGGGCGGTCTTCGCCAATGCGGCGTTGCCGGGGGAGGCGGTCATTGTCAGCTGCGGAAAGCCTACGGCCCCGGATCCAGACATCTTCGACGACGACGCGGATGACCTGGTCAGCCTGCGACTGATGGTGCCGGCCTGCGAGATCGACGGAGCCACTGGCCGACCTCGCACCGCAGGATCGAGCGTCGGTGACCGGGGGTTGAGATGATGACGGAGAAGGATGGTGCCGGGTTGCCGGCGACAGGGCTAACCGTAGCGGACATCCGCCTTGCGCGCTCGCCGGGACAGTTCAAGCTGTCCGTCAGCCCTGACCGGCAGTGGGTCGAACACGAGGTCGCGGCCTGGTCGGTAGGGCTCAGATGGCTCATCTTCGGTTTTGGAAACCTGCCCCACGAGGCGACTTCGCCCCTCTTCGCCGAAAGACGGGACGAGGAGTACCTCGCGGCAGTGGAGCAGACGCCGTTCCAAGATTGGCTGATGAACCATCTCGATCGCCATTTGCAGATGCACGAGGTGGCGCTCGGCCGGGGTCTTGCACCGGGCGGCCAGGCGGACCTTCCGACCGAGTATATCCTGATCGATCGGCTGCTGAAGGAGATACTTCGCGCCGACGGCGTCGACATCCACGGCCCGGCCGAACGCATGGCCAGCAACGACGACTACCTCCAGTTCGTCGCCAACGACATGGCATACATGCAGACGTGGGTGGGCGAACGGCGGTTCCAGCTGACCCAGACGGGCAGACACCTGCCCGAATTCTCGGCCGAAGTCGCGATCGGGAGCGCCATTTACCACGGCTTCGCGCTGGATCTCGGTGACGTCCTGCCGCATGTGCTGCTCGACGCCGCGGTCGGCCGCCGCCTCGGCGATCTGGTGGCCACGGGCATCTCGGAACTGGACAGAAGGCTCATCACCGAGGTCGTCACATCGCCCGACCATACCGCGGATCGGCGCCTGCAGGACGGGTGGACCCGCTTCCAGCTGAACGCGGACAGCGTCGAGATCGGCGCATAGCGGCGCGTGGCGCGATGGCCTGCGGGACCGGGATGGGTTCGGGCAGTCCGGAGATAGCAGGCGCGGACCCCATCCCCGAGATCCTTCGACAGTCGCCTCCCCGGACCACCGCCACCGGGCCGACCAGGCCCGCGCCGACAGGATGGGCCGGGCTACCGAGCGATCGGTTCGTGTCGACCTGATCCCGCGTCGATGGCAAAACCGTGCAGACCCCCGCCCCCGATTTGCATTCATCGCGAAAATCTGCGATGCTCCGCGACATGACGTATCCGGGCGGCAAGGGCAGGGCATACCAGCGCATCATCAGCCTGATGCCGCCGCACACCACCTACATCGAGACGCACCTGGGCGGCGGCGCGGTGCTCCGGCGCAAGCGGCCGGCGCGACGGTCGATCGGGGTGGAGATAGACGCGGAGGTGCTCGATCGCTGGCGGGCGACGGCCTCGCCGGGGCTGGAGCTCGTCCATGGCTGCGCCGTCGACTTCCTGCGCGGCTTCGCGTTCTCGGGCGGCGAACTCGTCTACGCGGACCCGCCATACTGGCCCGACGCCAGGCGCCGCGCGCGCTGCTACCGGCACGACTACAGCCGGGAGCACCACGCAGAGCTGCTGGACATCCTCGTCCGACTGCCCTGCCACGTGATGATCAGCGGCTACGACAATCCAGCCTACGAGGCCGCGCTGTGCGAATGGCACAGGCACGCGGTCCCGAACCAAACGCAAGCCGGCCCGGTGCACGAGGCGGTCTGGACGAACTTCGAGCCCGACCACCGCCTGCACGACTACAGCTACATCGGCGACGACTTCAGGGAGCGCGAGCGCATCAGGCGCGGTCGTCGCACCCAGGTCGAGCGCCTGCGCCGCGCACCGCCCATCGAGCGCGCCGCGATGCTCAGCGACATCGTCGACACGTTCGCGGAAGACGTCCTCGCGATAGCGGAGCGGATCAGGTGACGCGGGACCGCATCTTCCTCGACGCGCACGCCACGACCGCGGTCGACGACGCCGTCGTCGACGCGATGCTGCCCTGGCTGCGCCGCCCGGCGAACAGCCACTCCGCGCACGCGCTGGGGGCCGAGGCAGCGGATGCGGTGGAACACGCCCGCGGACAGGTCGCTGCGCTGATCGGGGCCGACGCTGACGAAATCGTCCTCGTCCCGAGCGCCACCATCGCGACGAACGTCGCGCTGCGCAGCCTGGCCCGGCCAGGGACCGATGTCGTCCGGTCTGCGATCGAGCACCCTTGCGTGATTGAGACGCTCGCGGCACTGGAGCCGGCGGTGCGGGTCCTTGAGGTGCCCGTCGGCGAGGATGGCCTGGTCGATCCGGAGGCCGTCGCCGAGGTAGCGGGCGACAACGCCTCGGTCGTCGCCGTCATGTCAGTCAACAACGAGGTCGGCACGATCCAGCCGATCGCTGAGATCGGCGACCTGTGCGACTACCTTTCGGTCCCGTTGTTCGTCGACCTGGCGCAGGCCGCTGGCCGGATCCCGACCGACGTGCACTGCGACCGCATCGCCGCCGGCGCCGTCTCCTCCCACAAGCTCTACGGCCCGCAGGGGGTCGCCGCGCTCTACTGCCGCCGCGACCTGATGCAGACCATGCGCCCGATCGCCAGCGGCGGCGGGCAGGAGCGCGGCCTCAGCCCAGGAACGCTGCCAACGGCGCTCTGCGTCGGCTTCGGCGCGGCCTGCGCGCTCGCGGCGGCGACGATGCGGGACGAGGAGCGCCGGCTGGCCACCCTGCGCGACCAGCTGGAGCGCGCGCTACTGGACGGCTGCCCGCAAGCGGTCGTCAACGGATCGGCGGAACACCGAGTAGCCGGCAACCTGAACATGTCCTTCCTCGGGATCGACGCCGACGCGCTGCTCGCGAGGCTGCCTGACGTGGTCGCGTCGACCGGGTCAGCCTGCAGCTCCGGCGCGATCGCGCCATCGCGCACGCTGACGGCCATGGGCCTGGAGGCGGACCGCGTGACCGGCGCGGTGCGGTTCGGTCTCGGCCGTGGAACCACGGCGGATCAGATAGTTCGAGCCGCGACGCTGGTAATCGATGCGGTTCACGCGCTATCGGTGGAGAAACGGCGATGAACGCGGGGGAAGACATGGTGGCGACGAGGTCCGCCCGCGCCGCGGGGGCGTGGACGGACGAAGGCGGACTGAAGTTCTCGGGACACGAGTCCTTCGTGATCCGCTACGGGTGGCTCCCCAAGCTCTACGACGCGGTGACGGCTTCGGCCGACGTGTTCTCGTCCGACGAGCGGGCGATCCTCACGCTCGGCCTGGGTCGCAACATGGTGAAGTCGATCCGGTTCTGGGGCGATGCGCTGGGGCTGACCGAGCAGGCTGGGCGTCAGGTCGTGACGACCGGCCTCGCGAAGCGTCTGCTGGACCCGGCGACCGGGCGGGATCCGTACCTGGAGGACGTCGATTCCCTGTGGCGGCTCCACTGGCTGCTAACCACGCGCGCGCGGCTGGGCGCTTGGTCGACCTTCTTCCTGGACATGCGCGACGCGATCGTCCCACGCCAGCGCCTCGTCACCGCGGTGACGGGCTGCGCGGAGGCGGCTGGCTCGCGCATCTCGCCCAACACTGCCGGCGCACACGTCGACATCCTGGTGAGGAGCTACGACGCGGGCCGCAGCGACGGCGTGACCGTGCCGGAGGACGCTCTAGGCTGTCCGCTGCAGGAGCTAGACCTCGTGCGCGAGGAGAGCGTGCTCGGCACGCCGACGCTGCGGCTGTCGCGCGGTCCCAAGCCGACGCTGGGCATCCCCGCCTTCGCGTTCGCGGTGCACGACTTCTGGACGGGCACGTCGCCAGGCTCGTCCGCGGTCTCGCTGCGCTCGCTGATGCTGTCCCGCCGATCGCCGGGCATGGTGTTCGCACTCGACGAGGCGGGCCTGCACGAGCGGCTGGATGCGCTGTGCGCCGCCGCCCGGGGGCTCGAGCTGCGCGATGACGGCGCCGGCGGGGTGGACCTGGTTGCGACCCGCAGGGGCTCGGTGGACGCGCTGGAGGAGCTGGCATGGTGAACCCGACCTCCACCATCGCGGACCACCTCGAGATCACGCGAAGGTACGTCCGGTCGACCGACCTCCGGCGCGACCTGGAGGACCCCGAGGCGCTCGACGGCTACATCGTCACCGCGACCGTCCGCGAGGCGGTGCTGCGCGTCACCCACGGGCTGCGCCCCTCCTCCCGTCAGCGGGCGTTCCGGATCACCGGCCCCTACGGGGTCGGCAAGTCGAGTGTCGGACTGCTGCTCGCCAAGCTGCTCCGCGGCGAAGGTGACGCTGCACGTGTCGCCGCGCCGATCCTGGCTCCGGGGACCGAGCTTCCGAACTACGAGCCCATCGTCCTGAACGGTCGCCGCGCGAGCTTCGTGGACGACCTGCTCGACGCCGTCGGCGCCGCGGCCGCCCGGCTGGGCGCCACGTCCGTGACCGACACGGTTCGATGCATAATGGACGCGGCAGACCGCGGTGGCCCGGCGCTCGCCGCGCTCGAGGATCTGGCCGTCCACCTGCAGGAGACAAACGGTCGAGGCCTGCTGCTCATCGTCGACGAGATGGGACGCTACCTGGAGTTCGCCGCGTCCCACCCGAGGCTCGAGGACCCGTCGGTCTTCCAGGCGCTCGCGGAGCGCGCGGGCGGGCGCGGCCGCGCCCCGCTCGCCGTGATCACCCTCCTCCACCACCGCTTCTCCGACTACGTGGCGGGCCTGGGCGAATGGATCGAGGCGGAGTGGTCGCGCACGGCCGAGCGATACGAGGAGATCTCCTTCCGCGAGAGCGCCGAGCAGACCCTCTTCCTGTTGTCGCACGCGTTCGCGCCGGTCGACGCCGCCCCCGCCGTCGCCAAGCACGCGCGGACCCTGTTCGCCGCCGCCAGCGAGCGGGGCATGTTCCACACGGCACCGGCCGAGCTGCGGTCCATGGCCCCGAGCCTCTACCCGCTGCACCCCGCCACCGTGGCGGCGCTGTCCGCCATGGCGCGGCGGTTCGGGCAGAACGAGCGCTCGGTCTTCGGCTTCCTCCAGTCCCACGAGCGGCACGGGTTCCGCGATCACGTGGAGCGCACCCGGTACGGCACGGACGGCTGGTACCTCCTGCCCCGTCTCTTCGACTACCTGGCCGCGCAGGGCGAGCTGCGCCTGCGGGCGCCGGACCGGGAGCGCCGGTGGCAGCTGGCGCTCGACGCGCTGGTGCAGGCCGAGGGTTTGCCGCCGCTCGATACCGACGCCCTCAAGGCGGTCGCCGTGATAGCGGTGCTGGACCCCCTGCCCGGCCTGCGGACCGACGCCGCCTCGATCGGCTGGTCCATGGGCGTGACCACGGAGGAGGCCGAGGCGGCGCTCGCGCGGCTCGCGGCGCGGCGGATCCTCTACCGGCGCCCGCACCGGGACGATTACAGCCTGTGGTCCAGCACGAGCGTCGACCTGGATCACTGGATCGACGAGGCACGGGTGCAGGTGCCCGCCGTGTCGCGCATTGACGGCCTGGCGGCCCAGCTACCACCCGCGCGGCCGATCGTCGCCCATCGCCACTATCACCGCACGGGCACGTTGCGCACGTTCTCGGTGACAACCTCGGCCGACGCCGCGCGCGAGGGCGACGGGGCGATAGTCGTGCTCCCGCTCCATCCCGATCAGGACGAGACTTCGGTCATGGCAGACGCCGCCGAGCGCTCGCGCGCGGCGCCGCCGCTCACGCTCTACTGCGTCCAGCGGATCGAGGCGGCCGACCTCAAGTGGGCACACGAACTCGCGATGTGGCGCTGGATCAGAGACAGCTGCGAGGAGCTCAGGGTCGACGATCTGGCGCGCGGCGAGGTCGCGGCCCGGCTGTCGGCGGCCGAGGCGGCGCTCGGCCGCACGCTCGGCGGCCTGACGCAGCCCTCGGTCGGCGCGCGCTCGACCTGGTTCGACCGTGGCGAGCGGCTGGAGCTCGAGACCGCCGCAGGGCTCAGCCGGCACATCAGCGACCTTCTGGACGAGACGTTCGCGGGCGCGCCGGTGCTCCGGAACGAACTGATCAACCGCGGACGCCTGTCCACCGCGGTCGCGAGCGCCCGGATGCGGCTGCTGGAGCTCATGGTCACGAGCGCCACCGAGCCGTTCCTGGGCCTGGAGGGCGCGCCGCCGGAGCGGACCGTCTACCTGGCCATGCTCGGCGCGTCGGGCATTCACCGCGAACGGCCGGACGGAGGCTTCGGATTCTCGCGTCCCGATCCCGACCCGCTCAACTGGGGACCCGCCTGGGACCGGGTGGGTTCGCTCGTCCAGGAGGCGGGACTGGTCCGGTTCGACCACCTGGTGTCGGCGCTGGGCGAGATCCCCTACGGCCTCCGCGCGGGGCCCGCACTGGTCCTGATCGCCGCCTACATGCTGGCGAATCGGCGCGACATTGCGCTGATGGAACGCGGCACGTTCCAGCCGGAGCTGACCGGCTCGCACTTCATGCGGCTCGCCAAGTCGCCGGGCAACTTCGCGCTGCGGCACCTGGGCGAGGCCGACGACAGGCGGCAGGTGCTCGAGCGGCTCGCGGCGGAACTCGTCGTGTTCGACAGCGGCACCCGGCCGGACGCCGCGATCAAGCCGATTGTGGAGGGGCTCTACGCCTGGTGGCGCAAGCTCCCCGAATACACGCTGTCGACGCGGAGCCTCACCGCTGGCACCGAGGCGGTGCGCTCGGCGCTGGCGAAGGGGCGCGAGCCGATCGACCTCGTGTTCGGCGAACTGCCGCGGGCCTGCGACGCCGTGACGCCGACGGGCGAGATCGACGCCGACCTGCTGGTCGAGCGGCTGAACGCGGCCATCCTGGAGCTGACCGAGGCCGAGCCGATCCTGCGCCGGATGGCGTCGGCGGCGCTGGCGGAGGCGTTCGGGGTCGACGACCTGGCCGGCGTCCACGAGCAGGTCAGGGTCGACTACGCGCCCCACCGGCTGGCGCTGCGAGACTTCACGCTGCGGCAGTTCGTGGAGCGGATGCTCGCGCCGGAGGGCGACCGGCGCCGGCTCGAGGGCGTCACCGGCCTGCTGGGCGGCCGGCGCATCGACGGCTGGACCGACGACAGCCTGGACAAGTTCGCGTTCGAGGCGCGGTCCGTGGCCGAGCGACTCGTGCGCTGGCTCGCGGCGATCCGCAAGGCGGTCGCGCAGAAGTCCGACCTGCGCACCGTGCACGTCGTCTCGACGTCGGGCGAGGAGCAATCGATGGTCGTGCGGGCCGGCGACGCGCCCCGCTCGTCGGCGGAGGTCGAGGCCGAGATGCGGCGGCTCCTGGAGGGGCGGCCCGACGCTGGCGCCATCCTGGGCCGGCTGCTGGTCGAGCGGATGCCGGAGCAGGCCCGGGAGGAGAAGGCGTGAAGCCGACCAGGCACCTGCTCAGCCTTTCGGGGGGCAAGGATTCCGCGGCGCTCGCGATCTACATGCGGGACCGCGTCCCCGACATGGAGTACATCTTCTCCGACACCCGCAAGGAGCTACCCGAGACCTACCAGTACCTCGAGAGCATCGAGGACTATCTCGGCAAGCGGGTCCACCGCCTCAACGCGGACCTGGGCTTCGACCACTGGTACGACGTCTACGGCGGGATGATCCCGTCGAATCACCGGCGCTGGTGCACCAAGATGCTCAAGCTGAAGCCCTTCGAGGCCCACGTGGGCGACGACCCGGTGCTCAACTACGTCGGCCTGCGCGCGGACGAGAACCGCTCGGGCTACATCAGCCACAAGCCCAACATCACGCCGGTCTATCCCTTCCAGGAGGACGGGCTGAAGCTGCCGGACATCGAGCGTATCCTGCGGGACTCGGGAGTCGGCATGCCGCCCTATACGAAGTGGGGTCGCTCGCGCTCGGGCTGCTTCTTCTGCTTCTACCAGCAGAAGATCGAGTGGGTGCGCCTCAAGGAGACCTACCCGGACCTCTATGAGAAGGCGAAGGCCTACGAGGTTCCGTTCGAGGGCAGCGGCAACACGTTC
Source organism: Sphingomonas sp. ABOLG (assembly GCF_003950435.1). Classification (NCBI taxonomy): domain Bacteria; kingdom Pseudomonadati; phylum Pseudomonadota; class Alphaproteobacteria; order Sphingomonadales; family Sphingomonadaceae; genus Sphingomonas; species Sphingomonas sp. ABOLG. The sequence goes on from NZ_QQWW01000008.1 coordinate 139,162, forward strand.
ACCTGGAGCGAGCGGGAGAGCCTGTCGGAACTCGAGCGGCCGGAGCGCATGCAGGCGATCAAGGAGGAGTACGAGCGGCGACGCCTTGCGCGCGAGCGCCGTAGCGACGGCCTGACCCTGGCGCAGGTGTTCGCCGGGGACGGCGACGAGCCGGAGGGCGACGCATGCCTGATCTGCACGCTGTGAGCCCGCTGGCGTGAGCTTCACCTTCGAGGCCCGGACGCTGCTGGAGCTTGGCAAGGAGCTGATCAGCTCAGATGAGGTCGCCCTCTACGAACTCATCAAGAACGCCGTCGACGCCGGCTCGCCCCGAGTCGAGATACTGGTCAAGGTCCTGCTCACTCGCTCCGACTTCAAGGAAGCCGTCGCGCGGATCGAGGAGGAGGGGCAGACGACTGGCGCGGTGGCGGACTACGTCCAGAGCTGCCTGATCGATGCCGCGCATCCCGACGCCGCGAGGCTAATGTCCGCCCTGCGGGGGGCGACGGACGAGGCCGACTTCCTAGATCTGCTCCGCGGCCTCTACGACGAAATCAACACGATCGAGGTCCGCGACACGGGGGACGGCATGTCGCTGATCGACCTGCGTGACGTGTTCCTGCGAGTAGGTACCCGCTCGCGCCGCATCGAGAACCTCGCGGGCGCCAAGAACCTGGGCGACAAGGGCATCGGGCGCCTCTCGACCATGCGGCTGGGTGACCGCCTGCACGTGAAGACCTCGAAGGCCGGCGAGATCTACTGGAACCTACTCGACATAGACTGGGCACTCTTTTCCCACGACACTCGCAAGCTGATCCAGGAGATCGACGTCGAGCCGGTCATCGGCGAGGAGAAGTTCGATCCCTCGGAGAAGGGGACCAGCATCCTCATATCAGCGCTGCAGGCCGACTGGGACGAGGTCCGCTTCACCGACATCCTCCAAGGCAGGATCGCCCGGATGGTGGATCCGTTCAAGAAGGGAGCCGCCAACGGACTGATCGTCGCGCGGCACAACGGCCAGCGCATCGCGATCCCGTCGATACCGCAGGCGCTCCTGGACTCGGCGCACGCCTACTGCCACGTCGACTTCAGGATGGAGAACGGCGAGCCGGTGCTTCAGGGCACCGTCGACTACCGCTACCGGCACCGCAGCATCAAGATCGACGAGCGCGGAGCGGGCGTGTTCTCGCTCGCTCAGGAATCCGTGAAACGTCGGGCGAAGCGCGGCCACGCCGCCTTCAAACTGGTCCCGGTGCGGCAGTCGGCGTTCGAGGCGCTTGGGTCCTTCTCGTGCGACATATACTGGTTCAACCGCCGTGTGGTCGAAGCGGTCGCCGGCCTCACCGAGAAGATGCAGGACACCAGGCGCGAGATCTCGCACTGGAGCGGCGGACCGATGCTCTACCGCTACGGGTTCCGGATCCTTCCCTACGGCGACCCGTCCGACGACTGGCTCGCACTGGATGAGATCGCGTTCGGGGTGAAGGGCTTCAAGCTCAACAGGCAGCAGGTGATCGGCCGCGTGCTGCTAGAGACGCCGCACACGGCGCTCAGCGAGCAGACCAACCGTGAGGGCCTGATCCAGTCGGACGCGGCGGACGCGCTGCGCAAGATCCTGATGTGGGTGGTCCACACCGAGATGCGCGGCCTGATCAACGACGCCGACGAGATCGAGTTTATCGAGCGCCGCGCGGCCGAGCAGGATACCCAGAACGTCTCCACGACGCAGAAGCGGGTCGAGCGCGCGCTGAGCCAGCTGCGCGAGGTGGTCGGCGACAGCGCTGGCGACGAGATCAGCGAGGTGGCGAAAAGCGTCGCCCAACTCACCTCGCAGTCCGCCGCGCTGGTCGGCAGGATTGAGAAGGTGGTCTCCGAGGCGGACGAGGAACGGGAGAAGTTCGTTTACCTGGCCGGCATCGGGCTCATGACCGAGTTCATATTCCACGAGCTTGAGCGGGCGGTCGGGCACACCATGGACCTGCTGTCCGGCGGCAGCCTCCGGCAGGCCACGATCGACTCGCTGCGCGAACAGCTCAAGACGCTCCACAAGCGGATCGCCGCTTTCGACGAGCTCACAGGCGAGAAGCGGCAGTCGAAGAGCACTTTCGACCTGGCCGACTTGGTGGACGACGTGCTGTCGAACCACTTCCGCGAATTCGAGCGACACGAGATCCGCGTCGACTTCCAGCGCCCCGATGCCCCCTTCACGGTCAAGGCCGTCCGCGGCATGGTGATTCAGATCCTGGAGAACCTGGTGGTGAATTCCGCCTACTGGCTGAAGCAGCAGAAGCGCTTCGAGCCCGGGTTCTCTCCGCGCCTCACGATCGTCCTGGACGCCGCCGACCGCAGCTTGACGGTGGAGGACAATGGACCCGGCGTCACTGAGGACCGACGGGAGCGCATTTTCCAACCGTTCATCACGTCGAAACCCACCGGGCAAGGACGCGGACTCGGCCTCTACATCGCGCGGGAACTCGCCGAATACCACAAGTGGAAGCTCGTAATGGACACGGACATGGGGCGAATCCGCAAGGACCGCGTGAACATGTTCGTGCTAGACATGGGGTAAATCGCGCATGGGGCATGAGAAGCGGATCTCCGCCGCCTTCGAGGACAACGGCATCAAGCGGGTCCTGGTGATCGACGACGTCTACGACGCCCCGACCCTCAGCGAGGTGTCCGGGTCCATGCTCGACTTCTTCGGTGGCATCGACGGTCAGCAGGCCTGCCGCGACGCGGGGCTGGACGACGACACTATCGCGGCGGCGACGGCGGCAGTGGAGAGCGGCGAGGCGGAGACCGACGAGTTGCAGGCCGCCTGGGCGGCGCTCTACGTGAAGTTCATCGAGACGCGCGACGCCCGCTTCGACCCGGCCGGTCGCTTCGAGGTCGAGAAGGGCCTCACGCTGAACGTCCTCGAACCGCTCGTCACGCTGCTCAGCAAATGCGGTACCGGCATCGCGATTGTGCGCGCCGGCCTGGGCGACGGAGAGACGCAATTCGCCAGCTTCAAGCCACAGGTCGTGTTCCTGGACTACTATCTCAGCCCGGACGCGGTAGGCGAAGGACTAACCACCGCGGTCAAGGCCAAGGCCCGTAAGACCTCGATCGCCCTGCTGAACCGGCTGCTCACCTCCAAGCCCGAGGAGGATCCGGCCATAGTCCTAATGTCCTCCGAGCAAGTGAAGGCGCGGGCGCAAAGGTTCCGGCAGAGCGTCGAGAAGCTCGGAGGGAACGTCCTGGCGGTCCGCTTCCAGTTCCTGCAGAAGGGGTGGGTCAGCAAGGACGGCGACCAGCTCAAGATCGACAACCAGGCGGCCGACGCGCTGCTCGACACCAGCCAGGGCTTCATCTTCGGCCAAGTGCTCCACCGGGCTCTCAAAGAATGGAAGGGGGGCGCCGAGAAAGCGTTACAGGCGGTCCTGAAAGAGATCGGCAGCCTGGAGCCCAAAGACTTCGCCTACCTGTTCCGGTTCCGGCTGGCGAGCGAAGGGGAGCGGATGGGCGATTACCTCGAGTGGCTCTTCGGCGAGAACCTGCGCGCTCTGGTCGCCGAGAAGATCGACTGGAACAGCGACTCCTTCAAGAAGATCGACGATCACGAGCTGAGCAAGGGCATCGAAGGGGCGTTCGAAGGCCCCTCCGTGCCAATCGCACGCCTCTTCCAGCGCGTGCGCGTGGACGAGCACGAGAAGGGAGCCCGCGTCCGCCACCGCTTGGGCGACATGTTCATCAAGATCGGCGAGAAGCGGGTGATGGTCGTCATCACGCCAGACTGCGACCTGGTGCCACGTGGATCCGGGCCGAAGGTCAAGCGCGTCCTCACGATGGACGGAGAGCTCCGGTCGTTCGACCAAGACAGCGCCTCGGCCGACCAATTCATATTCTACAAGGATAAGGCCTACAGCCTGAAGTGGAACCCGAAGACGCTGAACACCTTCGCGGTGTCCGGAACTGGATCGCTCGGCTCGATGAAGGGCGTCGAGTTCCTGGGCACGCTGCGCCCCCTCTACGCGCAGGAGGTGCAGCGGCTCGCGCTCACCGACCTGGGTAGGATCGGCCTCGCGGTCGCTCCGACGATGGGCGTGGACGCGTCCGTCACCGTACACCTGCGCATGAAGACCGCGAACGGCAGTAAGTTCGAGGTGCTCGAGGTGCCGGGCCCCGCGACCGCGACGGTGCTCCCAGAGCGAGGGGACCTCGCCAAAGGCCACCGGGTGCTGCTGAGGCGCTCGTACGTCCACTCGCTGGTGGAGAAGGTGCGCGCCGTGGACGCGGCGAGCCTCCTGCCGGACGACGCCAAGAAGCTGGCCGACTTCCTGCGCGAGAAGAACGAGGACCAGCTACTCAGCGGCTTCCTCGTCAAGGGGGCCGCGACCAAAGACAAGGGGCCGCTGGCGACGACGATCAAGATTGCGGGCAAGCCCGACACCGACAAGGACGCGGCCTGGCTACAGCTCACGCTGAAGCTCTCGGAAGAGGCGATGGAGGAGCTCCTGAGCGTTGATCCCGCCATGGTGATCGAGGACGACGCGGAAGCTGTGGTGGCCGCCTGACCAGGTCGAGGACATGATCCGCTCCAATCCCGGAAAGCAACGCGCGTGACGAAGAGAATGCGACAGCTGTTCACACGCCTGCTCGCTGCGGGCACAGAAGGCGAGATCCAGGCGATCCTCGACGCTGAGGGGCTGGCGTTCGACGACAGCAAGTGGACGGCCTACGGCAACAACGAGTCTTACTACGGGGTCGTCGAGAACCAGCAGGCCCACCCCATCCCCGCCCTGGTCGAGAAGGTCACAAACGGGATCGACGCCATCCTGGAGAAGAAGGTCCTGCAGGACCTAGGCGACGTCCGCTCGCCCCAGGCGCCGCAGAGTGTGCGCGAGGCGCTCGACCGCTACTTCCCGCAGCACCGCGACTGGGACGTGGGGGACGCCCGGCGGCGACAGGCGCGCGAGCTCCAGATCGTCGCATCGGGGCCGCGGCGCGACACGTCGCTGCTGGTCTACGACGACGGGGTCGGGCAGGCGCCCGGCGACTTCGCCGACACCTTCCTGTCGCTGCTGCGCGGCAACAAGAACGACGTCCACTTCGTCCAGGGCAAGTACAACATGGGCGGCGCCGGCGCGATCGCGTTCTGCGGCGACCGGCGGTTCCAGCTCGTCGCCAGCAAGCGCTACGACGGCTCGAGCCCGCTCGGCTTCACGCTCCTGCGCAGGCACCCGCCGGAGCGCGCGGCCGCCGCAGGCCGGAAGAACACCTGGTACGAGTACCTCGTCTTCGACGGCCAGGTCGCGTCGATCGATGTCGACGAGCTGGACGTGGGGCTCGACGGCCGGCGCTTCACCACGGGGTCGCTGCTGAAGCTCTACTCCTACCGCCTGCCCGAGGGCTCCCGGTCGATCATCTCGCGCGACCTGAACGTCAGCCTCAACGAGTTCCTGTTCGAACCCGCCCTGCCCTTCCTCACCGTCGACAACAACGAGCGCTACCCGGACAACAAGGCGCCGGTGCAGGCGGTCTACGGGCTGAAGCGCCGCCTGGAGGGGGACAACCAGACCGTGGAGGCGAAGTTCTCCGTGGGCTCCACCACGCCGGAGTTCGGAGAGCTCGGCCTGACCGTCTACGTCTTCAAGGCGCGCTCGCGCGACCAGGGCGTCAAGGAGACCAAGCAGTACATCCAGCGTGAGTACTTCAAGAACGACATGACCGTGCTGTTCTCGCTCAACGGACAGGTGCACGGCTCCTTCACGTCCGAGTTCGTCACGCGCGCGCTCAAGATGCCGCTGCTCAAGGACTACCTCCTTATCCACGTCGACTGCTCGAACCTCTCGCTCGGCGTGCGCAACGAGCTGTTCATGGCGTCGCGCGACCGGCTGAAGGCTGGCGACACCGCCGACGCGATCCGCAAGCACCTGCGGGACATCCTCCTGGACAGCGAGCTCAAGGCGATCGCGAAGCGGCGCAAGGCGAGCCTCAACATGGACGGCTCGGACGCCGGGCAGATGCTGCGCGACATCACCCGCAACCTCCCGATGAACGAGGCGCTGACCAGGATCCTGCGGCAGACGTTCGACCTGCCCGACCGCCAGCCGGGCACGGCGGAACGGAAGCGCGAGGAGCCCGAGCGGCCCCGGCGCGAGCAGCGGGACGCGCCGCCGTTCGATCCCCAGCGGTACCCCTCGTCGTTCCGGGCCAAGGGGGGCGACGGCAGCGAAGGCGGCGTCCGGCTCTACAAGCTGCCCGCCGGAGGCAACCGCACCATCGCGTTCGCGACCGACGTCGAGAACGAGTATTTCGATCGGACCGACGATCCGGGACAGCTGACGCTCGCGGTGATGCGACCGGCCCAGGCCGGCGGTGGCGGCGGCTCGGCATCGCTGCCCTCGCAGGAGGGCGACGCGCTCAGCGTGACGCGCGCCAGCCCGACGGACGGCACCATCAGGGTCGGCGTACGCGCGACCGGCGGGGTAAGCACCGGCGACGTGCTGGAGATGCGCGCCACGCTGTCGAGCCCGCAGGGCGACCTGGTCGAGACCGTGCTGGTCAGGATCACCGATCCCGAGCGAAGCCCACCGAAGCCGCGGCCGGAACCGGAGCCGCCGCTCGGCATCCCGGAGCTTGTGCTCTGCTCCAGGGAGGGCGGCGAGGGCCGCAAGTCTTGGGAGGAGATCCAGGAGGCGGGCGTCGACATGGGCTACGACGTGGTCGTCCAGCCGTTCGTCGACGAGGACAAGCTGTCGCGCATCTACGTCAACCTGGACAGCTCGGTGCTCAAGAACTTCAACGGCGGCGCCAAGTCGGCCGAGGCCGCCGAGCTCGCCGAACGCCGCTACGTCAGCGCCGTCTACTTCCACACGCTGTTTCTGTTCGCGACGACCAAGTCGCGGAAGTACGATCTCCGGCGCGGGACCGAGCAGGCCATGGAGGACGTGGAGGTCGCGGAGTACATCTCCGACGTCTTCAGCTCGTCCTACGCCCAGTTCCTGCTGAACTTCGAAACCAGCGACCTGATCGACGCGATGGGCTAGGCTCGGAAACCGCCTCGGTCGGGCGTTACGCCCGGAAGCCCCCTCCGTAGAACCAACCCGAGGCGGCCAAAGCCCTGTACATCGCCGCCTGCCACCCGTTCGGATGCGCGCGACGCGCGCTCTCAGCCCGGTCCTCCAGCCAGGCGCGGACGTCGTCCGGCGTGCCCGAAGCGGCGATGCGCTCGAGCGAGTAGCGGATGTTCGCGAGCTCGACCCCCGAATGGCTCGCGTACAGTGCGCCCAGGCGCAGCGAGGCGAAGTGCGCGGAGGCCCGCTGCCCCTGGATGAGCGGCCATTCTGGCGGGGGTGCGACGGAGAAGCGCACCGCGGCCGGAAAGCCCTCCACCACCTCGGCGACCAGCCACGCCGCGTCGTCGAAGTCATCGAAGTAGGGATGGAAGCCCTGATCCGCCGCGCCTGCGGGCTGGTGGTCGAGCTTACCCTTGTTGCACTCGGCGCATGCCGGGACGAGGTTCACTGGCGACACGACCAGTTCGGAATGGATGCTCTGGGCGAGATAGTGGTCGAGCGTCGAGACCGTGCGCTGGCCGCACAGCGGGCAAACGTCGTTCACGGGCGCGGCCTTAAGCGCGTCGTACATGGCCCGGGTCCGGGCGCTCCGCACGAACGTGCCGGCGTAGACGCGCATCATCTCGGCCGCCGTGACCCGCCCATCCACGCCGTCCGACGGCGGGATCCCGAACAGCGACATGCCCACGCCGCGAAACAGGTAGGCCGTCTCGGCGAGCGTCAGCCTGCCGGCCACCGATGCCAACCGGGCGGAGAGGTCCGGATCGCGGATGCTCGCCACGCAGGCCGCCACGACCTCGGCCGCCGTCAGGGCGGGCCGCGGGAGCGACCTCACAGCCCCGCATCCCGCTGCAGGACCAGGGCCCGCACGATCGCGCGCGCCTCGGCGCCGAGCTGGCCGCCGTAGAGCGCGACGACCTGGTCGTAGCCGAGCCCCCGCTCGATGACCGCGTCGGCCAGCAGCCTGTGGAAGCCGGTCCGCGTCACCTCCAGGCTGAACACCTCGCGCGTCAGGATCCCGACGTTCTCGCCGAACGTCTCGATCGCGGGGCGCTCGACGTTCGACACCCGGCCGGCGCGCCGGAGCTTCCACGCGCACGAGCGCGGCACCTCCTGGAGCACGACCGGCGAGTGGGTCGCGACGACGGCGACGCCGTTTCGCGCGACCAGGAGGCGGGAAAGGCTCCGGATGAAGGCCGACAGCAGCGGAGGGTGAAGATGCCCCTCCGGCTCGTCGATGAGGACCAAGGTTCGCTCGTCGACCAGCTCGACGAGACGCGTGATCGTCAGGAGGACGATGGCGTGGCCCGAGCTGAGGAGGTCGAAGCGCCGCTCGGCCGCCGCTTGCCAATCGGGCCCCTCGGCGCCGAGCAGCTCGCCCACCTCCGCCTCGGCGAACAGGTCATCCGCCTCCAGGATCGCGACAGCCTCGCGCCAGCGCGCGCGGCGCAGCCCCGTGCGGCAGCGCTCCAGGCTCTTGCGGAAGTCGACCGCCAGATCCTTGCCGACCTTCAGACCGCGCCTGGACTCGGCGTCCGACGTGGCCTCCCTCAGCCCGACCTGCTCGATCGGCACGGGATCGGCCGGTGCCGGCACGACCGCGAAGTCGTCGAAGGCGCTGAACGACACCAGCACCAGGCTGGCGAACTCGCCCTCGCCTGCGCGGGCGGCGTCGAAGGCGACCTCGCCACCTGCGTCCGCCACGCCGTCCCGGCGGTTCAGCAGCGCGTTCACAAGGCCACGCATGGCGCGTGTCTTGCCGACGCCGTTGCGCCCGATCAGCACGTGCACGTTGGTCGGCGGTTCGGCGTGTGGCATGACCTCGAACGTCATCGTAGGTGGCTGGACGAGCGCCCCGCCTGGAGCCTGCGAGGGCGGCAGCGTGTACCGGAAGCTGAAGCGGGTCAGCTCGACCTCCCCCCGTGTGAGCCTGTGCAGCCGACCCGTGACGCTGGCGGCGCTCACGCTTCTGAGAAGGGAGCGGGCCATCGAGGGCTCTGTCTGCACGGACCGGAAAAGGGCTAGGTCCTGCGCGCAGTCGCGAAGTCCCACCAGCACTCGGCGGCGCTGCTCGTCGCTCAGGCGATTGACCGACTCGTAGTAGTCTTCTCCCTGCCCGAGCGAGAAGAAGCCGGGCGGGAGGTCGTCGAACTCGGCCGGCACCTCGGGCGCACGATAGCCTGGTTGGACGCGGTCCCCTGGCTGAAGACCCACCCTGCCGATCTTCACGGAGCCGATCTGATGCCGGACGCCAGCCTCGTCGATCACCATCAGCGTGAACATGGTCCGAAAGGAGAACCAGTCGTCCCAGTTGTCCGGGATCAGGTAGGCGCAGTTGCGCGCATCCGGCGGGATGGCATTGATCAGAACTCTGAAGAACATCCGTCGTAGCCAATCCCCGGTTGCGGTCCGATGGTGCTGGATCGCGGGCCGCCACGCAATGTCTCCGCACTTGTCGCACGCAGCCTCCCCCCAGCCACCCGGTGCCGACCGCCGCCAAGACGCCGGCGAACGGGAAGGCGCCACGCCCGCCGCCGTCTTGACTCCGGCATCAGCGACCCTTAATTTGACTTATAAGTCAACTCTAGGAGGCGAACTTGAGCCAAGAGGATCAGGCCATCGTGGAAGTCCGCTTCCGCGCGCTGACGGCGGAGTGGCGTTTGACCACGATGGAGGCGGCGCTGCTGCTCGGCGTCGACGGGGAGTCGTTCGGGCTCGACATGGTGCCCCGCTCGCCCACGTCCGACGCGTGCGAGCGGATGCGACTGCTCGTCAGGCTGCGCGACGCCCTGCCGGCCGTCCTCCCCAGCACCCGCGAGGCGAGCCGCTGGCTGCGGACCTTCGACGAGAACGACCTCTCTCCCATCGTCTTCATGAGCCACGGCCGCGAGCGCATCGCGGCGATGATCGAGGCGGTCGACGCCTACGCGGCGCGCGGCTCTCTCGCGTGACACGCCACGCCGGCGGGCGGCCCATCCGGCCGCCGTTCCAGAGGATCCCCTCCCGTCCCGGGCGGAAGAGGAGGATGGAATGGAAAACGACAAAGGCTACGGAATGGGCGTGCCCTGCGGGGCGGCGCTCGACGCGAGATGCGAGCGCCAGGTGCCGGATCTCTGCGCCCGCCACGCCTGGCGCATGGCGGCGATCCGCCTCCTCGAGTTCGCACGGAGCCGCGGCGAGTACACCGAGGGGCGGCGGACGCCCATCATCGAGGGCCGCGCCGTCACGCTGTGCGCGGGACGCGGATGCGTCACCGCGTTCGCCGAGGTGCGCACGATCGGCGGCGTCACGCTGCGGGACGCGATCCTGCACGTGGTCGCCGCAGTGGATCCCTCCGGGCAGGGTCCGGTCGACCCGGCGACCGCCGACCGGCTGGCGCCCTACGACGGGGCGACGGTCCGCGCCGCCGCAACCGAGACCCTCATTCGGATCCGGCGCGCCCAGCCGAACCAGGAATGACGGCGTTCGCCCGCTCCTCGCGGACGATCGCGCCCATGGCCTCCATGAAGTCCGGGACCCGGCCGGGATCGTCCTCGCCGATGGCGTCCTGGAGGTCGCGCAGGAACTTGCCGGCGTCCATGAGGATGCGGGATCGGCGGCCGAGCGCCGAGCGGCGCTCGTCGAACGGAAGGTCCCGTCGGTCCGTCGGCTCCGCGACGACGTCACCGGCCGCCAGCTCGGCAATCAGCGGCGTCGCTCGCTCCGCACCGCCACCCGTCCCGATGCCCGAGAGCACGGCGACGTCGATGGACCACCGGCCGCGCTCGGGTCCGGGCAGGTCGGCGGTGCGCCACGCGCGCGCCACCGCGCCGCGGATGAGGCGCTCGTCGCGCGTGATCCGCTCGACGATGGGCACGGGCGCGACCCCCAAGTCCGTGATCTCGAGCGCCAGCGCGACATGGATCAGGTCCTCGACCGAGTAGCGCGCCCGCACGCCGCGCCCGACCTTGGCCGCCTTCGGGAAGCCGAGCCTCGCGAGGTACTTCAGGCGGCCCACGAGCGCGCTTCGCTGCGCCGGGCGCAGCCCGAACATCTTCATGAGCACGTTCTCAAGCGTGCCGTAACCGATCTCCATGCGGCGATGATGGACGCGCGGGCGTGACGGGGCAAGCGCCTAGTCGGCCGGCGCGCGGCGCGCGTTGCGCTGCCGGGACCAATCTAAAGTGGCGCCGCGGCATGGTGCTCGACCTGGAGACGGCGCCCGACGGCGTGTTCGCGGCCCGGGTGCGGGACGGCGCGGGGAGCCGGTCGACGACCGAGCGGGTCGCGCTGCACCGGCTCGACGCGGTCGCGACGCTGACCTTCGAGGTCGGGCCGGACCTCTCCGTCCGCGACGTGGCGCTCGCCTCCGCCTCCACCGCGAACCGCAGCGAGGACGCGATGCTGCTCGACGTCGTCGCGGCCACGCGCATGCTCGGGCGCGCCGGGGGCCTTCTCGCGACCTTCAACGGCGCCGCGCACGACCTCCCGTTCCTCAGGCACCGCCTGCTCGCCACCGGCCGCACGGATCGGGTCCGCGACCTCGCCGCGCCCGAGCATGCCGACGTGATGGTGGAGTGGGCGGGCGACGGCCGCTTCCCGCGCCTGGCCGACCTGTGCGCCGCGCTCGACCTGCCGGTCTGGACCGCTGGACGCGGCCGCGGCGGCGTCGAGGAGCGGGAGGCCAAGAGCAGGCTGGACGTCTGCGCGACGTTCGTGCTGCTGCTGACGGTGCGCGCGGCAAAACTCGGCTTGGGACGGCTGGTGGTCGAAGAGGGCTGGCGCGCGATGTCGAAGGCGGTGCTCGCGGCCGGCGTCGACGACCCGAACCTGCTCGGGCTGCTGCGTCACCCCTCAATCGTCCGGATCCGGTGAGCGACCTCGTCGTCTCCTTCTCGGTGGCCGGCGCGCGGCGGTGGATCAGGCTGCCTGGTCCGGCGGCGCTCAGGCGCTTCGCTGCCGAGCCCGACCCGGAGCCCGACGGCGGCGAGATCCACGTCGTCGCCGCATCCACGGGACCGCTCGAGCCGCTCGGCCCAGGCGTGCACACCACGCTCGACGCGGTGCTCGGATGGAGCGGCGAGGATGGATTGCCGCCGCCGGTCGCAGGCACGGCGGCTGAACGAACAGAGGCGGAGGGAACGATCCGAAACGCGTTCTCGCGCGACCTCACCGCGCTGCTCCGTCAGGCCGCGGCCGGCGGCGTGATCGACCGCGGCCAGGCGGCGGCGCTGTCGCGGGCCGCGCGCCTCGCGACGTTCGGCGTCGGTCCGGCCGGGCGGAGAACCGACGGCCAGGAGACCCGCATACTGGGACTCTGATGGGCGGCGGCGTCCTCAGTTCGCCTCGTCCTCATCAGGCCCCAGCCCGGCGCCGCCGTCAAGCCGCTCGCGGTCCGCCCTCGCCCGCACCGCGCCAAGGCTGGCGATGTCGGCGCGCAGCTGCCGCTTCTCCGCCTGCTCCTTGCGCATCGCATGCGACAGCTGGCGCTTGGACCTGCGCCGGTCGGCCTGCCGCGCGGCGGGAGCCGGGGGCTCCTCGAGCGGGGCGACCGAGCGGTTCGCGTAGTAGAAGCGGCGGCACTCCTCGTTGTTCAGCACCGTGGACACCGCGATCGGGCGCTCGTTTTCCGGCTCGCGCCCCTCCGCCCGCGCCTTCTCCGCCCTTGCCGCCACGAGGAGGACGCTGCGCACGTGGATCGCGTCGAGCGAGACTGCCCGATCGGCCTCGCGGAGGCTCTCCACCGCCTCCTTGAGCAGCCCCAGCGACCGCGCGCCCAGCTTGGCGTAGTGAGCGCGCAGCGCAACCGGCCCGCCCTCCTCGCGCGACCGGCCGGCCAGGCTGCGACGGACGGCGGTGGGCTCGGTACCGGCCGGCTGGCCCGACTCCGCGGCGCCATCCGTTGTTTCGAGGTCACTCATGCGTACTCTCCTTCAGCGATCAGGCGACCAGGGGCTCACGCATCCTGCCAGGGGAATTTGGCGGGCGGCCTTGCCCGCCGCTCAGCAGGGCGAGCCGGTCGTCGGCGGCTTGGCCAAGGTCCACCTGGATGCGCGCCAGCTGCCGCGCGGTGGCCGCGGCGTAGTAGGCGGCAAGGTCCTTCGTCTCGTGGCTCAGCAGGTCCGAGATGTCCTCGAGCGGCACTCCGTCCTGCTGCGCCTGGTTGGCGTAGACGTGCCGAAGGTCGTGCAGCAGCGTGGGCGGCAGCCCCGCCATGAACAGGCGGTAGAAGAGATTGAGGTCCTTCGCGCCGAGCGGCCCCGCCGGGGTCTGGAAGAGGAGGTGCCCCTCGATCGGACCCGCCTTGCGCAGGCGTTCGATCCGGACGCGGGGCAGCAGGTCCCAACCCCAGGTCGCGCGCGACAGTCCCGCCAGGTCGGCGATGGAGATGAAGGTCAGGTCGTCGAGCAGGAAGAGGCGGCGCTCGCCCGCGTTCTTCGGGATGGCGCGGTAACCGATGCGCACCTGGCCGTTCACCCGCGCGAACCCGAACCCGCTCACCTGCCAGGCGAGCTGCCGGGCCTCCCCCGAGCGGCCGCCGGTCCTCAAACCCAGCCTGCCGAGCACCCGGGCGAAGCGGGCCATGTGTCGGTACTCGTCGATGTGCACCACCACGACGTCCTGCCGCAGTCCCCAGGTCGCCGCGACCGACCGCGTGCCCCAGGCCTGCACGACCAGGTCGGTGGCGGGCGTGGAGACGCCGGGGATCCGCCACTCGCGGAAGAGCGCCGCGCGCTCGGCCTGCTTGCGCGCGTTGAGCAGCCCCGGCGAGCAGAGGACGCCCGCGTGGTGCAGGCGGATGAACGATGGGACGACGGCGACATCGTCCCGTCCGACGGGACGCACCGCCTCGAAGACCAGGAGGACCTCCTCACCATCGGCCTTGGCCTTCCTGCCCCTGCCTTCGACGTACTGCCGCACCGATCGCCGGTCCCAGGCGTGGGCGCCCGGCAGGAGCCCCGCGAAGAACTCGCGGGCCCGGACCGCCCGGTAGTGGACCACCTGGCGCGATCCATCGGGCACACCGTCCCACGGCACCACGTCCTCCTCGAAGGAGTAGCGGATCTCGCGGACCGAGGGGTCCGCCCGCATCTCGGCGCGGCGCCTCTCGAACTCGGCGTGGTGGAGCTCGACCTGGACGGAGCGGGCCTCGAGCGCCGCCTCCGTCTCGTCGCGCATGTCGGCGATCGCGTCCGAGCGCCCCTTGCGCCGGTGCCGGCTCGCGCGCTGGAGCCGCCGGCCGCGCGTGCGCAGGTCCCGCCCCAGGTGCGTGACCAGGTGCGGGAAGGCGGGCATCGCTGCCTTCAACCGCTTGCCCGTGCCCCGGTAGGTCGCCTTGTGCGCGGCCCAGAGATTGGAGAGCGTGAGCCAGCCCGAACCCACGTCGTGGCGGCGGGCCGCGCTGTCGTGCCAGCCGTCGTTCTTCCCGAACACGTAGGAGCGCAGGACGCCATCGATGGCGATGGCGTCCTTCTTGTCCACGCCGGCGAGGACCTCGGCGGCGACGTGGGCCTCGAACACCTTGTGCACGCAATGGTCGCGGGTGACCTCCCGCCGCCTGGCCGCGACCCACAACCCCGCCATGTTCCTGATCAGCGGATCGGGGATGCGGACGATGGCGCCACGCAGCTTGGCGTCGATGAGCTTCTCGATGACCTCGTCCGGCTCGGCGAGCAGCGTACCCTCCACGCCATCGACGGCGACGAGCGCGGCCCGGAACTCGGCCACGGACACGCCGGGCATCTTGGGTCCCAGGTGGCGCGCGGGCCGGCCCCGCCGGATTATCGCCCGGGCGAACATGTCGGGAAGAACGTGCTCCCCGGCGCGGAACAGGGCGGCGAACTCGCGGTAGGTCCCCGGCAACCCCTCCCGCTCAAGCAGCTCGAGCGCCGCGTCGCAGGTCTCGTTGGGGAAGACGTAGTCGCCAGGGACGGAGAGCCAGTTCGCCTGGCGCGCGATGAGCTCGAATGCCTCGAACGACCGCGGCGACCTGCTCTCCGGTCGGTCCATGATCGACAGCCAGGTGCGCCGCCGGTCCCACCCGCGCTCCTCGATGCAGCCGTGCCGCCCGTTTGGGCCGCCCATCGTCGCGGTCCACGCGCCCGTCTCGACGAGCCAGGTCACCGTGTGATGATCCATGCCCAGGCGGTCAGACACGTCGCGCCTCGTCTCGGGTCCCTCCCCGGTGGTGTCCACGGGGCCGATCCACCGCGCCTGCGAGCGCCGGCCGCGCGGCCTCTTCGCATCCGGTGCCGGGACCCGGCCGACCGGTGGCTCCCCGCCGCCGACGGTCTGACCGCGGGCCTCGACGAGCGCGCCGGTCAGCACGGAGCCATGCCCTGCAAGGCGGCCGCAGCGAAGATCGCCGGCACGGGGACGCCGGGCACGATGTCGCCCTGCGGGATGTCGAGCTCGTCGTCGCGGCGGCGCTGGACCGCGAGCTGCCCCTGGTCGCGTGCGTCCTGGAAGGCCACCTCGAGCCGGCGCTGCCGCCGCCGCACCGCGTTGCCAGCGTAGACGCGGTGCATGGCGTCGAAGTCGGCCCAGTGCTTGGTGCGGCCATGCTCCCTCAGCAGGAGGATCTTGGCCTCCTCGCTGATCGGCATGGCGTCGACCTCGTCGAAACGCTCGATGGTGTGCTCGTGACGCTGTGCGTGGCCCCGTGCGGAGATGCCGCGCCGCTGCATCGAGCGCTGCACGTAGCGCGCCTTGGAACGGTAGCTGTAGGGCCGATCCCCGCGCGGACCGAGCAGGATCGGCGTCGTCTCCAGCTCGCGCCGAGCCTCCTCGCAGCCAGCCTCCGCCCGCGCGCCGACGCGCCGCCAGTAGGCCATGTCCTTGCCGGGCGCGAGCTTCAGGCGGGCTCCGTTCACGTAGCCGCGCACCACGCGCACCCGCCGTTCGTTGACGATCAGCCGCTTAACCCGCCTCCCGTGCGACCGCTTGTTGGGCGAGTCGAACTCGTTGCCGAACCGGGATGCGTCCCACCAGTCCGCGAAGACCCTGTCCTTCGCCTCGAAGCCGCGGCAGCCCGACGCGGCTTCGATCACCTGGCCGACCTTCAGCGCCTCGGGCCAGTCGTCGTCGATCGCCGCCTGAGCCAGGGTGTCGCGGAAGTTCGGCGGGATCGGCTTGGGGCCACCCCACTTCCCGCCCTCGCCGAACTTCACGCGGAAGAAGCCGCTGCCGGGAGGCCGTCTAGGCGCCGTCCGCCGCTTGGCGGACCGGCTAGCCCCGGCGGCGTGGGCGATGGTCCTGGCGCGCGCCTCGCGGTAGGCGCGGTGGCGCTTGCCCACCCGCATCGGCGACTTCTTCAGCCTACGGTAGAGCGGCCACGCCAGGTCCAGCAGGCGGGTCAGCACCCGGATGCCCTGGTCGACGTCGCTCAGTTTGCCGTCCGCGCGGGTCAGCAGGAAGCCGCCCTCGTTCCCGGCGAAAGCCAGCGTGTAGCCGCGCGAGGAGAAGAAGCCGCGCAGTACCGGCTGGGCCTCGCCGCGCTTCGCCTTCAGCGCGAGCAGCTTGCGTCCCTCTTCGCTCTTCCAGCAGTGCCGCAACATGTCGAGCGTCCAGCGCGCGATGTTGGCGTGACTGATGCCGGCGACGCCCTCGCAGGCAGCATTCAGCAGGACGGTCCACTCCTCCAGGTAACCGTTGGGGCCGAACAGCACGAACGGATGCTGGGGGTCGTCGGTGCGGTAGCGTCTGAAGCTAGACTCGGACATGCCCCTCATTTAGGGAAGAATGCGCACTCTGTCCAGTGAGCGGTTTAGTCGAACTGTTTCAGTGACTACTAGCGCATGGAGCGGCAGAGGTGAAAATGTGCAACGGCGTCGAGAATCCCACTGTGGCATATAATTTTCTGACACATGCCATCGGCATAATCCGGGCCCGTGCCGAGTTCTGCGCCACTTTTCCATGCACTAGTGGCGAATGGACAGCGAACGTCCCGCCGTGCGCCAGCGCTCATCTTGAGCGGCTCTCACCCCGGGCGCCCTGGCCAGATGAGTTAGGCCCGCGAGAGGCGCAGCGGGTCCGGCCCGCCATGGATGGTTGCGGAACCCGCCTTTCCACCGGATGATGATGCGCGGAGGTGAGAGCACATGTCGGCGTGGAGGCAGCAGACGTGAGCAGCTGGACCGGCGTCAAAGGAGCCGGCGCCGCGCTCGCCAGTGCGCCCGGCGCGCGTGCAGGGAAAATGAAGACCCAGCGGCTCGGCAGCCGGGATCCGGTCCGAGCATTCCGGTGACGGTGAAAGAGCCAGGCGACGAGCTCCTCGACCCGGTCGCGGCGGCGATCCGGCTGGGCGTGACTCCCGAGCTACTGTTCCACTACGCGAGCAGGGACACCCGCACCACGCTTGGGACCTTCCGGCTCGCCTCCCGCACAGTCGGCGGCCGCACGCTGTTCTCCGAACCCGACCTGGACGCGTTCGACGAGCGTCTCTCCGAGCCGCGCTCAGAGCCCGGAGCCCGGCGCGTCGACTGCGAGGCGGCCGTGACGGCGCACCTACGCGTCGAGGCCGGCGGCGGCTGCGCGCGATGCGGCCGGGGCGTCGCGGTCGAGAACGCCCACATCGAGCCGTACAGCTCGAGCCGCTCGAACCACCACCGCAACGTCGTCCGGCTGTGCGCGGTGTGCCATGCGGAGTACGACCGGGGGCTCCTCACCCGCGAAGAAGTGACGACGTTGAAGCACGTCCTCGTCCAGCGAGTGTGCGATCGCCTCGCCGCCGGGCACTCCACAACCCTGCGGGAGCTTCCACCGCGAGCGCGCCTCCACGGGCGTGCCCGGGATCTGTCGCAGCTGGTGGCGGCGCTGCGCTCCGTGCGATCGGTGGTGGTCCGCGGAGTGGGCGGAATCGGCAAGACACAGCTCGTCCTGCACGGGGCTAACGCCGCCAACACCGGGCGTCCGCTGGTCTGGGTGCCGCTGGAGGAGTGCGGCAGCGAGGCGCTGCTCCAGGCCTATGTCGCCGCCGCCGCCGCGAAGGTCGGCGATGGCGATCCCGTGTCGGTCCTGTCAGGCGTCCGGGCCTGCGTCGTCCTCGACGGGGTCGAGCGTGGTGGCTGCGGCCTCGCCGCGGTGGCCGATCTCGTCGAACGGCTTACCGCGGACGGGCAGGACATCCAGGTCGTGGTGACCACGCAGGCGCGCCTGCCGGAGATCGCGTTCGACGCCGACCTGCCGTTGGCCGCGCTGGACCGGACGGCCTCGGCCGAGCTCCTCCCCGGCGACGTCGACCAGATCGACCGCGAGGATCTGCTCGACATCGGGGACGGTCACCCATTGACCCTGCGGATCCTCGCCGCGCTCGTGCGGCATCTTGGTGACGCCTCCGCGGCGGTTGATCTGCTTAAGGCCCGACGGAACCACCCCATCGAGGTTCCGGGTCGAGCCGCACAGGGCCCCCGCACCTCCCTTGACCTATGCCTGAGCGTCGCGCTCGAGGCCCTGAGCGATCGCGAGCAGACCTCGCTCTGGGTGCTGGCGCAGCTGCCGGCGGGCCTCGCGACCGGCCTTATCAATCCGCGCAACCTAGGCATGGACGATGCGGTCACGACTCTGGCGACGCTGCGACGATGGCACCTCATCGAGGATCAGCCGCTCTGGGACGAGCGGCTGATCACCATGTTGTCGCCTGTGCGGGACTTCGTCCGGCGGGCGGTGGAGACCTCGCCGCCAGCCGGCCTGGGCGAGGTGCGCGTCGGTGTCGCGCTTTGCATCGCCGGCATGGTCGCCCACTTGAACGAGAGGCTGATCCACGGCGGCGAGGTCAGGCTCGGAATGAGGCTGCTCGACCGCGAGCTCCCGAACGCGCTCTCCATCCTGGACCTCGCGCGAGCGGGTTCGGGGGCGGAGCCGCGCCTGCGGTCGCTCGTCACCTGGCTCGCCTTTAGTCTCCAGACCTACTTTTTCACGTCGGGCGCGTTCCAGGCCGGGCTCGACGTGATGCGGGTCGCCGCGGACCTGGCTACGGCCGCCGGTGAGCCATTCGAGGCCTTGGAACTGCTGTCCCAGCTGCAGTCGCTTGCAGGCCGGGCCAATCGCCCGGACCTCGCGGAGGCGGCACTCCGGGACGCGAGGAAGCTGGCGATCGGGGACGATCCGCGGTCGCGCGGAGTCCTGCTGAGCATGGAGGCGCACGTCCTCCATGCGGACGAGAGCTATTGGGCGCGCGACGACACCGCAACAAACGCCGCGCTCGAGGCGGCGCGACGCTCCTTCGACCTGTTGGTTGAGGCCAGCGACGGCAAGATTACCCATCGCGCTGCCCTGTCGCTCCTACAGCAGGCGTGCCTGCTCAGCGACGCTCGCAGGCCGGTCGAGGCCCTGCCCCTGCTCGACCAGGCGATCGCGCACCTGCGCACGGCTGAGGACCCGATCAACACGGGCGCGGCCCTCCAGCGTCGCGGCAACTGCATGGCCGACCTGAGGCGGCCCGAGGAGGCGATGCGGAGCTATGCGGAAAGCGCCGTCCTGTTCCACGAGCTCGAGGCGATGGAGTATCGCTCGAACGCGCTCGGCGAGGCCGGCCTGGTTCTCGCGGAACATCCCGAGGCTTCGTGCCCGCCTGAGATCGGGCCGGAGATCATCGTCGGGGGCATCGACGATACGGTCGATCGGGTCGTGCTCGCGCTTCCCTCCGTCGCCGTGCCCGGCAACGACTGGTCCCACAACCTGACCCGGAAGATCTGCGGGATGATCGTGCTGGCCTCGCTCAGCGCAAATGCGGATTGCCTGTCGCACATGGCGCAGCGGCTGCGTCTCGACGTCGCGGAAGCGCTCATGGCGCGAGAGCCGGAGCAGTCACGGCAGTCGGGCGGCAGCATAGTAACCCGCCACTTCGGCGCGCTGGCATGGCTATGCGAGCACCTCGCCGAGCTGCCGGAAGAACAGGGCTGCATCACCGTGATCGAGGTCGAGTCGCTCGCCGTCCTGGTCGAGGTTGTCTTCCGGGGAGACCTTCGCGACCAGATGTTCGGCTGGCTAGCCCGCTATCTTTCGGAGCGCCACGGGCTTGTCGGGCTGCGCCCCGGAGAGCTGCGCGCCGCGGTCGATGCCATCGGCTTCGGCAGGGCATTCGCACTTGACCGGTTCGACCTGGCCTAGTCGCTGGAGCCAGCGGACCTCATCACCTAGCGAAGTCCTCGTTGAGCAGGTGGTTGCCGTCGATCGAGTATACGGAAAAGTGCTCGCGCTCGAGGTCGGCATAGAAGCCGGCCCACTTCTTCCACCTTATCACCGCGAGCGCCGCGTTAAGCGCGTTCAGGTCGGCCACCTGCACGTTGCTCGCATAGGGATCGGCGCCGCCGGGCTCGGTCATTGGTATGCGCGACCGCTCGCGGACGTGGGCGCGCATGCCTGGCGTGCTCGCGGTCAACCGGACGGCGCCGGTCAGGCCCGCATCCGTGTGCTGGAGACCCATCCCCACGTCGACGTAGGGAACGTCGAGCCGCTCGAGCTCGGCGAGGATGATCGGCTTGGCGGCCGGATCGTCGAGGCACACGAAGGCGAAGTCCATGTGCGCGAGCAGGTGGAGCGAGTGCGGTCCGAGCCGAACCGGGTGGGGTACTATGCCCCGGTGCATGGCCGAGTAGATCCGGTCGAAGTGGTCCACTTTCCGGCGCTGCGCCCTAAGGTCGTCCAGGCTCGCCGCACCCGGCGCGCGGAAGCTGTTGTGCTGCCGGAACTCGTCGTGGTCGACCAGATGGATGCGCGCGACCGGGGTCTTGGCGACCAGGTCGAGGACGTAGCCGCCGGTTCCCCCCAGCCCCAGGATGCCGACGCTCTGCCGCTCAAACCTGGCTGCAAGGCCGCCGATCCCCACCCTCGAGCTCGCAGTGTCGACGTAGGCGAACGGCGAGGCGGAAGCCTCGGACACCAGGACGCGGCCGAGGCGTGCGGTCGCCTGCGGGTCGAGCGCCTCGGCATGGCCGGCGAGCAGCGCCACCATGGTGGTCACCATGTCGTGGTAGCTCTCAAAGCGCCCCTCCGGTGGCAGGGTGCAAAGCATGTGCTGGGTCACGAGGCCGCCGCCCCAGTCGCGCCGAAAGCCGGCGGTCACCGCGCGCAGCGGCCGCCCCCTGTCGTCGCACGGCCTTCCGCCCGCGAAGTGGGCCTGGTGGTGCATCGGCGGCACGATGATGTCGCCCGCCAGCTCGAGCTGGCAGACCAAGGTGCCACGGCAGACCCGCCTCGCCTCGTCGACATACGGGACGTCGCCCACGACCAGCCGACCCTGGCCCAGCCAGACGGAGTAGCCCTCCTCCGCCAGGCGACGAATGTCGGGCGTCGGCTCAGGACTTGGTGGTCGCCGTGACATTGAACCTGATCCCCGGCTCGAGCCTTGTCGCCTGGTCTGCGACCAGCGATCCCTCCGGCCGATCGGCCGGACCGCGGCGGTAGGTCACCGTGAACGACCTGCTCGCCTCGACGGGGAGGTTGGGAAAGGCCAGATCGACCAGCCGTTCGAACGTGAGCTCCCGCTCGGCAACCGCGCGCTCGCGGCCGTTTACGACGATGGGCACCATGGCGGTGCCGTAGCCGCATGGGCGCAGCCCCACCATGGGCGGGAACTCGCCGGTCAGGTCGACCAGCCCCCCTGGGCGAACGCCGGCGCCGTCCAGCACGACCTCGTAGTCGTCGTCGAAGCCCGCAATCGCGCGGATATCGTCCTCCAGAATGGCCGGCGCGCCCCAAGCCCAGACCGATCCCGCGACACGGAGGTGGCGGACCTCGCCGCTCCTGAAGGAGCGGAACTCGGGCACGTCCCCGAGAGCCAGGTCCAGCCGCTCGCCCGCCGCGACGACGCGGGCGCGGCCGCCATCGGTCCTGACCAGCAGGTGAGCCTGCACCGGCTCGGCACCAGCGGCCCTGAGCACGGCCTCGCCTGTCACGGGACCGGGCGGCAGCGCCACGTCCATCCCGTCCACGATCGCGACCTGGGCCGCCCCCTCCTCGTTCGTCGTCATCCTCCAGTCCTCCTGTGCAAGCGGTGGTATAGGCTGCCATCCGCCCCCGGCGGGGTGGTCGACAGAGGTCGTACGAGCGTCTCCAGGATACGCGCGCGCAGCTGAGCCGCCGGCATGTCCGAGCGCCCCTCCGCGAAGTCGACGAGCAGCTCGGCCACGGCTGGGTCCGCCGCGGGGTCGGACAGGCCCAGATCACCGACCACCTCGATCAGGATCTCCAGGGCGCGGAACCGCAAGCCGACGGGCCCGGGCGGCGGGAGATGGACCCGCTGCAGGCACGCCCGGAGCGTGGGATCGAGCGTTCCCGGCTGCTCCACCGATACGAGCCAGGTAACGTGTCCCAGATCGACCACCGCCCCGAGCGCGTCCTCGCGCCACCTGGCCGCCTCGCCGGCCGCCAGCATCCGTGCCAGCAGCGCCTGCACGTGCGGTGAGGCGCGGTCGATGCCGGTCACCAGGACTAGCGGATTGGCGCAGCGCGTCGTCGCCATCGCCAGCACGGGGAGCGACGGAAGGACGAGCTCGGGACCGCGGCGCTCGCCGCGCAGCTGCAGGACGGAGTCGGGCTCGGATAGGTCCATGGGCACCAGGGGGACTCCGGCGGCCTCAGCCACCCTGCGCGCGGCGTGGCCACGGCCGGTCCCGGGGTCTCCGACCAGCAGCGTCGGCGGCAGGCCGAACCAGCGCTCGCCGGACTCCAGCCTGCGGCGGCCCTCGTCGGCGACCGCGCGTACCAGGCTGGGGAACCACTCGGCGGGCAGCCCGAGATCGGGCCCGAGCCGCTTAAGGGCGTTACCCCCGAGCAAGTGCAGCGGGCGGTCCAGGCCGAGCGGCACCGGACGCGCCGAGAAGCCGGCTGCGACCGCCACCTCGGGCTGGGCGGGCTCGGCCCGTGCCCCGACGCGGACGAGCGAGCCCGGGTCTGTCACGGCTGGCACGACAGCCATCGTCACTCTCCCCTCCAGAACCGCAGCGGGCGGCGGCCGGATGTGGCGATGCCGCGCCTGCGCAGGTCCCTCTCCGCGTCCCGCATCCCGGCGAGGATCACGCGTTCCAGAGATAGACCGCCATGCTCGCCGGCGTGGGCGACGAACTCCGCGAAGCGCTCGCGCTGCCACCGCAGCCAATCCATGACGCGTTCGCGCTCCCACTTCTCGCGGAAGTGCATCTTGAACACCGTGTCGCCGTCGCCGCGCTGGAAGCCGAGCGCCGGCTGCTTGCCTTTCGGATCGAAGTAGTAGAGCTCGATCTCCCGCGCCTTGCGCGCCTTCTCCTCAGCCTCCTCGCGCTTGCGCTTCGCCTTCGCCGCCGCGTCCGCCAGGGCCCTTGTCGCGACCTGAATGATGCAGTCGTCGAGCAGCGCAGGCCCCAGACCGGTGGCGATCCGCCCCCACCACGTCCAGTCCGCTGGACGGTCGCCCATCCAATCCAGCACCCCCCGCGCGGCCTCCTCGCTGGAGAAGGCTGTCGACCACACGGGGCCACCTTCAATAGGGTTCTCGGCCGACGAGCGATCGCCCGACGGGCAGCCGATCCGGCGAAGCTGGACCTCGAACCTATCCGTACAGGGACGCGCGATGGCCGGGACGAAGGTGGTCCCTCCGGGGAGCGTCAGCACGCCTCCGCAGGCGATCGTGCCGCCTTGCGCCTCCTTCTCTACGTCTGCCGCCATCGTCTCGATCCCATCAGCAACCACGCACCGAACCCCATATTTGGGAAGAGTGCGTATTCTTTCTAATTGAGACTACCTTCGTTGGCAACCCCCCGATCAGAGCCGCGGTGGGTTCGGCCACGAGTCGAGCGCCGCGCCCGACGGGATCACCAGCGCGGGCATTGCCGGGTGCGCCGTTTCGGGCTCGGCCCGTAGCTGCGCAATGCGCTTCTCGATACGCCCCAGGTCCGCCTGCAGCGCGATGTCGAGCTGATGCGGATAGACGTAGCGGGCGAAGGGGGCCGGATCGTCGCCGAGGCGCCGCCGGTAGGCGAGCCAGAGGATGCGGAAGTGCGTGGAGGCGCGCGCCAGGTGGTCGGCCAGCCCCGGGTCGGTGCCGCCAGCGCGCTCCTCGATGAACGTGCGCAGGCGCATGCCGGTCGCGCAGATCTCGCGCACGAGCGTCCGATCGCCCCTGGACAGCGACGCCAGCCATCCAGGCCTGAAGAGGCTGAGGAGCAGGCGGTAGCCGGGATCGGCGAAGCGGTCGCGCAGGTCCTGGGCCATGTTGTTGTTGGCCCGCGCGAGCACGAGGTAGGGCACGTGGAAGGTGGCCACGAGCGCCTCCAGGCGCGCCAGCTCGGCCCGGTTGGTCTCCCGCTGCCGCTGGGCACGACTCGACGCCTCGGTCATGGCGATCGTCCGGTCGGTGTTCCACATCGACACCAGCAGGGCCGCACCTGCGACGAGCGCCGAGCCGAGCGAGGCGAGCGCGAGCATCACGTCCTTCCACGCGGGCCCCGACCCGGCAGCCGCCGCCTGGCTCGGCCTCTGCGCCGCCGCGCCCGCCGGACCCGCGCCGCCGACCCCGACAGCCGTGACGGCGCAGGCCGTCACCACCAGCAGCGCCATCAGCACCACGACGACCCAGAATGGCCGGCCGGGCCGGAAGCCCTTCACGCCTGCGCCGGCCGTCGCGCAAGCGCGGCGATCCAGGAGTGGCCGGAGCTGGACACACCCGGATCGGCCTGCGACCCGACCGTACCCACCACATGCAGTCCCGCGTTGCCCAGCATGGCCTCCCAGGCCGCGGCCGTGACCAGGTTGAAGCGCCGCCCCTCCCCGTCGAGCGCCGACGCGCCTCCCTCCTTCATGGTGGACAGGAAGACGCCGCCCGGCCGGAGCCAGCGCGCGATCCGCGCGAGCACGCCAACGATCTCGTCGAGCTCCAGGTGCAGGAGGGAGGCGACGGCAAGAACGCCGTCAAGCGACTGGTCGGGCAGCTCGAGCGACCGGACGTCCGCGACGAGCACGGGCGCACCGGACCGGACGCGGGCGAGCTCGGCGAGCCTCGGCGAGAGGTCGTAGCCGACGCACCTCATCCCCTGCTCGACCAGAAGCGCGAGGTCCCTGCCCGCGCCGCATCCCAGGTCCGCCACCTCGCCCGCCGGGGGAAGCGCCGCCAGGAAGGCGCGCATCAGGGGCGGCGTGCCCGCCACCCCGGTCCGCGCGGCATAGGCGTCGCACTGCAGATCGTAGTAGGCGTTCGAGTGCGCCGGGCCACCTGTGCGCGGCCGGTGCGTACCCGAAGGCACCTCGTCAACAGTTCAGGACCGCACCTCGCTCAGCCGCTTTCTCCGATTGCGCCGCGACCCATATAGGCGCTTCGCAGGTCCGGACCCAGCCCGAAGCGAAATCGTGTTGCCAGCGCGATCCGCGCGGGCTTGACCGGGCGTCCACGGGAACTGATGCGGCTACACGGGCGGGCCGGCGGGCAGGCCGCCAGGAGTAGGGACTTTGGACGACAAGCTGCGCTGGGCGACCGAGGGCGCCGACTACTTGCGGCGGATGCGCAACGGCTCGCAGGCGGAGTTCGCCGCCGCCATGGAGGGGTTCAAGGGCAACGAGAACCGCGGCCAAGAATGGTTCCACGAGGGCAAGAGCTGCGTCATCGCGCTCTACCACTACTCGGAGGAGTTCGCGCCAGACCCCGCGATCCCCGGCGCCTGCTTCAGCTCGCCCCAGCACTTCACCGAGCGGCTGGACGAGTACGAGGCGTTCGTCGCGTCGATGCAGGCCAGTATGTGCAGGGTCCTCGCGCCGTTCACAAAGGCGGGCGGCCCGGCCATGCCATACCAGGCTACCGATCTCATGGACCTCCTGAACCGCGTCGCCACTGCGACCGCCTACGTCCGAAAGCTCGCGCCGCCGGATCTCGGATCAGCGACGAGCGACGCCCGGACGATCGTCGAGCGTGCCGCGCGCCAGTTCCACGAAGCCGTGCTCGCGCTTCGCACCCACCCGCACGGCGGCACCACTTGGCAGGTCGCGGACGAGTGGGACTGCCAGTACCTGTTCAGGGCGATCCTGACCTCGCTCGTCCACGACGTCAGGATTGAGGAGTGGAGCCCGTCCGTCGCCGGGACCTCCGCGCGCTGCGAATTCCTCCTTAAGGACCACCGTCTCATGGTCGAGCTGAAGTTCGCGAGGCGGAAGTCGGACCTGAAGAAGCTCAAGACCGAGCTGCTCACCGATGTCCGGGACTACGGTGGCAACCAGGACGTCGATGTCGTGGTGGTGCTCGTCTACGACCCGAAACAGGTGCTGGATGGGGCCATTCAGCTCCAGAGGGATCTCTCCGGCCCGACCCGCGGCCTGAAGGACGTCACCGTGATCGTGTCGCCGCCGCGGTCCACCGCCGGCATCTAAGGGGCCGCCGGGCCGCACCTTCGACGCCACGGCCCTCCCCAGGGTAGCCGGCGCGGGGCGCCAACCACCGTTACCGCGCCGCCGGCGGCGACTGGCAAACGAGCGCTGGCGCGAAAAGAGCGCGTCATCCTATAAACCCCCGCATGGGAGAGACCGTAGCCGACGGGGAGAAAAGGGATGCGCTGCTCGCGGCAGTGGGCAGGCGAGTGCGCGACCTGAGGGAGGCACGGAAGGTCTCGCCCAGCGCGTTCGCCCGCGCCGCCGGCATCTCGCAGCAGTATCTCTGGAGGCTCGAGGACGGCCAGCAGAACGCCAACCTGAAGACGCTCGCCCGTCTGGCGCTGGCGCTCGACGTA
Source organism: Sphingomonas sp. ABOLG (assembly GCF_003950435.1). Taxonomy (NCBI): domain Bacteria; kingdom Pseudomonadati; phylum Pseudomonadota; class Alphaproteobacteria; order Sphingomonadales; family Sphingomonadaceae; genus Sphingomonas; species Sphingomonas sp. ABOLG. Next base: position 165,869 of record NZ_QQWW01000008.1, read on the forward strand.
CCGATCACCGCGCTGGTGGAAGGCATCGAGCCGGGCGACGCGCCGCTTGGCCGGCGCCCCTACCGCCGCCGCGCGACGGCGGGCGGAGGGACGGCGACGTCGCCGGAGGGGGAAGGGACCGGCAGCGAGAACGCGACGGCGCGCGCGCGAGCCTCAAGGACCGCGCGGCCACCCAGGTCCGCGAAGGCCCGAGACACGCGGTAGCGCCGCCCGCGGAACGCCGGGTGGTCGACGACGTCCGCCAGCAGCCTGCCCGGGGTCGCGATGGCCAGGGTCTCGGGCAGCGCGAACGGCAGCCACACGAGCAACTTCCCGGCGCGCGCGATCACGAGGGTCTCGCCGATCCAGGCGCAGGCGTCCACGCAATCGCCGCGCACGTCTAGCCGCAGCAGGCCTTCGCCGCCCGGCGCGACCAGGTCCGCGCTGCGCACCGACCGTTCCGGCAGGCGCCAGCGCGACGCGCGCGGGACTTCGCCGTCCCAGAAGCGAAGGTGGTGCCGCGCGAGCGGGTCGGGCCGGCCGAGCGGCCACCGCCAGGGTGGGGCGAGCGAGGCGAACGCCGGCGCGAGGTCCAGGCCCCAGTGCCGCGCCAGGTCGACGACGAGCGGCGACGCACGCCGCACCAGCGCGGCCACGTATGCGCGGTAGAGCGCCAGGCGCTCGCGCTCGAACCGCTCATCGGCCTCACGGAGCGCGGAGCGCACCGTCTCCCGCAAGGGCGTCGTGCCGCCCAAGGCCCGGCTCACGGCCCGGTGGCCCCATGGCCGGGCGGCGGCCACGCCGCCCCGTCCATTACCGGCAGACGGATGAGGGCGTCCAGCAGGACCACGGTCGCCGAGCAGTCGTCGTGGTTGTAGGCCTCGATGCGGGTCCGGACGGCCGGGTCGCGGGTGCGACGCCAGTCCGCGAACCAGCTGATCGACGCCGCGCCGCTCGCGTCCGCGTCGCGCCAGCGGAAGCCGAGCCACTTCGCCAGGGCCTTGATGCCGACGGACGAGGTCGGCCACTCGGTCGCGGGCTGCACGACGTCGCAGAGGAGGTCGGTCGCGCGCGCGGGCGAGAACAGCTCGTCGACCTCGGCCCGGGTGCAGACGTGGGGGTGGCGCGCGGCGAGCGCGCGGTACGCCGTCCGCTCGAAGCGGGAGTAGTGGAAGATGCGCGCGGCCGGGTCCGACAGCAGGAACCGCCACGCGGCCGCGAATGCGTCCCCCTCCTCCCCGTGGCCGTCGGCGAAGAAGGCATGGTAGGTCTCCCGCCCGTCGGCGACCTCCACCACCCCGTGCAGGTAGACCAGCCCGCCGTCGAGCGGATCGGACTCGATGTCCAAGTGGAACTCGCGCGCATGCCGGCGAAGGTCCAGCGCGCGGCGTGCGAACGGCTTCGCGCCCGGCGTGCGCAGCAGGCGCGCACGGTCGCGGAAGCGCGCGAGGCGGCCCGCGCCGAGCCCCGGCAGAGCGTGCCCATCTGCGGACAGCGCGGCGACGTCGAGCGCGGCGAGCGCCGTGACCGTCGGCGCGACGGGCTCGACCACGCTGCGCAGCGCGCGACCGAGGCCCGCCACCAGGGTGAGGTCGTCCGCCGCCTCGAGCTCCGCGCGGCACAGCGTGCGCCAGTGGCAGAGCGCACACGCCGCGCAGAGCGCCGCCCTAGTGCCGAGTCTGCCGTCGCGGATCGCCCTCGCCTTCCCGACCAGCGTCGCGACCTGCTCCGCGACGCTGCCGCCACGGGCAGTCGCGGTAAGGTCGTACCAGACCAGCCCGCCGTCGCGCCCGATCACGAACGCCCGGCTCCCTTCGCCCAGACCCATATCTGCTAGCAGCGCCGCGTAATGCCCAACCTGAACAGCGTACTCGGGCCGCGGCGCGCGCCCGTCGGGCGCGTGAGGATCGCCGGACTTAACGTCGCCGGCGTGCACCGCGTCCCCCTCGACGAGCAGCAGGTCGGGCACGCCGACGCGGTCGCCCAGCTCGAGGCGGCCGCCGACGATCCAGCGGACGCCGCGCTGCAGGGCGCGGAGCGTCTCCCGCCCGCGGTCCTCCGGCTGGAGCCCGCGCAGGTCCGCCACCGCCCCTTCGAGCCCGGAGACCACCTCCTCCTCGTGCCGGACTCCGCCCTCCCAGAGCATCTGGACGAAGGAGGAGACCTCGTCCCGGCCGGCCGGGTCTCCCCTGAGGTCGAGCTCCATGCGCCGCTCGCAGAGGAGCAGGTCCCGCAGCATGGCACCGGAGACGGGAGCCATCAGAAGGGCTCCCCCGGACCTGGCTGGGAGGTCACCGGCAGCACCACTCGAAAGGCAGTGCCGCGCGGACCCGTCTCGCACTCGATCGTGCCGCCACCGCGGCGCACGAGCTCCGACACGATCGGGCCTCCCATCCCTTCTTCGCGGCGCGCGCCGCCGGGCGGCAGGCCGGGACCATCGTCCTCGACCGCAAGCAGCAGCCCGCCCGCACAGCGGCTGACCACGACCGCGATGGTGCCACGGCCGTCAGCCACGGCATGCCGGAGGGCATTGCTCATCAGTTCCGCAAGCACCAGGAGGGCGCGTCGGCCGACGGCCGAGGGCACCCGGCCGCACCCCGGGTCGAGCACCAGCATGCTGGATCCCGCGGCACGGCGCGCATCGACGGTCGCCCGCCAGAGCTCCTCCGTTCGGCCCACCAGGTCGACATCGCCGCACCAGGGTCCCGCGAGCAGCCGGGTAGCGGCGGCAAAGCCGTTCAGGCGGGCGATGGCTCCGTCGAGCAGGCCGACGCGATCCTCCAGGCCACGCCCCGCCCGCAGCAGCGAGAGCGCGGCCAAGGCGGCGCTGATCTCGTTCAGCGTCCGGTGCGCAGTCTCGGCGAGCAGCAGTGCGTCGTCGCTGAGCGACGGAGCGATCCGATCCCAGGTGGCGTCCAAGTCCGGCCTCCTCCAGTGCCAACAGCCGCCTCCTTAACGCAACTTGATTTATAAGTCAAGCACCGCCGGTCGCCGTCTGGTCCACGGCGCCGAGCGCATCTTCGTTGGGCACACGGTCGGTGCGCGGCAGCGGAGCTGAAGACGCTTTCGAGCGAGCTTCTGTGAACAACCGTGAGCAGCCCCCACCGGGTGGTCCGGGTTGATAGTTAGTGCATTGTCGTCTCCGCCGCCATTGCCGGTCGGAGGTGGAGCGAAGCGGAACCGGAGGCCGGCAATGGCGGTGTCGCCGCTTCCGGGGCGGGTGGCCGATAGCCGAGGCTGCTGTGCGGTCGGGCAGTGTTGTAGTGACGCCGCCACGCCTCGATCAGCACCTTGGCTTCAGCGAGGCTGTAGAAGATCTCGCCGTTCAGCAGTTCATCCTGCAGCGAGCCGTTGAAGCTCTCGTTGTAGCCGTTCTCCCATGGCGAGCCTGGCGTGATGTAGAGCGTAGTCACGCCGAGCTGCCTGAGCCATTTCTGGACCGCGGTGGCGATGAACTCGCTGCCATAGCACATTGGGAAGCGCTGGTTCGGGAGCCGCTATGGCCCTGATGAAGACAAGGCCGCGTAGCGGCCGCAGACTTCATCAGGGCAAGCCATGGCCGGTCAGCAGGTATCTAAAGTGAGGTTGTCGAGACAACACTTTGGAGGCCGACCGACCATGACCAAGCTCACCTCTACGCCTGCCGGCGCCGTGCTGGTAGCCATCGACATGTCCAAGAGCCGACAGGAGGTTCTCATCGAGCGACCGGAAGGCGGCCGGCGCCGGCGGATGACCGTCATGGCGACCAGGCAGGACTATGACGGCTTTGCCGAGCAACTCGCTGCTATCGGGCGCCCTATCATCGTCGGGTTCGAGGCGACGGGTAATTACCATCGTACGCTGGCGCACCGGCTGCTGACGGCAGGGTTCGAGCTGCGCCTCATCTCGTCGGTCGCGCTCGCCAGAACGCGCGAGGCGCTGCACAACGGCTGGGACAAGAACGACTCCAAGGACGCGCAGGTCATCCTGCACATGCTGCGGATCGGTGCGACGCAGCGCTACGTCGACCCGCTGGTGGCCGGAATCAACGACCTGCAGGAGCTCTCGAAGACTCACGAGACGATCTCAAGGATGAAGACGCAGACCTGGCATCGGATCCTGACCCACTACCTGCCGCTGTACTTCCCCGAGATCGCCCGCTTCGCAGGCAACAGCCGGTCCGACTGGTTCCTGGCGCTCATCGAGCGGTTTCCGACGCCGGCCACCATCACGGCGCTGGACCGCGAGGCGTTCTCGGCCGCGGCATGGCCGCTCATCGGCCGCAAGGTCTCCAAGGCACGCCTCATCAACGACATCTACGAGACGGCGTCCGCCTCGACGGCACTGCCGGTGCCGGAGAACTCAGCCGCCATCACCATGTTCCGCATGGTCATCGCGCAGGGCCGCAGCCTCATCCACCAGCGAGACGAGATCGAGCGGCTGGCCCATGCGCGGCTCGCCGATGACGTCGACTACCAGCTGCTGCGCAACATTCCGGGCATCGGTCCGATCAACGCGCTGACCATCCTGGCCGAGGCCGGTGATCTGCGGCGCTTCAACCATCATCGTCAGTTCCTGAAGTTCTGCGGTCTCGATCTCGCAACGTGTCAGTCAGGCACGTTCCGTGGCCGCACGAAGCTGTCCAAGTACGGCAATGCGCGCCTGCGCCGGACCTTCTGGATGGCTGCCCAGGTCGCCGCGCGTCAGCGCGACAACAGCTTCCGCGACAAGCTCGGACGATATGTCGCCGGGCACGCGGACGATGCCGACCGTCGCCGCAAGGCGATGACGGCGCTCACCGCCAAGATGGCGCGCGTGGCTCACGCCGTCATCAAGACGGGGACAGAGTACCGGCCGTTCCTCGAACGGTCGGATGCCAGGTGGAAGGACCCCTCTCTGCAAGTGCCGTGAGGGCGCTCGTCGAGCGACCCTGTAGATAATGTTCGGGCCTTCCACCTGGGTGCGTATCTCGTTTTAAGGATGGTGAGGACCACGGCCGCCTCGGCGCTGCTGGATCCTGTGTTTGCTATGGCAGGGAGCGATCCCGTTGACGGTGGGAGCCATCTGGCTCAGATTGCATGCCGCGCCGACGGTTGTCGGCGCATGGATATCTGCTGGCCAAAACCCGCCGCTGCTTCCCGACATAGGACGTTGTCCGACCTGATATGTGCGGGCGGACCACGCTCGATGAACAACTCGGCCAGCGCTGCCAGTACGTCTTCGTGTTTGAGCTGGCGCGCGACGACGAGTGCCAGGCACTCCCTGCTCGCCTCGTCGATGATGGTCAGAATGCGGAACTTGCGTCCGTCATGGGTGCGTTCCTCGACGAAGTCGTAAGCCCAGACATGCCCCGGATACTCCGGCCGTAACCGGATGCACGAGCCATCGTTCAGCCATAACCGGCCTCGTTTCGGCTGGCGCTGCGGCACCTTCAGCCCCTCGCGTCGCCAGATCCGTTCCACCCGTTTATGGTTCACCGACCAACCCGCCGCATGCAGCAGCGCCGTCACCCGGCGATAGCCGTAGCGCCCGTACTGCCTGGCAAGGGCGATGATATCCTCGGTGAGCGCCAACTCGTCATCTGCCCCGAACGGCACCTTGCGCTGCGTCGACCGGTGCTGGCCGAGCACGCGGCACACCCGCCGCTCGGATACATCCAGCACCTCCCTGACCTGGTCGATGCAGCGCCGACGCCGTGCGGGGCTCAGAAGTTTCCCTTGGCTGCCTCCTGCAGGATGAGCTTGTCCAGCGTCAGGTCCGAGATCGCCCGGCGCAGCCGCAGGTTTTCCTTTTCCAGATCCTTCATCCGCCGAGCCTGATCGGTCTTCAGGCCACCATATTCCTTGCGCCAGCGGTAGTAGGTCTGCTCGCTGACCGCGATCCGCCGGCACGCCTCGGCGGTCGTGCCGCCCTGGCCCAGCATGATCTCAACCTCGCGCAGCTTCCCGATGATCTCCTCGGGCTTGTGCTTCTTGGCAGGCATTCGTCGTCCCTTCCTTGGTCCAGACTGTCATAGTCGATGGACCACTCAGAAGGGGGCAGCTCAGTTCGCCGACGGTCTCATTACGCTCCAATCGGTGCGCACATGCCAGCAGGTGTTCAGCGCGGCGTTCGTCGCGCACGTCGAAGCGGCGTACGACGACGAGGCCCTTAAGAACGAGCTGTGCCGCCCGATCGCGCACCCCGACACCGACCGCGACTTCCTGCGCACGACGATCGCCGATGCGCGGAACGAGCGTCGGTGGGCAGACGAACCAGAGCGTCAGCGCTGGCTCGACGGCGCGCGCCTCGACTGGTTGCGCCAAGTAGGGCCTGCGCTTCCGAACGAGGAGGCGGAGCGGGCAGCCGCGCTCGCCGCCCGTCGGGACGCGGTCGGCGCGATGGCTGAAAAGCTCGAACTCCTGCTTGCCCGCGAAGGATAGCAAATAGCAAAGCACTCGGGTGGACCCGCGCGGGGACGGTTGGCGACCGGCCGCCCCGAAGAACCTTAAAAACCCCAAAGCGCCGGCGGAGACGACGAGCATGACCCCATCGAGCACACCCTCGATCGTTGCCGACTATGTGATAATCGGTGCGGGCTCGGCCGGGTGCGTGCTGGCCAACCGCTTGAGCGCCGATCCCGCGGCGCAGGTCGTCCTTCTGGAGGCGGGCGGAGATGATCGGCCGAGGCACCGGTTTCGCGATCTGGGATCGGCGCTGTCCCTGCACTATCCCGCCGGGTTTGCGGGGGCCATGACCGATCCCAAGGTGACGTGGCCGTACCTCACCGAGCCGGACCGGCACACGCACGGGCGGGAGCACTTCTGGCCACGCGGACGCGTTCTCGGCGGCAGCTCTTCCATCAACGGCCTGCTCTATGTCCGCGGCCAGCGAGAGGACTATGACGGTTGGCGTCAGCTGGGATGCACGGGGTGGAGCTGGGACGACGTGGAACCCTGCTTCCGACGGATCGAGCGCCGTCGGAGCGATCCGTCAGACGACGGAGCGGTTCACATCTGCGACCCGGCTGACCGACACCCGGTGTCGATCGCGCTCGTCGAGGCGTGCGAACGCGCCGGTATTCCGCGCACAGGCGACTACAACGGTTCCAAGCAGGAGGGTGCCGGCTGGTTCCAGACCACCATGCTGCGCGGACGTCGGCACTCGGCCGCGTCCGCCTATCTTCACCCCGTCACGAAGCGGTCCAACCTCCGCGTGGTCAGCGGGAGCGCGGTGCGACGGATCCTGTTCGAGGGACGCCGGGCCGTCGGCGCTGAGATCGACCGGGGCGACCGGGTCGAGGTCGTTCGCGCGCGGCGGGAGGTGGTCCTGTCAGCGGGCGCGGTGAACTCGCCGCAACTCCTCCTGCTGTCCGGCATCGGCCCGGCCGACGACCTTCGCGCGCTGGGAATAGATGTCGTGCGGAATGCCGCCGAAGTGGGCCGAAACCTGCAGGACCATTACACGCTCTACAACGAGTTCGTCCTCAGGCCGGGGGTGCCCTCGATCAACACCGCCGCGAAGCGTCCCGTTCGCGAGCTGCTCCGATATGCGTTCGGTCGCACCGGCCTGCTCGCCTCGGCGGCGGCCGATGTCGCGGTCTTCCTCAGATCGGATCCGGCCATCGATTTGCCGGACGTGCAGTTCCACGGCCTGCCGGGCTCGCTGGCGCGGGGGGAGGACGGCCGACCCGTCGGTGTCAGGCTCGACGAGCGACCTGGGTTGACCCTGACCGGCTGCCAGCTGCGCCCGGAGAGCCGGGGGGCCATTTCGCTCCGTAGCGCCGAGCCCCGCGACACGCCCGTCATCCGGCCGAACTACCTGTCGGCCGAACGCGATCAGGCGATGGCGGTCATCATCTGCACCTGGGCGCGGCGCATCGCGGCGCAGCCGCCGCTGGTCGACCTGATCGCGTCCGAGAGCTTCCCCGGCAGCGAGGTCACATCGCCCGACGAGGTCCTGGACTGGGCCTGTCGCAGCGGCGGCAGCGTCTACCATCCGGTCGGCAGCTGCCGGATGGGCGGCGATCCGGAGTCCGTGGTCGACGCGAGGCTCAAGGTTCGCGGCGTCGAAGGACTTCGCATCGCGGACGCATCGATCATGCCGCGGATCGTCTCGGGGAACACGAACGCGGCGTCGATGATGATCGGCGAACGCGCGTCCGAACTCATCCGCGATGACGCCATGCGGACCTGATTGCCGTCAAGGACCTCGCGCGGCACCGGACGCCGGAGCGCGGCGCGGCTGGGGCGAAGCACCGGCGTTCGTTCCCGATCCGCGGCTGCTCCGGCCGAGGCGAGCCTTGATACGACTCAGCGCGACCGGCGTGATCCCGATCAATGCGGCGAGCTCCGTCTGGGGAAGCCTGGCGCAGACCGCAGGCCGCCGCTCGAGGAGCCGCAGCCAACGCTCCGTCGCCGACAGGGTGAGCACCTCGTGCTCCCGGACCTCCTTTTGCCGCGCATACTGCATCAGCATCGTACGAAGGGCCGTCTCCCAAGGGTGATGGCGGGCCGCCAGCGCCTCCAGCGCGGTCCATGCGCTGCGCTCGACGCGGAGCGGCGTGAGCGCGGCGGCGGTGAAGCTAGCCTCCCCGCCGGCGACCGCGGCGATGCTGGCGAAGAGACCTCCTTCCTCCACGATCGACTTGGTCAGCACCCGTCCCGCCGCGTCCTCGTAGCTCAGCTTGACGAGCCCGGAGGCGACGAACCAGACCGATCCCTCGGGCTCGCCCTGGCGAAACAGCGTGCCGCCGCGGGGTAGGTCCAGCGTGACCAGCCGACCCTCGATGGCCTCAAGTTCGGGCAGCGGCCCGCCGGCAAGCGCGCGCAGCGCCTCACCCAATATTCTGGAGCCCTCGGCCATTATCCATGGATAATAGCCCAACGCCGGCTTCGGGCTACCCAGGGATGAGGGCGCGGTTCGGGCGCCGCATTTCGACGGAGGTCAAGCGATGGATTTGGAAGGCGTCACGGCGCTGGTCACCGGTGGTGGCCGAGGCATCGGTTACGAACTGACACGTGAACTCGCCCGGCGCGGTGCCGAGGTGTTGCCATGGGACGGGATCAGGCACGTCTGGAGCTCGTCGCCGCCGAGCTGCCCGGCAAGGTACACGCATGGCCGGTGGACTTGTCCGACCGGCACAAGCTCCACGCCGCCATCGCCGATTTGCCCCGACGGTTCCCCGAGCTGTCGATCGTCATCAACAACGCGGGCATTCAGATCGAGGCGAACTTCCCCGACGGCTCGGCCTGGAGCCGGCGCGCAGACCTGCGCCGCGAGACGGCGGTGAACCTCGACGCGGTGGTCGCGCTGTGCGCCGGGCTGCTGCCGCACCTCGCCAAGCAACCGCGGGCGGCGATCGGGAACGTCACGAGCGGCCTGGCGATCGCTCCGAAGCGGTCCTCCCCGGTCTACTGCGCGACCAAGGCGGGGGTGCGGGCCTCGCGCCGCGCGCCGACGTCAACCGGATCGACACCGACCTTGCTACCGCGCAGGGCCAGCTAGCGCTTCAAGAGGCGCAGCTCTTCGCTGCGCGGCGGAGCCTCCTCGCCCTACTCGGTCGCGCCGGCGACCGGCTGGAGAGCGTTCCCATCCATGGCGCGCTCGCCACGCCACCCGCCGTTCCCGCCGGACTGCCCGCCGATCTTCTCACGCGCCGCCCCGACGTGCTCGAGGCGCGTGCGCGGTTGGAGAGCGCGATCGGGCGGCTCCGCACTGCCGAACTGGCGCAGCTGCCTACCATCACGCTGACGCCCAGCGCCGGGCTGAACGCGCAGCGCGGCGTGTTCGAATCGACCACGGGCTTCTGGTCACTGGGCGCGAGCCTGCTCGTGCCCTTGCTCGATCGTGCACGGCTCGCGACGGAGGTCCGGATTCAGGAAGCCCGGACCGAGCAGGCGGTGCTCGCCTTCGAACGCAGCGTCCAGCGCGCCTTCTCGGAGACCGACCAAGCTATCGCGCAGCTCGCCGCCGACAGGCGCCGCGTCGAGGTGCTTTCGCAGGGCGAGACACGCGCCCGCGCCTCCTACGACGCAACGCTCATTCAATACCGCCGCGGGCTGACCGACCTTCAGGGCTGCTCGACGCGGAGGCGACATGGCGAGCCGCACGCAGCCAGACCTCGAACGCCCGGATCGACGCGCTCTCTCGCTCGGTGCAGCTCTTCAAGGCGCTCGGCGGCGGCTGGTCTCCCGTCGATCCCCCTCCCTCTCGCAGGACCGACAACTGATGCGTGCCGCCCTCCTCGTCGCAGCCCTCGTCCTCGTTTCCTGCTCGGAAAAGAAGCCCGAGCAGGCAGCCGCGCCGACGCCCCGCGCCGTTCGCGTCGCCGCTGTCGAGCTCCGCCCGCTCGGGCGCACCATCGGCGCGTCGGGCACACTCCGCCCGCGCGAGGAGGCGGCGGCCGGCTCGGAACTTTCAGGGTATCGCGTGCTCCGGGTCCTTGCCGACGTCGGCGACACGGTGCGGCGCGGCCAGACGCTGGTGCAGCTCGACCCGGCGCTGCTCGAGGCGCAGATCGCCCAGCAGCGCGCGGCGGTCGCGCAGGCGCTCGCCCAGCAGCGCCGGGCGGCCGATCAGGCGCGCCGCGTGGCGGGTCTGGAAGGCTCGGGTGTGGTCGCCGACGAGCAGATCATCCAGCGCAACACGGACGCCGCCGCGGCGGCGGCGCAGGTGCGCTCCGCCCAGGCGCAACTCCGCGACGCGCTCACCCGTCGCTCGCGCCTCGCCATCACGGCGCCGGTCGGCGGCGTGGTGCTCACGCGTGGCGTGCGACCCGGCGACGTGACGGGCGGCGGCGCGACACCGTTCTTCACAATCGCGCGGGACGGGCTGGTCGAGCTCCAGGCCGAGCTCGCCGAGCCGGACCTGCGCGCGACCCAGCCGGGCCAAGCTGTCCGCGTGCGGCTCGCCGACGGAACGGAGGTCCCGGGGACGGTGCGCATCGTGGGACCGCAGGTCACCGCCGAGAGCCGGCTCGGGCTCGTATACGTCCGCCTGCCGGTGCGGCGCGACATCCGCGCTGGCGGATTCGCGACCGCGACTTTCAACGCCACCGGCCGCGCCGTTCCAGCGGTGCCCGAGTCCGCCATCGTTTTTTCGGCGGACGGGCCGCGCATCGTCGTTCTCGGGCGTGGCGAGCGAGTGAGGCAGGTGCCGGTCAGGACCGGAGCGCGCGGCGAGGGCTATGTAGAGCTGATCCAAGGGCCGCCGCCCGGCACGCGGGTGGTGCTCGGTGCGGCCTCGTTCGTAATCGAAGGCGAACGCGTGCGAGCGATAATCGGCCGGCGTTGAAGAACCAGGTGCGGATGCTCACAGAGCGCTACCGGCGCCCCAACTCTGGCCGATCGTCCATCCCGGCCCAAGCCCCGATAGCGATCATTGAAGCGGACTCGGACTGGGCCAGTCACTGGGAGCCGTCATTGGGACAGAGTTGATCCGCCCGCTTCGTGATCGCATTCCGCAACGACTGCAGGCTTCACACCCGCGACTGCCACCCGCCGCCGAGCGCCTTCTCCACGCTGATCGCATTCGTGATCACCGCCGCCTGGGCCTGGGCAATCCGGTCGTCGAGCGCCGAGACTTGGCGCTGGACGTCGAGCACCTCGGTCAGGCTCGCCTCGCCCGCGCGGTAGCGGCGGCGGGTGAGGTCGAGCGTGGTGGCAAGGCGGATGCGCGCGCGTTCGAGCGTGGCGGCGCGGTTGCGGTCCTCGCGAAGGCGCAGGAAAGCGGTCTCGACATCGGACAGCGCGCGGATAACCGCGGCGTTGTAGGCCGCGAGCGCCTCGTCACGCATCGCTTCCTGTCGGCGAACGACCGCCCGCCGACGGCCGCCGTCGAAGATTGGCAGCGAGAAGCCCGGCACCAGCGAGCCGTAGCGGCTTGCGCTCTCGGCGAGGCTGCCCAGGCTCAGCGCCTCCAACCCGAGGCTGCCGGTCAGCGAGAAGCGGGGGTAGAGATCGGCGACCGCTATACCGATATCGGCGGTGGCGGCGGCAAGCTCGCGCTCGGCGCGGCGGATGTCGGGGCGGCGGCGCAACAGGTCGGAGGGGAGGCCTGCCGGGACCACCGGCGCGGTGAGGCCGGATTGCGGCGCGGCGCGCACCAGCTCGGCCGCGGTCCCCGGCTGGGCGCCGAGCAGCACGTCAAGGCGATAGAGCGAGCTCGCTGCCTCGGCACGAAGCGGGGGTAGGGCGGCGGCGCTCTCCTCGGCCAGGCTCGCGGCGCGCTCGGCTTCCGAGCGCGCTTCCTCCCCGGCGTCGGCGAGGCGTGCGGTCAGCCCGGCGGTCTGGCGCGCGGCGGCCAGTGCCTCGGTCGCGACCTCGATCCGGCGCTCGGCGGCGCGGTAGTCGGCATAGGCGCGGGCGACGTCGCCGGCGACGCGGACGAGCGTGTCGTTGCGCGCTTCCGCCGCCGAGCCGTAGCGTGCCGCGGCCGCCTCGACCTGACGGCGGTTGCGGCCGAACAGGTCGAGTTCCCAGCTCGCGTCGAAGCCGGCGCGATAGACGGTGTAGTCGAGGTCGGGCGAGACGAGGTCGGTCGGAATGTTCGCCAGCTGCTCGCCATTGCGGCTGAGGCGGCGGAGCGTTGCTGCACCCTGAGCCGAGAGTTGCGGCAGCCGGCCGCCCGTCGCCTCGTCGGCCCGGGCACGCGCCTGTGCGATGCGCGCCTCGGCGATGGCGATGTCGGGATTGGCGGCAAGCGCGCGATCGACGAGCGTGACGAGGACCGGGTCGCCATAGCCCTCCCACCACCGGTCGAGCGCCGGGGCCGCGGCCTGCGCCGTTTCGCGGAAGGCGGGCGGGATCGCCGCCGCCGTCGGGCGATAATCCGGCCCGACGGTACAGGCCGCGAGCGCGACCGGCAGCAAGGCGGACGAGAGGCTCCTCACGCGGTTCCCTTTCGGAAGATGACATAGGCGGCGGTCAGCGTCAGCACGGCGATCAGCGCGATCGGCCACAGGCTGGGGGTAAGGTCGGCGAGGCTGCTGCCCTTCAGGAACACCCCCTTCACGATGACGATGAAGTGGCGGAGCGGATCGATCCAGCTGACCCATTGCAGCCAGACGGGCATGTTCGCGACTGGCGCGATGAACCCCGACAGGAGGATCGCGGGCATCATGAAGGTGAAGACGCCGAGGAACGCCTGCTGCTGCGTCGCCGAGATGGCCGAGATGAACAGGCCGAAGCCACACAGCGCGACGGCGTAGAGCAGCATCCCGGCATAGAGCGTCAGCACCGATCCGGTGAACGGCACGCCGAATGCGAAGATGGCGATCAGCGTGATCGCGGTCGCCTGAACGATGGCGATCATGACCGCGGGGATTGTCTTGCCGACCATGATGAGCGCGGGCGACAGCGGCGAGACGAGCACCTGGTCGAGCGTCCCCTGTTCGCGCTCGCGCGCGACCGACAGCGCGGTGGTGATCAGCGCGCCGAGCGTCGTCATGACCGCGACCATGCTGGTGACGATCGCCCAGCGCCCCTCGAGGTTGGGATTGTACCAGTTGCGCGTGACCACCTGTGCCCGCCCGACCGAGGGACCCCGCGCACCGCGCTCGGCGGCATAGCCCTGCACGATCTGGTCGATATAGCCTTGGGCGAGCTGGGCGCTGTTCGATCGCCGGCCGTCGCCGATCACCTGGACCGATCCGCTATTGCCGCGGGCGACGTCGCGCGAGAAATCGGGCTGGAAGCGCAGGCCGAGCAGCACCTGTTGCCGGTCGATCAGCGTGCGCAGCTCGCGCTCGCTCGTCACCGGGCGCAGGGTGCCGAAGGCGTCGGCGGCGGCGATGCGCTGGACGATCTCGGTCGAGGCAGAGCCGTGATCCTCGTTGAGCACTGCGACCGCTGCATTGCGCACGTCGAGCGTCGCGGCGAAGGGGAACAGCACACTCTGCAGGATCACCGGCATGATGAGTAGGCGGAGTGCCGCAGGGTCGCGCAGGATCGCCTGCAATTCCTTGAGGATCAGGGTGCGCAGCCGGTTCCACATCAATCTAGTGTCCGCTTGGTCTTGAGCGCGGTCAGTGTAAGGAAGATCGTGGCGATCAGCGCGAGCGCCATCGCATTGAGCCAGTAGAGGCGGCCCGCCGCGTCCGACTGGAACAGCGTCTGGAGGATGGTGACGAAGTAACGCCCCGGCAGGATCGACGCGACGACCTGCACCGGCTGCGGCATGCTGCCGATCTCGTAGACGAAGCCCGACAGCATCATGACGGGCAGGAACGCCGCGTTGAGCGCCGCCTGTGCCGCGTTGAACTGGCTGCGGATCACGGTCGAGAGGAGGAGGCCAAGGCCAAGCGCAGTGCCGAGGAACAGAGCGGTCGCGAGGAACAGCAGGGCGAGCGAGCCGCGGAACGGCACCCCCAGCACCAGCGTCGACAGCACTATACAGATCGCCATCGAGACCATTCCGAGCCCGAAATAGGGGATGATCTTGGTGAGCAGCAGCTCGGCGCGGGTGACGGGGGTGGAGAGCAGCGCCTCCATCGTCCCGCGTTCCCATTCGCGCGCGACGACGAGCGAGGTAAGCAGTGCGCCGACCACGGTCATCACCACCGCGATCGACCCGGGCACCAGCGTGTTGCGGCTGATCGTCGCGGGGTTGAACCAGAAACGAGGCTCGGTCGCGATCGCGGCATCCGCGGACGCGCCCGCGCCTCGGGTCCGCTGCGCGCGCCAGACGGCGACGGCGCCCGCGACATAGCGGCTGACGAAGGCGGCGGTGTTGGGGTCGGTGCCGTCGGTCACCGCCTGAATATCGCTGCTGCCGCCGCGCACCACCGCGCGCGAAAAGCCGCCCGGCACCACCACGAACCCGCCGATCTCGCCCCGGTCGAGCAATCGCGCCGCGCCGCCACGGTCGCCCAAATAGGTGATGCGCAGGTAGGGCGACCCGGCGATCGCCGCGACCACGTCCTGCGCCGCCGCCCCGCTGTCCTCGACCACCATCGCGATCCGCGTCGTGCCGGTGTCGAGGTTGAGGCCATAGCCGAACAGGAACAGCATCAAGAGCGGCATCAGCCCGGCGATCAGCAGGCTGGACGGATCGCGCCGCGTCTGAATCGTTTCCTTGCGCACCAGCGCGAACAGGCGGCGCGAGGCGAGGCTCATGCGGCTGCCCTCTGATGCTCGCGATCGACGCGCTCCACCAGTTCGATGAAGGCGTCCTCCATCGACGGATCGCCATTCTCGCCGGTCGCGGCCTCTGCGCGCAGATCGTCGGGCGGGCCGCTGGCAATGAGCTTGCCGCGATAGACCAGGCCGATGCGGTCGCAATATTCGGCCTCGTCCATGAAGTGGGTCGTGACCATCACGGTCACGCCCTTCTCGACCACGCCGTTGATATGCGTCCAGAACTCGCGCCTTGTGAGCGGATCGACGCCCGAGGTCGGCTCGTCGAGGAACAGCACCGCGGGGTCGTGCATGATCGCGCACGCCAGCGCGAGCCGCTGCTTGAAGCCGAGCGGCAGCGCGTCGGGCGACAGGCTGAGATAGGGCTGGAGCGCGAAGGCGTCGATCATCGCGTCGATCCGCTCGCGCTTGTGCCTGCCCTCGAGGCCATAGACGCCAGCGAAGAAGGCCATGTTCTGGCGCACCGACAGCGTGCCGTAGAGCGAGAATTTCTGCGCCATATAGCCCAGCCGCTGGCGCGCTTCGCCCGGCGAGCGCTTGAGGCTGTAGCCCAGCACCTTTGCCTCGCCAGCCGTGGGGACGAGCAGGCCGCAGAGCATCTTGAACGTCGTCGACTTGCCCGCACCATTGGGGCCGAGCAGGCCGTAGATCTCGCCGCGCCGGACCTCGAAGCTGACATCGTCGGTCGCGGCAAAGTCACCGAAGCGCTTGGTGAGGTGCTTCGCCTCGATCACCACCTCGCCGGCCGCGTCGCCGCGGCGTTCCTGATCGTCCTTCAGGAGCTTCGCGACCACCGACACGCCGCCCGGCCCGCCGCCCAGCAGGTCGATGACAGCATCCTCGAGCCGCGGCGTCACCGGATCGAGGCGCGCGTCCGGTCCCGCATCGACTGCGGCGAGGTCCAGCGGGCGGTCCTTGTCCTTGAGGACGACGCGCACCGACCGGCCCTGGATCACGCCGTCCTCGACCCGGTCGGACTGGAGCGCGTGCTTTAGCACCCGGCGGCGATTGCCGTCGATGCCGCGGATCAGGCAGCTGCGACCCTCCACCCGCCCGGCGAGATCGTCGGGGCTGCCGCAATAGAGCGGCTTGCCGCGATCGAGCAGGATCACCTCGGGGCAGCGCTCTGCCTCGTCCAGATAGGCGGTGGACCAGAGGATCGTCTTGCCCGCGCCGGCAAGGTCGCCGACCATCTTCCACAGTTCCCGGCGCGAGATCGGATCGACGCCGACCGAGGGCTCGTCGAGCAGCAGGATCGGCGGATCGCCCAGCAGCGTGCAGGCGAGCCCGAGCTTCTGCTTCATGCCGCCCGACAATTTGCCCGCGCGGCGATCGGTGAAGCGGCGGAGGTCGGTGAAGTCGAGCATCCGCGCGAACATGTCGCCCCGTGCCGCACGATCGACGCCGCGCAGCTCGGCGTAGAGCGAGAGGTTCTCGAGGACGGTCAGGTCCTCGTACAGCCCGAACCGCTGCGGCATGTAGCCGAGCTGTTGCCGCAGCGCGTCGCCGTCGCTCGCCGGGTCCAGCCCGGCGACCCGCAGGCTGCCGCCGGTGGGCGCGAGCAGCCCGGCGATCATGCGGATCAGCGTCGTCTTGCCCGCGCCATCGGGGCCGACCAGCCCGGTGATCACCCCGGCGCGGATCGTGGCGGTGAGGTCGTCGATCGCGACGACGCGCGCGTCGCCCGTACCGAAGCTGCGGACCAGCCCGCCGAAGCGGATGGCGGGCGCGTCGCCGGCCATCTCAATCCTCGACCGCGCGGGCG
Source organism: Sphingomonas sp. ABOLG (assembly GCF_003950435.1). Lineage (NCBI taxonomy): Bacteria > Pseudomonadati > Pseudomonadota > Alphaproteobacteria > Sphingomonadales > Sphingomonadaceae > Sphingomonas > Sphingomonas sp. ABOLG. The sequence continues at coordinate 182,708 of NZ_QQWW01000008.1, forward strand.
CCGCTGGCGAGCGTGACGGTGATCGGCATGCCCTGTCGCAGCCGCGCATCGGGATCGAGGACGACGACGCGCGCGCGATAGACGAGGGCGGTGCGCAATGCCTCGGTCTCGACCGACTTGGGCGTGAACTCGGCGGTAGGGGAGACATAGCCGATGCGCCCGCGATAGTTCTTGCCCGGCGCCGCGTCGGTGGTGATGCGGACGATCGTGCCCGGCGCGACGAGACCCAGATTGGGCGCATCGACGAACACGCGCGCCCAGACGGGCCGCGCCAGCGCCTCGGTAAAGGCGGTCGATCCGGCGGCTACATTGGCACCCTTCTCGACCGCCCGGGTAAGGATCGTGCCGTCGGAGGGCGCGCGGAGCACGGTGTCGTTGACACGCAGCCGGATGCGGTCGGCGGCGGCGCGCGCGCGATCGACGTTGCTTGCCGCCTGCGCGATCTCCTGCGGCCGGGTGCCCGCCCGCTGCTCGGCGAGCGCCTGCTCTGCGGCGTGCAACCGCGCGGCAGCCTCGTCCCGCTGGTTGATCGCATCCTCGATCCGCCGGTCGGCGATGGCGCCGGTGCCGCGCAGGCTCGACAGCCGATCGACGTCGCCCTGTGTGTTGGCGAGCGCCGCGCGCCGCTCGGCCACCGCCGCTGCGGCCTGCGCGATGTCCTCGCGCCGGTTGCCCGCGCGCAACAGGTCGAGCTGCGAGCGCTGCGCGGCGATCGTCGCCTCGGCTTCGGCAAGGTCGGTGCGCAGCGGCTCGGCATCAAGCATCGCGACGACCTGTCCGGCGCGCACGGCATCGCCCTCGTCGACGAGCACGTCGGCGACCTTGCCTTCGACGCGGAAGGACAGGTCGACCTCGCGGATGTCGATGTTGCCGTAGAGGGTGAGCGGCTTGTCCCCGCCCCCCCGCGTCAGCAACCAGGCCGCGATCGCCACCGCGACGACCAACCCCAACGCCACGACCACCACCCGCCTCTCACCCGGCATCGACTCGCCCCTGACTGACCCGTCGGTCATTATCTAGACTTGCCTCTTGCTGACTGGCAAGTCAGAAATCGAGGATGACCAAGCCAGCCGACCCCTCGCCCCGCCGGCGACGAAAGGAAGCGCGTCCGAGCGAGATTCTGGCGGCCGCGCTTTCGGTATTCTCCGAACGAGGCTTCGCTGCCGCCCGCCTCGACGACGTGGCGGAGCGGGCGGGCATCGCGAAGGGAACGATCTACCTCTATTTCTCGACCAAGGAGGAATTGTTCGAGGCGGTCGTCCGCGATGCCTTCTCCCCGGTGCTCGAGCGGATGACGGGCGCGATGGCGCTTCCCGACATGAGTTGCCGCGCGCTGGTCGAGCTGATGATCCGCACGATGTACGTGCAGATGGTCGCGACCGAGCGACGCGAAATCCTGCGCCTGCTGGTGGCGGAGGCGAAGCGCTTTCCCGACCTTGTGAGCTTCTACCACCGGGAGGCGATCAGCCGGGGCAAGGCGATCGCGGGCGAAATCCTGCGCCGCGGCATTGCCAGCGGCGAGTTCCGCGACAGCCCCGCGACCCGCTATCCCGAGGTGCTGATGGGCCCGGCGATCCTGGCGGCGGTGTGGAAGCTCGTATTCGAGCCGGTCGAGCCGATGGATCTCGACCGGATGGTCGAGGCGCATCTCGACCTCGTGCTCGGGAGCATCGTTGCCCGCTGATGGCGGCGTATTGGTGCCTCGAAGTCGTCCACATCTTCGCGCAGCTGGCTTAGGTCGTAAGCGTGGCCTGAGGGCCGCCTTGCCCGTTTGGCCGTAGCCGGGATGCTTATCGTCTTTGACGAGGGCGCGGGCGGTGCGGGAAGTTTTCGGTTCTGAGACTGGTCATACGAGCGCTCGTACGACTGGTCGTGTGGAGGTGGTCGGCCGGGTATCGGGCCGACGGAGCTGGGCGGACGCGGAGAAGCTGGAGATACTGGCCGAGGCGTTCCGGCCGGGCGTGCGGGTCCGTGATGTCATCGCGCGGCGCGAGGTGTCGAGCGGCCTGATCTACACGTGGCGCAAGCAGGCGCGATTGGGCAAGCTGAGCGGGGTCGCGCCCGCGCTGCCGACCTTCGCCGAGGTGCGTGTGGCCGAGGTCGCCGCTCCTGTGCCACAGCCGGCGACGTCCGCGCCGGGCCTCATCTGCATCGAGTTGCCGGGCGGCGTGCGGGTGAGCGTGGACGGCGCGGTGGATGCCGGCGCCCTGGCGCGGGTGCTGTCGGTGCTGAGGTGAGCCCGGCGCCGTTGCCGACGCGGGTGTTCCTGGCCTGCGGCGTGACCGACATGCGCAAGGGGTTCGACGGGCTGGCGGTGCTGGTCCAGCAGGTGCTGACGGAGAACCCGCATTCCGGTGCGCTGTTCGCATTCCGCGGCAAGCGCGGCCATCTGGTCAAGCTGCTGTGGTTCGACGGCCAGGGTTTGTGCCTGTTCTCCAAGCGGCTCGACCGCGGCCGCTTCGTCTGGCCGGTGACGGCCACGGGCACGGTGACACTGACGCCGGCGCAGCTGTCGATGCTGCTGGAGGGCATCGACTGGCGCCGGCCCGAGCGCACGTTCGTGCCGGCGCTGGCGGGCTGAAAACGGCGGTTTTGCATGAGTTCTGCTCGCCCGAGAGAGTGCGATCTGCTATGAATTCTGCGTGTCGGAAGCGCCCGTTTCCCCTGCTGATGCGACCGCGCGGATCGCCGCGCTGGAGGCTTCGCTCGCCCGGGCCAATGCCGCGCTCGCCGCCCGCGACCTGCTCATCGACACGTTGCGCGGGCAGATCGCCCGGTTGCGGCGGATGCAGTTCGGCGCCTCGTCGGAGAAGCTCGGTCGCGAGATCGAGCAGCTCGAACTGGCGCTGGAAGAGCTGGAAACGGAGCGGGATGTTTCCGCAGTTGAGACCGCCGCGCCCGACATGATGCCCCGACCGGCGCCGGTCCGCAGCCTGCCCGGTCACCTGCCGCGTGAGGAGATCATCCACGAGCCCGCGTCCGGCGTCTGCACCTGCCCGGACTGCGGCGGTGCGCTGCGCCGGCTGGGCATGGACGCGCACGAGATGCTCGACATCGTGCCGGTGCGCTGGCGGGTCGTGCGCAACGTCCGTCCCAAATACAGCTGCCGGGCCTGCGAGAAAATCGTCCAGGCACCCGCGCCGGTCAGCGCCGTGGCGCGGGGCAAGGCGACCTTCGCGACGCTGGCGCACGTCGTCGTCGCCAAGTTCGACCACCACCTGCCGCTGTACCGCCAGGCCGAGATGATGGCTGCGCAGGGTCTCGACATCGACCGCTCGACGCTCGCGGGCTGGAGTGGGCAAGCCGCAGCGCTGCTCGACCCGGTGGTCAGCCGCATCCGCGATGCGGTGCTCAAGGCCGACAAGATCCACGCCGATGACACGCCGGTGCCGGTGCTCGATCCCGGCCGGGGCAAGACTGCGACCGGGCGACTATGGGTTTACGCAACCGACGACCGGGCGTCGGGCAGCACGGCGCTGCGCGCGACATGGTATCGCTTCACGCCCGACCGCACCGCTGCACACCCGCTGTCGCATCTCGCCGGCTTCCGCGGCTTTCTCCAGGCTGACGCCTATGCCGGGTATGACGGCCTTTACCGGGGCGGCGCGACCGAGGTGGCATGCTGGGCACACTTCCGGCGCAAGGTGTTCGACCTGCACGAGCGCCTCTCCACGCCGCTGACCACCGATATCCTGGAGCGCATCGGCGCGCTCTATGCCGTCGAGGCGGAGGTGCGTGGTCAGCCGCCGGATGTACGCCGTCGAGCGCGACAGGAACGAAGCCAGTCGCTGGTCGACGCCTTGCGCGAGGTGCTCGACGCTGCCCTTCGCCGCCTGTCGCCCAAGTCCGACATGGCCAAAGCCATCGCCTATGGCACCAAACGCTGGCCGGCGCTGTGCCGCTTCCTGGGTGACGGGCGTCTGGAGATCGACAACAACATCGCGGAGCGGGCCCTGCGCGGCGTCGCTGTCGGTCGCCGCAACTGGTTGTTCGCCGGCTCAAAAGCAGGCGGTGAACGAGCTGCCGCGATCTACACCGTCATCCAGACCTGCAAGGCCAACGGCGTCGACCCGCAAGCCTATATCGCCGACGTCATCGCCAAGGTCGCCGACGACTGGCCCGCAAGCCGATGGGATGAGCTCATGCCGTGGAACTGGTCTCGCGAACCTGTCAGATTGGCGGCATGACTGCCGAAACCGTCGCTCGCCTGCATATCGTCCTCAACGACATCGACCCCGCCATCTGGCGCCGGGTCGACATGCCGGTCACCGCCAGCCTCAAGATGCTCCACGACGTCGTCCAGGCTGCGATGGGCTGGGAGAACTATCATCTCTGGCACTTCGAGGCCGGCGACCGACGCTACGGCGTGCCGGACCCGATGTGGCCCGACAGCGGCATGGCCGCCGCCAAGAACGTGAAGCTCGCCGCCCTCGTCGACCGGGGCGTGCGAGAACTCGCCTACACCTACGACATGGGCGACGACTGGCGGCACACCATCACCATCGAAACGGTTGGTCCAGGCGAGCCGGACGTCAAATACCCACGCTTCGTCGCCGGCGAACGGCGCTGCCCGCCCGAGGATGTCGGTGGCTTGCCCGGATACGAGATGTTCCTGAAGGCCATGGGCGACCCCACCCATGAGGAACACGACCGCCTGCGCGACTGGTATGGCGGCCCTTATAACCCCGACGACATCGACGAACGCTTCACCAGGCACGCGGTCGCCGCCATCGCCATCCGCCGTCATGCCGGCAAGGTCGCCTACCAGAAGAGCAGGCCGAAATAGCAAGGCGGTCTACCCGCCACGCTTACACATTTCATTCACCAGTCGAGCTTACGATTTCGCCTAAGTCATCGAGTTGTCGCTATGGTCGTAAGAACAAATTCCATTCCCCCCGCTAGCTCGCTCGCCGAAGCCGCAACGGGACCCGGATATGAGGCGTTGCGGTTCCTGTCCGAGCAGAGACTCGATCATAGTCCGGTCAATTTTGCGCTGGCGTGGCGATGCAAAACAGATCGGCACAGCGTCGCTGCGATGGCGGTCGATGCGATCCTTATGGAAGGCCGTCGCCTCCTTCAGGCGGACGTTGATTTCATCACTGCGACCCAAGCTGCCAAGCCGAACGGTGGGAATGCTGCCACTGAACCGAGCCATGACGCTCTTCGCCATCAGACTCTCAGGCTGGCGGACATCGCAGCACATGCTGCCAGCCGGTCCTCCGACTTCGGGCGCGACCTGTCCGCCGGCCTATTCCAGCTTTCCGGTGGCCCGAATTCGGTCGAGCAGATCGTGAAGGCGATGGTTCAGCGCACTCAAGATATTCAAGCTCAGTTGAATGCCGCCTCCAGCGAGATCGAGGAATTGCGCCAGCAGGTAGAGATCTCACGGGACGACGCTCATCGCGACGCGCTGACAGGCCTTCTCAATCGCCGCGGCGCCCGGAGGGAGATGTCGGCTCGCCGATCGTCACGAAACAGCAGCGTCGCGCTTTGCGATGTCGATCACTTCAAGCAGGTGAACGACACCTTCGGACACGGCGTCGGCGACCGTGTCCTGAAAGCCGTAGGGGATTGCCTGTCGCAGAGTCTCGGCTCTCACACCCTGGCACGATGGGGCGGCGAGGAATTTCTTGTGTTTTTCGACGGCGTGAGTGTCGCAAAGGCGGTTGCAATTCTCGAACGCGCTCGATCGAACCTGGAAGACCGCACATTCCGCGATCGCCAGACTGATGAGTTCATCGGCTCCGTCACCATCTCAATCGGCGTGGCGGCATTTGAGGGCACGAAGGAGGATGTGGCTATCGAGGCTGCCGACCGAATGCTCTACGAAGCCAAGCGAGGCGGCCGCAACCGCGTCGTCGCCGCCGTCTCCGAGACGCGTTAACATGCGCAATATTGAAAGCTGCTTGTTCGGCTACCGTGCAATGACGGACGGACTCAATCCAGCATCATTTAGGCGAGCGGCGCTCCGTTGCCGTCAAGACGGCATGGCGGCCCTTGTCCCGGAGTTTGGAAGTTGCTGATCCGCATAACACCGAAACAGGCGAGACTTGGAATGATTGTCGAAGGGCTGGAGGACGGCTGGCTGTCCCACCCCTTCTGGCGTGAGCGTTTTGTTATCAAATCTATGGCCGATCTCGAACGGGTAAGGAATGGCGGGACCAATCTGTTCATTGATGCGCGCAGAGGTCCGAAGCCCCTGACGAACGATCTGCCACACGAAAGCAGCACTGCAGTTCGACCGAAGACTCCGGCGGGGCGACCTGCCGCTTTGCTGCAAGTAAAAAAATCAAGCGCCCCGCGATTGCCAAGAAGACTCCCGACGCCGCCCGCCTTTGACCAGGCGGACAGGAAGCGCGCGTCCGCGGTGGTCAAGAGGTCCGCAAAGATCATCGGCGAAGTGTTCGATGATTGTCGCCGTGGCCACCCGGTGGTGATGCCCCAGATCGCCGCGGTGGTGAAGGACATTGCTGATGCGCTTGAGCATAACGGCGCCGCCTTCGCCAGCGTGACCCGCCTGAAGGAGAAGGACGGCTACACGTACACGCATTCAATCGCTGTCTGTGCGTTGATGATCACGCTTGGGCGCGCCAACAACGCAACGCCGGACGAGGTCGCCGAACTTGGTATAGCTGGAATGCTCCACGATATCGGTAAGCTCTCGATTGCTACTTCTATCCTCGGCAAGGCAGGGCCGCTCGATGAAGGCGAGCGCGCTTTGATCCGTCAGCATCCCGAGATGGGGCACCGGTTGCTAGCGTCGGATCCGCAGGTTCCGTCCGTCGCGTTGGACGTTTGTCTACATCATCACGAGCGGCTCGATGGGACGGGCTATCCCTTCGGCCTGCATGCCGACCAGATCACAACCGCCGCCCGCATCGCCGTGATCTGCGACGTATACGACGCGATGACTTCGAACCGTCCTTACAAGAAGGGCAAGTCGCCTGCCGACGCCATCGTAGAGATGGCCTCCCTTCCGGACATGATCGACCAAAATTTGCTGCTCAAATTCATGCGCGGCATCGGCGTATATCCGGTGGGTAGTCTTGTTCGTCTGCGTTCGAACCGACTCGCCGTTATTATGCCTACGGCGTCCGCCAACGGTCGAGGCGCGGCCCGCTCATTCTACAACATCATGGAGGATCGGACCTCGCAGTATGAGGACGTCGTTCTCGGCGATAGCTTCAAGGACGATCAGGTCGTGAAGATTGATGAAGGGGAAGAGCAGTTTGGCGACGACTGGCCCGCGATGCGCGATCGGGTCTTGGCGGGACGATCTCTACCTGGGCAGCCTGCATGACGCGGCGAGGTTTGCGGTTGCGATTAAGTGCGTTGCCCCGCCCAATGGAGGCGTCAATCTGAATCGCTAGATGAACGAACGGGCATCAACCCGTGCGGCTACTCCAAAGCAGCCATTCCGCTTCTCACTCAGAACCACACTTGCCGGTGTAAGTTCGCGTGCCGTCACGGACACAAGTGACGAGGCGGAAGGCAGCCACATTTTGCACCTTCCGCTAGCTCGTTCCTGCTAGGGTGCCGTCATGCTCCGACTACAGATGAAGCGGCTGGCTCGCCGCAACGAGGAAGCCGTGCGCCGCCTCGCCGACATCGAGCTTGCGATATCCGCTCTTAGCGACGACGACCTGCTCGACCTGGGCGACATCTTCCAAACAGAGCCGCGCGGCGCTCTGGGAGAGATCGCGTGGGTGGAAATGGAGCGACGCAACATTAGCCTGTAAAGCACAGACCTCTAGCTGCTGCTGCCGGCTACGAGCGACTCAAAGCACCTTGCGTCTCAGGCGATTTCCGGGGTTAGTGGGCGCCGCCGGCCAACGAGCCGCCGCAACAGGGATACTGGAAGATGAAGAAGACACTCGTTCTCGCGCTGGCGGCGGGCCTCGCCTCGCTGACCGCCTGCAACTCCAGCCCGCGCGAGCACGCCGCCGACAACATCGAGGCGAACGCCGAGAGCGTCGCCGACAACCTTGAGGACGCGGCGGACAACGTCAGCAACGACGCGGCCGAGGACCGGCTCGAGAACGCCGCCGACGCGGTGCGCGCGACCGGCGAGAACCAGGCCGAGGACATGCGGACGAACGACCCCGACACCAACCTGTCGAACGGCATGTAGAGGTAACGGACGGAGCTGGCTGGTCCCAAGCCCGACCTGCGCTGTAGGGGGCGCTCAGGTAAGACCTGGGCGCCCTCGTTGCGTCGGCACATCGCGGGCGCTGCTGCAATCAAGCGGCACCATCCTTCTCTACGCGCTTCCACGAGGGAGGCGGCGTAACGGACGTTGGCTTTGGAACCTAGGCGGGTCTCAGCTGGGGCGGCTTTGGATGGGAACACTACCTAACCCGAGCTATATTCCTGATTGGCGATGATGCCGTCTGGAGGGTTAGATGCCGAGAATAAAGCGTGATGAGTGGGTCAAGCTGTCGCCGACGGAGAAGGTGGTCCATCGAACCCAGCGGGTGATCGGTAAGCATGGCGGGTAGACCGCCTTGCTATTTCGGCCTGCTCTTCTGGTAGGCGACCTTGCCGGCATGACGGCGGATGGCGATGGCGGCGACCGCGTGCCTGGTGAAGCGTTCGTCGATGTCGTCGGGGTTATAAGGGCCGCCATACCAGTCGCGCAGGCGGTCGTGTTCCTCATGGGTGGGGTCGCCCATGGCCTTCAGGAACATCTCGTATCCGGGCAAGCAACCGACATCCTCGGGCGGGCAGCGCCGTTCGCCGGCGACGAAGCGTGGGTATTTGACGTCCGGCTCGCCTGGACCGTAAGCGTGGCGTGAGGACCGCAGTTTATGCGGCTTGGGCTGTTGGCTGATCTGTCTGGGGCACCCAGTTCCACGGCATCAGCTCGTCCCAGCGGGTGGCGGGCCAGTCGCCGGCGACCCGCTGGGACGAGCTGTGGCG
>NZ_QQWW01000009.1:0-175727 GCF_003950435.1 Sphingomonas sp. ABOLG
CGAACTTGGCCGATTGCGACAGCGGCGCCATGATCCGGCCGAACATATTGGCATCGATCCCGGTGCCAGCGACCCATTGCCAGTTCACGCTGTTGTTGCCGTAATCCGCATCGACCAGCGTGTCCCAGAACCACCGCTCCCCCTCGCGCCAGTCGATCAGCAGATGCTTCACCAGGAAGCTCGCCGTGATCATCCGCACGCGATTGTGCATCCACCCCGTGGCCCACAATTGCCGCATCCCGGCATCGACGATCGGATATCCGGTGCGCCCCTCCCGCCACGCCTTGAGCTCGCTGGGCGCATGCCGCCATTTCAAACGGTCGAACTGCGATCGCCCATTCTTCTCTGCATAATCCGGCAGCGCCAGGATCAGCCCGGCAGTGAAATCACGCCACGCCAGCTCACGCCGGAAGGATTCAACTACCTTCCCCCGTCCGTTCAGGGCCTGCCAGACCTGCCGCGGCGAGATCTCACCCTGATGAAGATGCGGCGACAGCCGCGACGTTCCTTCAACGGACGGCAGATTACGGGCGTCGTCATAATCAGCCACCGCGTCAGCGAAGTCATCGATCGCCGCTGCCGCCCCCGCCTCGCCTGGGGTCCAGCCCTCGAACCCGATCGCCCAATTGGGCTTGGCGGGCAGCAGCGCCCAATCATCTAGAGAGTCGCTTTTCGGCCAACGCCCCGGCGCGCTCAGTTGCTTCGGCGCGGCAGATGGCGCTTCCGGCGGCAACATGGCCAACAGCGCCCGGTAGAAGGCCGAAAACATCCGGAACTGGCCGCCGCTACCCGTGCGTACACTCTCCGGCGGCCGAAGATGATTCCCCTCATGAAGGCACAATCGGTCGCCCAGAGCCTCCTCGGCTTGGCGCCACCATGGCTCATAATGCCGGATGGCGTGGATCGTCTCGGCGCCGCAATCGTCCGCAATGTCCGTCAGAACCGTAGCGGCAGGTCCGCGCCGCAGGATCAACCGGCTGCCAAGATCGCGTAGCGAGCGGTCCAGCGCTTGCAGGCTGTGGTGCAGCCACCACCGCTGCGCGCCACCGATCCGCCAGTCGCCCGGCCCTTTGTCATCAAGGACATAGACCGGAATGACGTCCCCTTCCGCCACTGCGGCGACAAGCGCGGGTTGATCGTGAAGGCGAAGGTCCTGGCGAAACCAGACGAGGGCAGGCATCGCGCGACTACGCAGATCGCGTGCGGGCGGTTCCCCCGCGCCAGCCGCGTTCAAAGGCCTGACCCAAGCGTAGGATCACATCCACATGCCGCCGCGCGATCGCCATAACGTCGTCGCCATATCCGCCCCCCACTGTGCTCGCGAGCGGCAAGCCGTGTTCCAGTGCCATTTCCGCCACCAGCATATCGCGTGCCGCCAGCCCTCCGTCCGTCAACGCGAGCCGGCCGAGCCGATCACCCGCGTAAGGATCGACACCACCTTGATAGAGGATGAGGTCAGGTTCAAACCGCGCGATCAGCGAGGGCAATGTGCTTCGGATCGCATCGAGGTACGCGTCATCGCTTGTCCCATCAGGCAGCGGGACATCCATGGTCGAGCAGGCCTTGCGCGCCGGAAAGTTCTTCTCGGCATGAACCGAGTAAGTCGCGACACCGGGAAAACCTGCCGTCAGCGCCGCCGTCCCGTCTCCCTGATGAACATCCAGATCCACCACCAGAACCCGGCGGCCTTCCGCGGCCAGCTGCACAGCGGCGATCGCAAGGTCATTCAAGACGCAAAAGCCTGCCCCGGTCTCCGCAAGAGCATGATGACTGCCCCCCGCGGTGTTGGCGGCAAACCCATGCTTCAAAGCAATCTGCGCGGCGAGGTAGGTCCCGCCCGACACAAGCTGCGAGCGGCGCGCGACGTTCGCTGTCACGGGGAAGCCAATCCGCCGCTCCTTCTCGCGAGGAACCGCGGCGGCGATTACCTCAGCCACATACGCCGGGTCGTGCACCGCCTCCAGCCAGCGGCGCGGCGCCGCTTCCGGACTCTGCCAGACGATCGAGTTCCCAGCCGCAAGCAGAAGATCGCGGATCGCGCCGTTCTTGCCCCACCGGTACGTACTCCTGACGGGCGCCTCGGTGACATAATCGGAGTGATGGACGACGGCGATCATCTGCGCCAAGATAGGTAGCAAAAGCGAACTTTAGGAGAGAGATCGTATGACCGACACGCTTATTCGCGCGGACGATACCGACGCTGCCGCCAATGCCGGCAAACCTTACGTGCGCCCCGACGTGCGCGGATTTCTCGATTATCTCAACAGCGTCGAAGGCCCCAAGACCCATGAGGGAACCGCAGAGGCGGCGCGCGCCATGTACCTCGGCATGAAAGATGTCGCCGATTTGCCCGTCGGGGAGTTGGCGACGATCAAGGACCTGACCATCCCTGGCCCCGCGGGCGACATCCCCGCGCGCCTGTTCGACGTTCGGGAGTCTCGCGAGCCGGGCCCGGTGGTAGTCTTCTTTCACGGCGGTGGCTTCGTCATCGGCAATATCGATACGCACGCTAGCTTTACCGCTGAGATGTCGCGTCAGCTGGATCTCCCGGTGGTGTCGGTCGACTATCGTCTAGCCCCCGAGCATCGCTTCCCCGCGGCACCAGCGGATTGTGAAGCCGCCGCGCGCTGGGTCGCCAGCAATCCGCCCGAACTGGGGCGGACCGCGACGAGCCTAGTCCTCTCGGGCGACAGCGCAGGGGGAACGCTGACCATCACCACTGCCATGGGTCTGCGCGACGAGCCTGCGCCCGTCCCCGTGATTGTCCAGGCGCCGATGTATCCGGCGGCCGACATGAACAAGGTGTACCCCTCGTTCGATGATTATGCCGAGGGCTTCTTGCTCACGCGCGATACGATGATCTGGTTCGCCGAACATTATCAGGCAGATTTCACCCATTTCCAGGGTTCGCCGATGGTGGGCAGCCTCACGGGCCTACCCCCCGCCGTCATCATCACCGCCAGCCTCGATCCGATCCGCGACCAAGGGCGCGCCTATGCCGCAGCATTGGTACTGGCCGGCGTTCCCGTCACCTTCCGAGAGGCGGTGGGCAACGTTCACGGCTTCATCACGTTGCGCCAAGCGATTCCGTCCAGCAGCGGCGACGTTGCGGGCTACCTCGCCGCGGTCAAGGACGCGGTTGTCGAGGCGGAGGGCCAAAGGGTGATGGCTCAGGCTGCGGGCTGAGGCCCCCAGCGCAAAAAAGGGGCAGGCTTTGGCGGCCTGCCCCCTTCGAGATCATTGCTGATCGGCTTGATCAGTAACGATAGTGATCCGGCTTGAACGGACCGTCGACCGACACGCCGATGTAGCTCGCCTGCTTCTCGCTCAGCTTGGACAGCTTCACGCCCAGCTTCTCCAGGTGAAGCGCCGCGACCTTTTCGTCGAGGTGCTTGGGCAGGACATACACTTCGTTCTTGTAGTTCTCGCCCTTCGTCCACAGCTCGATCTGGGCGAGCGTCTGGTTGGTGAACGACGCGCTCATCACGAACGAAGGGTGGCCGGTGGCGCAGCCCAGGTTCACGAGGCGACCCTTCGCCAGGACGATGATCTGCTTGCCATCCGGGAACTTCACCAGGTCCGTGCCCGGCTTCACTTCGGTCCACTCGTAATTGTCGAGCGCAGCGATCTGAATCTCGCTGTCGAAGTGGCCGATGTTGCACACGATCGACATCGGCTTCATCGCCTTCATGTGATCGGCAGTGATCACGTCGGCATTGCCGGTCGCGGTGACGAAGATGTCGGCGCGCTTCACCGCCTCGTCCATCGTCACGACCTCAAAGCCCTCCATCGCCGCCTGAAGCGCGCAGATCGGATCGATCTCGGTCACGAGCACACGGGCGCCGCCGTTGCGCAGCGACTGAGCCGAGCCCTTGCCGACGTCACCGAAGCCGGCGACGCAAGCGACCTTGCCGGCGAGCATCACGTCGGTGGCGCGGCGGATCGCGTCGACCAGCGATTCCTTGCAGCCATAAAGGTTGTCGAACTTCGACTTCGTGACCGAGTCGTTGACGTTGATCGCCGGGAACGGCAGCTCACCCTTCTTGGCGATCTCGTACAGGCGGTGGACGCCAGTGGTGGTCTCTTCCGAAACGCCCTTCAGGTTCTTGACGGTCTCGGTCAGGTAGCCCGGCTTCTTGGCGATGAACGCCTTCAGCGCGCGCTGGAACTCGACTTCCTCGGCATTCTCCGGCTCCCCGAAGCTTTCGCCGCGCTCGAGCTTCGCGCCCCACAGCGCGAACATGGTGGCGTCGCCGCCGTCGTCGAGGATGATGTTGGCGGTCTGGCCGTTGCCGTCGTCCCAGTCGAAGATCGAGCCGACATAGTCCCAGTAATCGGCCAGGCTCTCGCCCTTCACCGCGAACACGGGGATGCCCGCAGCGGCGATCGCGGCGGCGGCATGGTCCTGCGTCGAGAAGATGTTGCACGTCGCCCAGCGCACGTCAGCGCCGAGCGCCGTCAGCGTCTCGATCAACACGGCGGTCTGGATCGTCATGTGCAGCGAACCGGTGATGCGCGCGCCCTTCAGCGGCTGCGACGCGCCATATTCCTCGCGCAGCGCCATCAGGCCGGGCATCTCGGTTTCTGCGATGTTGATCTCCGCACGTCCGAAATCAGCAAGGCTGATGTCCTTGATGACGTAATCGGTAGCGGTGGGGCGATCGAGAACGGTGGCCACTACGGGTCTCCAGAAATTGTGACGCCGGCCAAGGTACGATTCACCGGCCGGCATGTACCCGCACATAATCGTGAGCGCGTAGCAATACAAATATAAAGATATCTTTATATGTGAATTGCGCTCTCGAACCTTCATTACGGGTGCGCATCGGGCGGTTCGCTATGCGCTTCCATGCCGTGCATCCTCCGGGCAAGAAGCATCGTTGTACGCCCACGATCCGCTGAATGAGGTTGATGATGGACAGTTTGCTCTCGCTGTTTACCGACCCTGCCGCCTGGGCAGCACTAATCGCGCTGGTGGTGATGGAGGTCGTGCTCGGCATCGACAATCTCATCTTCATCTCGATCCTTTCCAACAAGTTGCCAGAGGAACAGCGCACGCGCGCACGCCGGCTGGGTATCGGCCTCGCGCTTGCCATGCGGCTGGTCCTGCTCTCGATGATTGCATGGCTGGTGGGGCTGACGGCGGTCGTCTTCGACCTCGGCATTCGCGGGCCACTGAATGACTATGGTCAACCAAGTTTCGAAACGGCGTTCTCTTGGCGCGATATCATTCTTGTCGTCGGGGGCCTGTTCCTGATCTGGAAGGCCACCAAGGAGATCCACCACAATGTCGATCCGAGCCCCAGCGACGACCTGCTCGACAAGAAGCAGGCAGCAACGATGAATTTTGGCGCGGCGATCATTCAGATCATCCTGCTCGACATGGTCTTCTCGATCGACTCGATCCTGACGGCAGTCGGGATGACGGACAACCTGGCCGTGATGGTGATCGCGGTCTTGGTAGCAGTCGGCGCGATGGTTCTGGCGGCGGATCCGCTCGCCAATTTCATCGACCGCAATCCCACCGTTGTGATGCTGGCGCTCGGCTTTCTGCTGATGATCGGTGCCGTCCTGATTGCGGACGGCTTTGGCGTTCATGTCCCCAAGGGGTATATTTATGCCGCGATGGGTTTCTCCGTACTCGTCGAGGCGCTCAACATCCTCTCGCGCCGCGCGCAGAAGCGCAAGGCAGCGGCGGCAGGGAACGAGAGATGAACCAACGCGCCTGAGGGCCGGTCAAAAATACCTTCAGGCGTGGCCGCTTTCCGTGCCAAGCAGTCGCGGATCGATGCCGGCAGCGTTGAACCCCCGGGTCCAGCGCTGCGCGGTTTCCGTTTCGAACAGCATGCTCGCGTCATCGGAGACGTTCAGCCAGCCGTGCCGCGTCATCTCGGCATCAAGTTGACCGGCAGACCATCCGGCATAGCCCAAAGCCACGAGCCACTGCGTCGGCCCTCTCCCCTCCGCAATGGCGCGTAGCGCATCTAGCGTTCCGGACAGTGCCCATTTGCCGGCGACATCAATCGTGTCCTGCCCGCTCCAGTCGCGCGAGTGCAGCACAAAGCCGCGGCGCGTCTCGACAGGGCCGCCGAAATGGATCGGCGCATTGGGCGTATCGCCTGGCGCGATGTTCACTTGTTCCAGAACATCATGCAGCCCCAGTCCAGCAATCTGCGCACCGACGCCGATCCCGATCGCACCCTTTCCGTCGTGCGCGCACACCGCGATCACCGCTTGGTCAAAGCGCGGGTCGCCAATTCCGGGCATGGCGAGCAGGAACTGCCCAGTGAGAAAAGTCGTGGTCTCCATGGCTTACTTCTACGCCGAGCGGCGGCAAATCGTCACGCTTGAAAAGCCATTCCACCCCTGCGACGTAGTCACGCACACCAGCGCTGCACGGAGCAACAGAAAATGACAATCAACGTCGGCGACAAGCTGCCCAAGACCACCCTCGTCAAGGCGACGGATGCTGGCCCTGAGGCGGTCGATTCGCAGAATTACTTTGCCGGCCGCCGCGTGGCGCTGTTTGCCGTTCCGGGTGCATTTACTCCGACCTGCTCGGCGAAGCACCTTCCGGGCTTCGTGGAGAAGGCGGAGGACCTGAAGGCCAAGGGCATTGATGAAATCGTCTGCACGTCCGTGAACGACCCGTTCGTTCTTGGCGCATGGTCGAAGTCAGCGGATGCAGCCGACGTCACCATGCTGGCCGACGGCAATGGCGATTTCGCCGAAGCGCTGGGTCTCACCATGGACGGCTCGAAATTCGGTATGGGCAAGCGCAGCCAGCGTTATTCCATGATCGTGAACGACGGGGTGGTGGAGCAACTCAACGTCGAGGCGCCCGGCGAGTTCAAGGTGAGTTCGGCGGAGCACCTGCTGGGCAACCTCTGAGATTACAATGCGTTGGTTGTGGAGTTGATGAGGAGTATCGCACCATGACCAACGCAACCCAGAACAAGGCTACGTCGGCTCACGAAGCGAGCCTGGCAGAGCGCGCGCGCCATGCCGCGTCCGGTGCGCAAGCCAAGGTGAGCGCTGCAACGTCCGCAACCACGGGGGCCGTCAAGGATCACCCCTATGCCACGGCGGGGATCGTGGCCGGTGTCGCAGCAGCGATCGGGGGCGCAGCCTACGCTGCCAGCCGTCGCAACGCCGAGCAGGGTCACGGCAGCACGAAACACTGATGCGCAGGGTCGCTCCGGGTAAACACCCGGGGCCACCCATCGCGCTGGCAGACTACCCAGTCTTGCCAGTGTCAACATCGCGGCGTAACGATCCGCGATGACTGCTCAAGACATCGTTGCCGAACTCGATCGGCTCTATACCCGCGCTGTCGCACGCTTGCAGGCAGCGCTGGATCTCTACCTTACCGAAGGAACACCGCCGCCGCCCGAGGCACGCCGCGACGGCTCGTTCGCTTATCCCGAGATCCGCCTCACCTTTGCCGGCGGTGGTGACCATCGGCCGGCGCCGTTGCGCTCCTTCGGTCGGCTTGTCACGCCGGGCGAGTACCGGATTTCAGTCACGAAGCCCGCGCTGTTCGCGGATTATCTCGTCGAGCAACTGACCCTGTTGATGGAAGATTATGAAGTCTCCGTCCAAGCAGTGGCGGGCGCCACGGAAATCCCGTTCCCCTATGTTCTCGACGCCGGCCACGCGCTGAGCCTGGACGAGGTTTCGGCCGCCGAACTCGCACGCCATTTCCCCGCGACTGAGCTCGCCCATATTGGCGACGAGATCGCGGACGGTCTGTGGGCCTCTATCGATGGCACCCGTCCCCTCGCGCTGTTTGACGGGCTCCGCACCGACTTCAGTCTCGCGCGGCTGCGCCACTATACCGGCACGTCGCCGGAGCATGTGCAGCGCTACGTGCTGTTCACCAACTATCACCGGTACGTCGACGAATTCGTTCGCTGGGGCGCGAGCCAGGTGACCGGCGACAGCCGCTTTACGGCACTCGCTGGTCCAGGTGGCGTCATGTTCCACCCCGGCGATGATCCGGCGGTACTCGACGACAGCGCATGGCGGCGGCTGCAGATGCCAGCCTATCATCTGATGGCGCCGGATCGATCGGGCATCACATTGGTCAACATCGGCGTTGGACCTTCCAATGCGAAGACGATCACGGATCACCTGGCCGTCACCCGTCCTGATGCCTGGATGATGATTGGCCATTGCGGCGGGCTGCGCCCATCGCAGCGGATCGGCGATTACGTGCTGGCACACGCCTACCTGCGTGACGATCACGTGTTGGATGACATGTTGCCGCCTGAAATCCCGGTACCAGCGATTGCGGAAGTTCAGCAGGCATTGGCGCGCGCGGCCGAGACCGTGTCTGGCCAGTCCGGTGAGGAACTGAAGCGGCGGCTGCGGACCGGTACGATCGTCACCACCGATGATCGCAACTGGGAGCTGCGATACAGTCGCTCTGCGCTCCGCTTTTCGCTAAGCCGCGCAGTGGGGATCGACATGGAATCCGCCACGATCGCCGCTCAGGGCTTCCGCTTCCGCGTGCCCTACGGCACGTTACTATGCGTATCCGACAAGCCGCTTCATGGCGAGTTGAAGCTGCCGGGCCAAGCCAACCGGTTCTACGAGCGCGCGATCTCCGAACATATGCGGATCGGGATCGAAACCTGCGAGGAGCTGTGGCGTGAAGGCCAGAAGCTCCACAGCCGTAAGCTGCGGGCGTTCAACGAGCCGCCGTTCCGCTGACAAACCGTGCGAGCGGTGCGGCACCAGTGCTGCACTGCTCGCAACGAAACGATTTATCTCCCCGCTGCGTTACCGGCCTGACTGCATGCGAAAAGGGGAGCAGACCATGGCCGACAACGAAGACACCCCAACACCAAGCGCACCCAAGCCGCCTGCGCGGCGCGCGCCGCGCAAGAGAACCGCAGCCAAACCGGCTGACGCAACCCCGGCGAGCAAGCCGGCAGCCAAGCCGAAGCGGAAGCCGGCGAGCTCAGCGGCTCAGGCGAGCGGATCAACCAGCTCCGTGAAGAAGCCGGCCGCACCGCCGAAGCCGCGATCATCAAAGCGCGCGACGCCGCCCCCGAAACGCCCGGCCAAGCCAAAAAGCGCGAGCGCATCGTCGACTGCCAAGACGCCGATGTGGAAAAACAAGGCAGCCATCGCCGGTGGCCTGGCCGCGGTTGGCGCCGCTGCGACGGCGGCATTGCTTTCCTTGCGCGGATCGACGCCCCGGACGGACGATGGCAACGCCGATCCGGCGTCAAGCAAGGGCAAGAAGAACAGCAAGGCTTCCGAGCAAGCCCAGAAGCCGGCCGAGCCGTCAGGTCACGCGCACATGCCTGATGGCGCCGACGCGTCGGCATCGTTCAAGGCGGGGATCGCCGACGAGAACGTCATTCCCGATTGAACTGGACGCGCGCGGGGGCCTCTTCCCCGGCACCTGAAGCTGCCGGACGGGTCAGAAACTGACCCGTCCGGCCGCGCGTTTAGCAGCGCTTACCAGCCGCTGGGCTTGCCCTTGTTCTGCTCATCGAGCCACTTCTTGAGCGGCGCGAAATAGGCCATCATCGACTTGCCCGACATTTCCCTCGTGCCGGTGAAGGCCTGAAGCGCGTCGGGCCACGGCTTCGACTGTCCCATCTTCATCATCGCGTCGAGGCGCGATCCGACTTGCTTGTCGCCGTAGAACGAGCAGCGATGCAGCGGCCCCTTCCACCCCGCCTGCTTGCAGGCCGCCTCGTAGAACTGAAACTGCAGGATACGGGCGAGGAAGTAGCGGGTGTAGGGCACGCCCGCCGCGACGTGATATTTCGCCCCGGCGTCGAATTTGCTTTCGTCGCGTGGGACTGGGGGAACAATGCCTTGATATTGTAGGCGAAGCTTGTCCCATCCTGCCTGGAGCTGCACCGGCGCGATTTCGCCTGAGAACACCTGCCAGCGCCATTTGTCGATCAGCAGGCCGAACGGGAGAAAGGCGATCTTGTCCATCGCCTGCCGAAGCAGCAGGCCAATGTCCTTGTCCGCGGCCGGCACGCGTGCCGGATCGAGGAGGTTGATCTTTACCAGATAGTCCGGGGTGATCGACAATGCGACGAAATCACCGATCGCCTCGTGAAAACCGTCGTTCGCACCGTTCTTGTAGAGGAACGGCTGCTTGTTATACGCCCGCTGATAGTAATTGTGGCCAAGCTCATGATGGATCGTGATGAAATCATCCGAATTCACCTTGGTGCACATCTTGATACGCAGATCATCGACGTTGTCGACATCCCAGGCGCTCGCGTGACAGATCACCTCGCGGTCGAGCGGTTTGACGATCTGCGAGCGGGCCCAAAACGTTTCCGGCAATGGCGCAAAGCCGAGCGAGGAGTAAAAGCCCTCGCCCGTCCTGACCATCTTCACCGGATCATATTGCTTGGCTTTCAGCAGATCGCCGATGTCATAGCCAAGGTCGCCGGTTCCCGGAGGTGCAACGACATCATAGATATTGCCCCACTCCTGCCCCCACATATTGCCGAGAAGATCCGCGCGGATCGGACCCGTCTTTGACTGGACCGCGTCCCCGTACTTCTCGTTCAGTTTCCACCGCACATAGGTGTGCAGCGCCTTGTACAGCGGCTCCACCTCGGCCCAGAGCTTGTCGGTCATCGCCGCAAACTGGTCCGGCGGCATATCATAGCCGGACCGCCACAATGCGCCGGCATTCTTGAAGCCAAGGCCGGCCGCGCCCTCGTTAGTCAGCTTCGTCGCGGCGAGATAATCTGCGCGCATGGGCGCGCCGACATTGTCATGCCAGCTGACCCACATCTCCTTCAGCTTGGCGGGATCGCGTTCCTCGCCCATCGTCGCTTCAATGTCCGACCCGTTGATCGGCTTTCCGTTCAGCGTGCCGCGTCCCTTGCCGTAGCTGGACCCCATGCGCGTGAAGAGCGTGGAGAGTTCCTCGGCCGCTCCCGGGCGAGTGGGCGCCGGCAGGGTGATGCCGCCGATGATGAGGTCCAGCTTGCGGCGCGTGTCGGCGGACAAGCCGGGGAGCGAGCGGTAGCGCGCGGCCTCGTTCGCCACCTGTACGGCACGCTCGGTGTAGCGGCCGCCGGCGGCCGCCGCGAGCGCATCCGTATCCTCCGTGATGTAGGTCGCATTGACCCAGGAAATGCGGGCTACATCGACGCTGAGCTTGGCAAACTCTTCCTCCACGGCCGCGACAAAGGCGTCGGCCTGCGCCACGGTAGGCGCGGCGGCTGGGGCAGAGGCGGGCGCTGCCTGCTCGGCGACGGCGGGAAGCGCGGCAAGCGCCACTGCCAGCGCCATCAGCGAAGAAAATCGACGGATCATAGATTCCTCAGATATTTAGGCTATGCGGCAACACTGAAAGCTGGCCTCCGAAGGGTCAAGGCTGGAGAAATTCGGCCATTGCCTGACCAAGCTCGGCCTTGGTGACGCAGCTCATATGATTGCCGGGGATCTCCACCAGCCGGGCGTTCGGCAACAGTGCTGCGAGCGCTGCGGCAGAGCCATTGTCGTCGTCATCCACGCCGTTGACGACCAGCGTCGGCTGAGAAAACTGCGCCACGCTTTCACGCGGAGTGGAGACGAAGGTGTCGATCACCCGAAGCAGGGCGACGGGATCGCCGCCGGTCGTTTTCAGGAACGCCTCCGCGAGCCACGCCGGGCTTCCCCGTTCGTGCTGCCCAAGGTTGGAGAGGATGTGGCGGAAATGATCGGCACGCCGTTCAGCATTGGTCAGCCCCTCCAGCCCCATGCCGGAGAAGATCACGCGACCGGGCGTGGCACCGGTCGCCAGCATCCGTGCCGTGGTGCGCGCACCCAGTGAATAGCCGCCCAGGTCATAGTCGGTGAGCCCCAGGTGAGCGATCAGCGCGTGGCCGTCGCGCGCCAGCGCATCAGGCGGATAGTTGACGGGATCGTGCGGCTTGTCGCTGTCACCGTGCGCCCGCAGGTCCGGCATGATGACCTGAAAGCCCTTCGCTGCGACCGCCTCTGCATGGCCGTAGCGGATCCAATTGGTGTTCGCGTCGGAGAAATAGCCGTGGATCAGGACGATCGGGCGCCCCTCCCCCATGGTGTGCCATGCCAGCCGCGTTCCGTCGAAGCTGTTGAAATACTGCGTCTCAGTCGGGAGTTTTGCCACAAGCGTCCATCCAGCGTTTGATCACGCCCTCATTCTGCTCACTGCGCATGCGTGGCAAGTCGCGCGTGTCGATCCATGCCTCGTGCATGCTTTCGACGGCATAATGGTGCACCGGGCGGAAACGCGACGGATCGTCGAAGCTGCCGACCGTGACATCGACGTTCTCGACATTGCGCAGAAAGGCGAAGCCGAGCGGCGTGCCGCAGGCGGCGCAAAAGGGGCGACGTGCAATGGGGGAGGATTGGTACCAGTCGGGTTCGGTCAGCCATTCCAGCGATGAAGCGGGGATGTTCTTGAAGGCAATCGAGACGCCGCCGGTGGCGCGCTGGCACATGCGGCAATGGCAAAGATAGGCGTCATCATCCTCGATCACAGCAACGTAGCGGACACGGCCGCATTGGCATCCGCCCTCCATCCTCGATCCCGCGCTGCCCACCGCCATGATCCCGTGCCAGTCATGCCTTCGCCTCTCTAAACGCGAGCGCGGGATTTTGGTGGCACGCGGCTCGGGATGTTGATGGCTTCCAATTCATAAGCCTGCTTATTATGTGCAGGGGTATGACCGAGACATTCGGATTTCTGTTGAGCGATACGTCCCGCCTCCTGCGAAAGCGGTTCGACGAGCGCGCGCGCCAGCACGGCGCCACCCGCGCGCAGTGGAAGGCGTTGCTCGGCATCAGCCGGCATGAGGGGATCAATCAGGGCGGGCTCGCCGAGTTACTGGAGGTGGAGCCGATTACCCTCTGCCGCCTGGTGGATCGGATGGAAGAGGCCGGATTGGTCGAGCGCCGGCGGGATCCGAAGGATCGGCGCGCCTGGCGCTTGTACCTGACACCCAGGGCACGCCCCGTTCTCGACGAGCTACACGCCACCGCCGACGAGCTGATGGCGCAGGCGCTACGCGGCATATCCGGGGAGCAGACGGACATGATGATCGACCTTCTCCACCGCATTCGCGACAATCTGGACCCGGCCGACACGCAGGAGGCGAGCAATGGCTGATGCGGATCCGAGCCGCGGCGCGGCTGCGGGTGAACCGGCAGCAGATCGGATGACGATCGAGCCCACCGGGTCTGCGACATCGTCCAGTCCGCGTCATCGCGGCTGGCTGCGTCCGGTGCTGATGTTCGGCGTGCCGCTGCTGATCGCAGCCGTGGGCGCATTTTTCTATTTCACCTCCGGCCGCTATATCGCGACCGACAACGCTTATGTCCGGCAGAACATGATCTCGGTCAGCCCGGACGTGTCGGGCCGGATCGTTGCCGTCAATGTGCGCGAGAACCAACGCGTCAAGGCCGGCGACGTCCTGTTCCGTATCGATCCCGAGCCCTATCGCATTGCCTTGGCGCAGGCCGACGCCGACCTTGCCACGGCGCGGGTTTCCGTCGCGACCATGGCCACCTATACCGGGAGCGCCGCCGCCGACATCCAGAGCGCGCGCGCCGAGCTGACGCTGGCCGAGGCGACCTATCGCCGTCAGGCAGAATTGATGAAGCGCGGCTTTACCACGACGGCCAGCCTCGACGCGGCGACCCAGGCGGTCGAGGCCGCCAGGGCGAAGATTGCCACAGGAGAGGCCGCGGCCGCGCGCGCCCGCCAGCAGATCGGATCAGGAGGCGGCGCAAGTCAGCCGGCGGCGATCCAGGTGGCCCTCGCCAAGCGCGCGCAGGCTGCCATGAATCTGGAGCGTACCGTCGTCCGTGCGCGCACCGATGGCGTAGTCAGCCAGACGAACCGGCTGCAGGTCGGCAACATCACGCCGTCCGGCGTGCCGGCGCTAAGCCTGGTGGTCAGCGACCGCCCCTGGGTGGAAGCAAACTTCAAGGAAACCGACCTCAATCACATGAGGGTGGGACAGGCGGCCGAGATGGAGTTCGATGCCTATCCGGGGATCAAGGTTCACGGCCGCGTGGAATCGATCGGCGCTGGCACGGGCAGTGAATTCTCCGTCCTCCCGGCGCAGAATGCCAACGGCAATTGGGTCAAGGTGACGCAACGAGTGCCCGTGCGCATCGCCATTGATGGAGCCCCGCCGCGGGCGATGATCGCCGGCCTGTCGACCGACGTTACGATCGACACCGGGGCACGCTGACGTGGCCTCCAGCGCCGCTGCGCCGCGTTCGGCAGCGTCGGGCGGGCATGGTGCCCAGCCGCAGGCTCAGGGCAAGCCGCTGCTGGAGACCCGAAACCGCGGACTGCTGACCATCGGCATCATGGGGGCGATGATCATGCAGATTCTCGACACCACGATCGCCAATGTCGCCCTTCCGCACATGATGACGAGCCTGGGGGCGACGGTGGACACCGTCACCTGGGTGCTGACGAGCTATATCGTCGCCACCGCGATCGCCCTGCCCGCCACTGGCTGGCTGTCCGACCGGTTGGGCAGCCGCAACCTTTTCCTCATCGCCACCGGCGGCTTTATCATTGCGTCCATGCTGTGCGGCATCGCCACCAGCCTGGAGGAGATGGTGATCTTCCGTGTCTTTCAGGGCATCTTCGCGGCCTTCATCAATCCGCTGTCGCAAACGTCGATGCTGGACATCAACGCACCCGAAAACGCTGCCAAGGCGATGAGCGTGTGGGGCATGGGCGTGATGGTCGGCCCGATCATGGGGCCGGTGCTCGGCGGCTGGCTGACTGAAAGCTACAACTGGCGCTGGGTCTTCTACGTCAACGTGCCGGTGGGCGCCGCCACCTTCGCAATCCTGTGGTTCCTGCTGCCGAGCAGGCCCAAGGCAAGGCGATCCTTCGATTATGCGGGCTTCGTCTATCTGGGCGTTGCGGTGGCCGCGTTCCAGCTGATGCTTGACCGGGGGCAGAGCGAGGACTGGTTCGACAGCTGGGAAGTCATCATCGAAGGATTGGCAGCGCTGGCGTTCACCTGGCTTGCCATCTTCCACTTTGCGACGGCAAAGAAACCGCTGTTTGATCGCGCGCTGTTCCGAAACCGCAATCTCGTCACCGGGCTGTTGTTCATGCTGATCGTCGGCATATCGACCATGGCGCCGATGGCGCTGTTGCCACCGATGCTGCAGAACCTGTTCGGCTATCCGGTGATCGACACCGGCATGATGATGGCGCCGCGTGGGGTTGGCGTGCTTTTCACCATGTGGCTGGCCGGGCGGCTGATGGGCAAGGTCGATACTCGTATCGTCATCATGGTGGGGCTGATCATCTTCGGCATCTCGCTACGGCAGATGGCGGGTTACTCGCTGGAGCAGGATTACTGGCCAGTGATCACCGCCGGGTTCGTCCAGGGGCTGGGCATGGGACTGGTGTTCATGCCGCTCAACGCCATGGCCTTTGCCACGCTGGACGGGCGGTATCGCACCGACGGGTCAAGCCTGCTCAACCTGTTCCGCTCGATCGGCCAGTCGGCCGGCATTTCGATGGTGACCGTGCTGCTGGCGCGGAACACGCAGACCAGCCATGCCGATCTGGCGCAGCATGTGACCGGCACGGTGGTGTCCGGCTTTGACCTCAACATGCTGCGTGGGTTGGGAACCGTATCGGACGCGGCCATGTCGATGCTGGATGGCATGGTGAACAAGCAGGCGGCGATGATCGCCTATATCGACGATTTCTACCTGATGAGCTGGATTTCGTTCGCCGCCGTTCCGCTGGTCCTGCTGCTACAGAAGCCCCGCGGCAAAATGGAAGTCGTGCATAGCGAATGATGCAGATGGGTTGAATCGCGAGCGGCGGTTCTTCGGAAACTGAAACCTTTCCTTTCGCCCGCTGCGCTTGATCGACCGCGGTCGGCGGGCCACATGGATGGCATGCTGATCGAAACCGAACCCACGCCCAATCCGGCAACGCTGAAGTTCCTGCCGGGCCGCACCGTCATGGACGCCGGTACACGGGATTTCGCCACGCCCGAGGAGGCAGAGGTATCTCCGCTGGCCAAGGCGCTGTTCGACCTTGGCGATGTGACCGGCGTGTTCTTCGGACGCGATTTCATCTCGGTCACGATTGCGCCGGGCGCCGCATGGCATGAGGTGAAGCCGGACGTCCTGTCGATCCTGATGGATCACTTCACCGCGCAGATGCCATTATTCCGCACCGGCGGTACCGCCGGGTTCAGCGTACCCGCGGAGGAAGAAAGCTTCTCGGATGACCCCGCCGATGCCGAGATCGTCGCGCAGATCAAGGAGCTGATCGAGACCCGCGTGCGCCCAGCGGTGGCCAATGACGGCGGTGACATCGTGTATCGCGGGTTCGACCAGGGCAAGGTATACCTGCGCATGCAGGGCGCCTGCTCGGGTTGCCCCTCCTCGACCGCGACGCTGAAGAACGGCATCGAACAGCTGCTGCGTTACTACGTGCCCGAAGTGACCGAGGTTCGCGCAATCTGATCGCGAGGGGCGCTGTGGTAGCCGGCATCGCCCCACCTTTTCACGCCCGACCTTGCCCGCGCCGCACGTGGTATCGGGCGTCGGTCTGCCCCTTTTTCTGATGGAGAATCCGTTTGGCCACCCCGCTCGATGACGTCGCGCTCGATCAGTTGTTCCGCACCGCCCGGACCTACAACGGCTATACCGACGAGCCGGTACGCGAGGAGGAGCTGCGTGCGATCTGGGACCTGATGAAGATGGGACCGACCAGCGCCAATCAGCTGCCTGCCCGCCTAATCTGGTGCACAACGCCGGAGTCGAAGGAGAAGCTTGCGTCCTTCGCGAGCAGCACCAACGCCGACAAGATCCGCCAGGCGCCTGTGACGGTCATCATCGGCATGGACGTGAATTTCCATGAGCACCTGCCCGACCTCTTCCCGCATACCGATGCCAAGAGCTGGTTCGACGGCAACACTGAACTGCGCGAGGCTTCCGCGTTCCGCAATTCCTCGCTTCAGGGCGGCTATTTCATCCTCGCCGCTCGGGCGCTTGGCCTCGACACCGGTCCGATGAGTGGCTTTGACGCTGCGGAAGTCGACAAGGCGTTCTTTGCCGATCAGCCGGGCGTTCGAACCAACTTCATCTCGACCCTCGGCCACGGCGATCCGGCCACCATCTTCGAACGCAGCCCACGCCCGGACTTCGAGAGGTTCAACCGCATCGCCTGATAATCGTGTCGGCAGAGGCCCGGTCTGATTAGGGGTTGAGCCACGGTGCGGCTTTGGCAAAGGGATGTGATGCAGCGTACCCTTGTCATCGATACCGCCACCGCCGCCTGCTCTGTTGCCCTGCTGGAGGGCGATCAGGTGATCGCCGCAGGCCATGATGTGGTCGGGCGCGGTCACGCCGAACGGCTGGTGCCGATGATTGCGGCTCTCCCGGACGGCGGCCGCGCTGACGAGATCCTAGTCGATGTCGGGCCGGGCAGCTTCACCGGCATCCGGGTGGGCATCGCCGCCGCGCGCGGCCTGGCGCTGGGCTGGGGCGTGCCGGTTCGCGGCTATTCTTCCACCGCGCTGCTGGCGGCGGCGGCGATCGCCGATGGCGTGAAAGCCCCGCTTGCGGTCGTGCTTGAAGGGGGCCACGGTGAGGTGTTCATGCAAGGCTTCACCGCCATTCCGCTGCAACCCAGTGATCCGCTCGTGTCCCTGCGGCCCGACGCTGCCATCCTCGCGCTGGGAGACCGGCCGGCGGTCGGCAGCGGCGTTCGCTGGCTGTTGCCGATCGATCCCGGCTTGCAGGCCCACGATGCCCTGCCGGACGCATCGCGCGCGAATCTGCTGCCCGCGTCGCTCGCCGACTTGCCGCCACGCCCGCTGTACGGCCGCGCGCCCGACGCGAAGCTGCCGGCGTGAGCACCCGTCTGCACATGATTGAGCTGACCCGCGGCTCGCCCGGCGACATCGCAGCGGTCGAGCAGGTGATGGCCGACGCGTTCGATGGAAGGTTCGGTGAGGCATGGACCCGCGCCCAATGCCTGGGCATCCTCGGCATGCCGGGAGTCTGGCTGACCCTAGCCAAGATCGACGGCGAGATCGCCGGCTTTGCCTTGACGCGCGCGATCGTCGACGAGGCCGAGCTGCTGCTGATCGCCACCTCGCCCCGCTTTCGTCGCAAGGGTGTGGGGGCAGCGCTGTTGCGCAGCGTGATCGCCGATGCACGCGCGCGAGGTGCGGTTCGCCTGCATCTCGAAGTGCGCGCCGGCAATCCGGCCACTCACCTTTATAGCAGCCACGGCTTCGCCAAGGTGGGGGAACGCCGCGCCTATTACCGGGGCCGCGGCGGCGAAGCCTTCGACGCGCACAGCTATGCGGTCGCGCTAACCTAGGCTTGTTGCGAGTCGATAACGCTTTCGACCTGCGCCCTCAGCGACTACATGGATGCCATGCCACGCAAGATTGATCTCGAAGCCCTTTGTCAGGAAAAAGGCCTGCGCATCACCGAGCAGCGTCGGGTTATCGCCCGCGTCTTGTCAGAAGCCGACGATCACCCCGACGTGGAAAAGGTATATGAACGCGCCTCGGCGATCGATCCGGGCATCTCCATCGCGACGGTGTACCGCACGGTGCGCCTGTTCGAGGAAGCGGGCATCCTTGATCGCCATGATTTCGGCGACGGACGTGCCCGCTACGAGCCCTCGCCCGAAGCTCATCACGACCATCTGATCGACGTCGAGACGGGCAAGGTGATCGAGTTCGTCGATCCCGAGCTGGAATTGCTGCAGAAGCAGATTGCGGAGCGACTGGGCTTTCGCCTCGTGGATCATCGCATGGAGCTGTACGGCGTCAGCCTGAACCGCAAGGACTGACCTTCAACGGCCTTCTGCAGGCCGCTACCCCTATTCGGCCATGAAGAACGAGCTCGCGCTGAGCGTGAGCCCGGGCGGGTATGCCCAGGCTCACGCTCAGCACGCCGCGCATCAGGATGGCTGGAACACGCCGCAGGCGATGCGGGCGCCGCTATTGCCTGACGGGTCGGTCTTCAGATCGTCCGCATCGGCATGGACCACGAAGGCAGCGCCATCGGTGTCGAGCAGCCCGGCCATCGTCGCGCCGGGAATCGTCGCGGCCACTGTGCCGCGGCCGGCCGAATCGATAATCAGATTGGGAACGTCGCCCTGATGGGGGCCCCGCGGGTTCATCGTCCCGTGCTTCGCGCCCGTCGGGTTCCAGTGGCCGCCAGCCGTTTCGAAGCCGGGAGCATCACAACGACCGGTCGTGTGGACATGGGCGCCGTGTGTTCCCGCCGGCATGCCCTTTGCGTCGACCGTGAAGCGCAGGCCGCCCGTGACTTCGCTGGCGGTGACGCGACCGACATCGGCGCCGGCCGCAGTGCGCAGCATCGCAACCGCCGTCGCGCCGCCCGCGGTCGGCATGCCGGTTTCCAGCTTACCCTCATCACATGCAGCCAGTGCCAGGACGCATGCGCCCAGTCCGGCGATCGTGAAGCTCTTCATCATGTTCTCCCGTTTCGAGGACGAAACGAGGACTGGAACAGCCGGTTCCATGACGCAATCACGATCAAGGCTGCTGCGCTCCCTCGCGACCGGGGTGGCGATCAGCTCCGGCCCCGGGCGATCAGTGTGACGAGGCGACGGCATTGCACGCGCTGCCGCAGGATGGCCGCGACGAGGACGACGTTCAGGATGGTCAGTTCCACGAGGAAGAACCACATCGGACTCCCGGCGATCATGCTGAGGCCAAGGATGATCGTCCGCGGGTTGGCGCCGAGCACCCCCGGCAGGAACAGGAAAGATGGCCCAACCTCGCGCGCCAGCCTCGCGATCCGCTGCCGCTCGGCCGGATCGACTTCAGCGCCGGCGACAATCGCGTTCACCTTGGCCGTGGCGCCGGTCAACACGTGCGAAACCCCTAGATACGCCTTGCCGAGCGCGCCGCCGACGCCGGTCGGCGCGCTGCGATTGTGCTGGAGCCATGGCACGCCATAGGCCCACCATTGGTAGCTGCGCCGCGAACTCTCCGCGAAGACCGACTGGATGATGCGCGATCCGCCCGCCCCGACCGCAAGTACCCATGCGAATGCCCCGAGCGTATCATCGAGCAGCGCGCCGAGCAGAAGGTAAAGGACGACGTGGCCGCCGTAATCGCACAATCCGTCGACCACCTCGCCGCTCGGGCTCGCACGTCCGGTCAGCCGCGCGAGATCACCGTCGGCACCGTCCACGACATGCCACAACAGGTGGAGAGCGAACCCAGCCGCGATCGCTGCCGGCGTGCCGATCCGCGCGTAGAGGATGCCCGTTGCGACCACCATCATCGCCCCGAACACCGAAACCATGTTGGGCGTGATCGGAGTCGCGGCCAACGCTCGCGCCAGCCGCCGCGCCGCGGGATGATAAAGCGTCCTGTTGAGAAACCCTTGCAACTCGCGTGGCTTTCCGGTCACGCTTGGCTGCAGTTCGATCGTTGCCACTTTTCGTGTCCCCTTGCCGGCCCTCTACCACCGGCATGGTTTGCTTGACAGGCGTCGCGTATCTGTCACCACGCTGCCATTCATTTGTCACGTCGGGAACTGTTTCCCGGCGCTTCGGGGTTCAAGAGAATGGCGACGATCAAGGTGGCGGTTATCGGTGTCGGCAACTGCGCATCCAGCCTGGTTCAGGGCAAGTATCATTATGCTGCCAGCAACACGGCCCATGGCCTGATCCACGAGGAAATTGGCGGCTACCGCGTTTCCGACCTGGAATTCGTGGCGGCGTTCGACGTTGATTCCCGCAAGGTGGGGCTCGATCTCGGCCAAGCCATCTTTGCCAAGCCGAACTGCACCAAGGTGTTCCATGCCGATGTGCCGGCCACCGGCACGATCGTGAAGATGGGCGCGAAGCTGGACGGCGTCGCGCCGCACATGCTGACCGCGGCAAACGATCGAGGCTTCGAGGTGGATGAAACCCGCGACGCCACCAAGGCCGAGATCGTTCAGACGATCAAGGATTCCGGCGCCGAGATCCTCGTCAACTTCCTGCCCGTCGGCAGCCAGGACGCGACCGAATTCTACATGGAATGCGCGCTTGAGGCAGGCGTGGGCGTGGTGAACTGCATGCCCGTGTTCATCGCGAGCCGCCCAGAGTGGGAAAAGAAGTTCGCCGACGCCGGCCTGCCGATCATCGGGGACGACGTGAAGGCGCAGGTGGGTGCGACCATCGTCCACCGCGTTCTGTCCAACCTGTTCAAGCAGCGCGGCGTGACGATCGATCACACCTATCAGCTGAACACGGGCGGCAACACCGACTTCATGAACATGCTCGATCGCAATCGCCTGTCGAGCAAGAAGGAGTCGAAGACCGAGGCGGTTCAGGCCGTGCTGAGCGAGCGCCTCGCGGATGAGAACATCCACGTCGGCCCGTCGGACTACATCCCCTGGCTGCACGACAACAAGCTGTGCTTCCTGCGCCTCGAGGGCAACCTGTTCGGCGACGTGCCGATGAACCTGGAGCTTCGTCTCTCGGTCGAAGACAGCCCGAATTCGGCTGCTGTGGTGGTGGACGCGATCCGCTGCGTGAAGGTTGGCCTCGATCGCGGCATTGCCGGCGCGCTCACCGGTCCGTCGGCGTTCTTCTGCAAGCACCCGCCGGAGCAGTTCACCGACGACGTCGCAGCGCAGATGACCGACGATTTCATCCAGGCCGAATCGCCGCTCGCTGCCGAGTAAGTGAAAGCGCTGATCGTCGCAGCCGGCTTTGGCAGCCGGCTGCGCGCCGTTTCTCCCTCCAAGCCGCTGACCGAAGTCGCGGGCGTTCCGATGATCGCTCGCGTCATCGACGCAGCACGTGCTGGCGGCGCGACGGAGTTCGTGGTGGTCACTGGCCATGAAGGCGAACGCCTGAGCGGGTTCCTCGCCCGCCTTGACCCGGCCATCACCTGCGTCGCGACGCCGGATTGGGCACAGCCCAACGGCCATTCCGTCCTGACCGGCGCCGCGGTAATTGGGCCGGAGCGCCATCTGCTGATGATGGCGGATCATCTGTTCGACCCGGAGATCGTACGATCCGCCATCGCGGCCGTGCCAGCAGCGCTGACTCTTGCGGTTGATCGCAACCTCGACAATCCGCTTGTCGACCTGGACGATGTTACGCGCGTGCGGACGCAAGGCGACCGGATCGTCGCGATTGGCAAGCATTTGGACGGTTACGACGCGTTCGATTGCGGCATCTTCTGTGTCGACGGCCGGTTCCACGACGCGCTCCGGGCCGCAATTGCGGAGGGCCGCGCCGGCTCGATCTCCGATGGCGTAACGGCACTGGCGCAGACCGGCGATGCACGGGTCGTTGATGTCAGCAATCGCTGGTGGCTCGACGTGGATGATCCGCGCGCGCTGGCACAGGCAGAGGCTCATTGGGCGAGCGCGCTGAGCGCCTGATAACATCTCGCAAGAGAAACCAGCCGGCGCATGGCTGGTTGTCGCCACTCCACGGGAGAAGCGGCAATGACACAGGCGCAAATCTATCGCGAGCTGAAGGCGGATCACGACAAGCAGCGCGAGATGCTGAAGCAGCTCGGCGAGCTTCAGGGTGCCTCCGGAGAGCGCCAATCGCTGTTCGAGAGCTTCCGGCTGGAATTGCAGAGCCACGCCGCGGCGGAGGAGGAAGCGCTATATTCGGTCATGCTTGCCGACCCTGAGCTGCGTGACGATGCGCGCCATTCGGTCGCCGAGCACAAGGAAGTTGATGATCTGCTCGGCGAGATGATGGCGATCGAGTTCGGCTCCGAGGAATGGGAGCAGAAGTTTGACCATATGCGCCACCGCTACGAGCATCATATCGACGAGGAAGAGGAGGACATGTTCCCCGCCGCTGAAGCCGAGCTGGACGATGAGGTGGAGGCGAAGATTGCGGCGACCTATGAGGAGCGCAAGCCCAAGGAACTGGAGATTGCGCGTGAGAACCCGCCGGGCGGTGATGAGCGCGACTGAGGCGCTGCCGCACCATGCGGATCGTCACTCTGTCGGCACCCGACGACTTTGATGGATGGCGCGAGGCGGCACGTGGCTTGATGAGCCAAAGCGTGCCGCCGGATGATGTCGTGTGGCAGGTCGGCGGTGAGACGACCGATCTGTTCGCCGCAGCGAGGGCGCCCACGCCCGCTGCGGTCGCGCCGGACGCACCAGCGGCGAGCGCCTTCAAGGTACCCCGCTCGTTCATCGATCTTGGCCGAAGTGCCATCCTTCACCGCGATCCCGAGCGGTTCGCCATGCTCTACACCTTGCTCGACCGGCTGCGGCGAAGGCCCGGGGTGATGGAAGATCATGCCGACCCGCTGCTGCGCCGGTTGGAAGGTCTGGCGAAACAGGTTCGGCGAGACATCCACAAGATGCGCGCCTTCCTGCGGTTCCGCGAAGTGGCAGATGCAGATGGTGGGGATGCCGAGGAGGGGCGCTATGTGGGCTGGTTCGAGCCGGAGCACCATATCGTTCGCGCCAACGCCGCCTTCTTCGTCAACCGCTTCGGCAGCATGCGCTGGTCGATCCTGACGCCGGAGGTGTCGCTGCACTGGGACGGAAGCGCACTGCAGGAGGGGCCGGGCGCGACAAAAGCGGATGCACCGCAGGGCGATCCGGTCGAGGAGGTCTGGAAGACCTATTATGCCTCCATCTTCAACCCCGCGCGGGTGAAGGTGGGCGCGATGCTCAAGGAGATGCCGCGCAAATACTGGAAGAACATGCCGGAGACCGCTCTGGTGCCCGACCTGCTCGCCACGGCGCAGAAACGGGAGAGTGGCATGATCGAAAAGGCGAGGACGATGCCGGGCAACAACAGCGAGGCGGCGTGGCAGGCGCTTCGGGAGGAAGCGCTCAGTTGCACCCGCTGCCACCTGTACAAGCACGCGACACAAACGGTGTTCGGCGAGGGCCCTCTCGACGCCAGCATCATGTTCGTCGGCGAACAACCTGGCGATCAGGAGGATTTGGCGGGTCACCCGTTCGTCGGCCCCGCCGGTCAGTTGTTCGATCGTGCGCTGGCTGAGGCCGGGATCGATCGCGCACAAACTTATGTCACCAATGCGGTGAAGCATTTTAAGTTCGAACCCCGTGGCAAGCGGCGGATCCACGCAAAGCCCGACGCGGGGGAAATCGAGGCATGTCGATGGTGGATCGAACAGGAACAGGCGCTGCTGCGGCCCAAGGTGACGGTTGCGCTGGGTGCGACGGCAGCGCGCTCGCTGTTCGGGAAGGTGATGACGATCAGCCGCGAGCGGGGACGGCCGCTTCGCCTGCCGGGTGATGGCGGTGACGCGTGGATCACGGTTCATCCCAGTTACCTGCTGCGGCTGCCCGACGAGGCCGCGCGATCCAGCGAATACGCGCGGTTCGTGGAAGATCTGCGCCGGATCGGCGAAACCGCCGCCTGAAGCGCGCGGCAACAGCCGACTGTCGTGCCGTCGCCTCGGCACCACGCGCATCTCGATTGACCGGCCTGTCGCCTTCCCCCACAGGCGCCGCATGTTCGAGAAGATACTTGCTGCCCTCGCCATCTTCACGGTCGGCGTGATCCGTGCCGGTGGCTATTGGGGAATCGTGCTGCTGATGGCGATCGAAAGCGCCTGCATTCCGCTCCCCTCAGAGATCATCATGCCCTTTGCCGGCTATCTGGTCTCGACGGGCGAGATGAACATCTATCTGGCGGCAACCGCGGGCGCCTTCGGCTGTAATGTCGGGTCAGTGGTCGCTTATGAGATCGGGCGGCGCGGCGGGCGGCCCTTGGCAGAAAAGTGGGGCAAATATGTTCTGGTCGGCCCGGGCGAGCTCGACATGGCGGACCGGTTCTTCAACCGCTGGGGCGCAGCGGCGATCCTGATTGGCCGGATGCTGCCGATCATCCGGACCTTCATCGCCTTCCCCGCCGGGGTAGCACGCATGAAGCTGATCCCCTTCCACGTCTACACGTTCATCGGCTCCTGGCCGTTCTGCTACCTGCTGGCGTGGATCGGCGCGCAGCTGGGCCAGTCATGGAACAACGATCCGCGCCTCAAGGCCTTTTTCCATCAGGCGGATCTGGCGATCGGGCTGACGCTCGTCGCGGCCGGCGGGTTCTACCTCTGGCACAAGCTGCACGGCCTTAAGAAGAAGCACTGAAGGCAAGGGCATGACGCAGCGCCGGATGCGCCACCGTCCTTCCGGGACCAGCCTAGCGCAAGCCCAACAATTTGTGGGTTTGCAGCGACAATCGCCACCGCGGACGTTCCATGACCTTCGCCATCGCAGCAGCCTGGTTGGCGACGGCATTGGGATCATCGAGCGGCTGCAGGAGGAAGTGGCGAAATCCCCACTCTTCCATCGCCTCCAGGTTCGTGCCGGGCTGCGGCCACACGACCTTCAGTTCGTCACCACTACGCTGGACCGTCTCGCTGCCGGCCTTGGGGCTGATGCAGACCCAATCGATCCCTGGATGAACGGGGAGCGTGCCGTTACTCTCGATTGCCAGGAAGAAGCCGGCGGCGTGCAGCGCGTCGACCAGCGCATCGTCCACCTGCAGCATCGGCTCGCCGCCGGTCAGGACCGCGAAGCGGTCCTGCTCGCCGCCGTCCCACATGGCCACCACCGCAGCGACCAGCGCATCGGCATCAGCGAAACGGCCACCGCCCAGCCCGTCCATGCCGACGAAATCGGTGTCACAGAATTTGCAGATTGCGGTAGCGCGATCCTCTTCCCGGCCGCTCCACAGGTTGCAGCCGGCGAACCGGACGAATACCGCCCGGCGACCAGCCTGAACGCCCTCGCCCTGGAGCGTCAGGAACATTTCCTTGACGGCATAACTCATCGTCAGGGCGCCGGCGGTGTCGTCGCGTAAGCAGTCGGATCAACGATCCCCGCGTCCTGGAACCCCTTGTGCCGCAGGCGGCAGCTGTCGCACAGCCCGCAATGCAGACCGCCGGGCGCCGGATCGTAGCAGGACCAGCTCAGCCCCAGGTCCAGACCCAGTCTATCGCCTTCACGCACGATATCCGCCTTCGTCATATGCTGCAGCGGTGCCTGAATCCGGAAGGCATGACCCTCCACCCCCGCCTTGGTGGCGAGTTCGGCAAGGTTCTCGAAACCGGCGATGAACTCGGGGCGGCAGTCGGGATAGCCGGAATAATCGAGCGCGTTCACACCAATGTAGAGCGCGCGGGCGCCCACCGTCTCCGCCCATGCCAAAGCGAGGCTGAGGAAAACGGTATTGCGGGCCGGCACGTAGGTGATCGGTATCCCCTCCCCGACCCCATCCTTCGGCACGTCGATATCGGCAGTCAGCGCCGAGCCACCGAATGCGGAAAGATCGATCGGGAGCACCACGTGCCGAACCGCGCCAAGCTGACGTGCGATTTGCCGCGCCGCGGCGAGCTCCACCTGGTGGCGCTGGTTGTAATCGATCGATAGCGCATAGAGGCGATATCCGGCCTCCCGCGCCAAGGCAGCAGAAATCATCGAGTCCAGGCCGCCCGATACAAGGACGACGGCAGATGGTTGATCGTTGGTCATGATCGCGCGGCGGCTAGGCTCATCAGTGGCATGATGCAAGGAATGAGGCCGAAGAAAACGGCCGTCCGCACAGGCGAACGGCCAGGAAGTCCCGGCTAGAGGACTGAACTAGGGAGAGAAGTGCTCGGCTAGAAGCACGTCGTCAGCTTAAGGATCGATCGTTAAGATCGTGCTAACGAATGCCCGGCACCTGCCCGTCGGATCAGCCGGCAAGCTCCTCAACGGGAACGGGAAACACAGTCGAGCAAAAGGCGCAATCGACCCCGATCACCCCGTTCTCATCCGCCATGGCGAGACGTTCGTCGTGGGGGAACTTCGCCAACACGCCGCGGATGTGCTCCAGGGTGCACCGGCAGCCGCGCGAAAGGGCGGTATCCGCAAGGACGCGAACCTCATCCTCCTCGTTGAACAGGCGCCACAGCAGCGTTTCGAGCGGTAGCGACGTATCGGCCAGCTCATCCGCGCCCATGGTGGCACCCAGCGCCGCCACATGCTCCCATTCAGGATGATCGAGCTTGGTATGGAGACGCGCGCGACCTTCTTCGCCCTCGGGAAGATGCTGAAGCAGCAGGCCGCCGGCGACGCAGCGCCCGTCCTGCTTGGCAAAGCCGACGCGGACCTGCGTGGGGATCTGCTCGGACTGGGCGAAATAACTCTGCACGGCATCGGCGAGGCGATCGCCATCGAGCGGAACGATGCCCTGGTAGCGCTCCTTGGTGGTCGCCAGATCGAAGGTGATCGCGAGATAGGCCTGGCCGAACAAATCCACGAGCGCCGGATCTTTCGGGGCGGCCGCCAACAGGTCGGCATCGAACTGCACGTAACCGCGAATTTCGCCGCCCCGATAATCGCAGACGAGCAAGCGAACGACGCCCGTCTCGCTCTGGGTCTGGAGCGTCAGCTGACCGTTGGCGTCCTTCAATGTCGCGCCGACCAAGGCGGTGACGGTCAGCGCCTCTGCCAAAAGCGATTCGATGACCGGCGGATAGGCGTGGGCGGCGAGGATTTCGTCGAGCACCGGGCCGAGGCGCACCATCCGGCCGCGGGCATTCTGGCCCGGGATGGTGAAGCCAATCGCGCGGTCAAAATCAGGTTTGACGGTCTGCATGCTGTTCATTCAAGCCTTGCCCGCTGCAACTCCGCCCACGCAAGCGTGAGCGCCCTAGCCAATCCGGGGAGAACGGGAATGGCAGCCTAGATGGTGCGGGAGAAGATCGGGATCAACCGATCTGGCCCAAGCACCAGCGCAGAATGGATTTTTGCGCGTGCAGCCGGTTTTCCGCCTCTGCCCAGATCAGCGATTGCGGACCATCGATGACGTCGGGCGTCACCTCTTCCCCGCGGTGCGCGGGGAGGCAGTGGAGGAACTTCGCATCGGGCTTGGCGGCCGCCATCAGCGCGGCATCGACCTGGAACGGCATCATGGCCGCGAGCTTGGTGTCGGCATGCGCCTGGCCCATCGAGATCCAGGTGTCGGTGACGACGATATCGGCGCCTTCGACGGCCTCGCGCGCATTAATGACGACCTTTGCGCGGCCCTTGCCGAGCGCAAGGTCTTCTTCCGACGGCTGATAGCCCTGTGGGCAGGCAGCGACGACATCGAACTGCATCAGCCCAGCCGCCTCGACGATGGATGCCAGGACGTTGTTGCCGTCGCCGAGCCACGCGACTTTCAGGCCTGGGAGCGACTTGCCCTGTTCGATGATGGTGAGGAGGTCGGCCGCGATCTGACACGGATGCGACGCGTCGGTGAGGCCGTTGATGACCGGGACGCTGGCGTAATGCGCCATTTCCTCGACCTTGGCGTGATCGTCGGTGCGGATCATGATCGCGTCGACATAGCCGGAGAGGACCCGTGCGGTGTCGGCCACCGTCTCGCCCCGGCCGAGCTGCATCTGGCCCGCTTCCATCACGATCGACTGGCCGCCGAGCTGGCGCACCGCCATGTCGAAGGAGACACGGGTGCGGGTGGAATTCTTCTCGAAGATCATCGCCAGGACGTGACCGGCGAGCGGGGCGTCGGCGTCCACGCGGCCCTTGGTCCAGCCGGCGCGGGCCTTCTTGCGATCGAGCGCGTCCGCGAGAATGGCGGCGAG
The DNA here is from genome assembly GCF_003950435.1 of Sphingomonas sp. ABOLG. Classification (NCBI taxonomy): domain Bacteria; kingdom Pseudomonadati; phylum Pseudomonadota; class Alphaproteobacteria; order Sphingomonadales; family Sphingomonadaceae; genus Sphingomonas; species Sphingomonas sp. ABOLG. Next base: position 28,596 of record NZ_QQWW01000009.1, read on the forward strand.
GCCATCGGCACCGGCGTCCGACAGGTTCAAGAAATGGCGGGTCACTTCAGCTCCTCCAATGGCCTCATGCGCATCATGGGTGGCCGCTATCCGGCGAAAATCGGCCTCGATCCAAACAGGCGCGGCCAGATCCGTCCGAACGGCTCCGGCGCATGGCACCGGAGCCTTTTCCATCAATCGTCGCTGGCGGGAACGTAGACGCGCGCCGCCTCGCTGAGCTTCTCGATACACTCGGCAATGTGGCTTTCGTCGATCACCAGCGGCGGCAGAACGCGCACGACATTCTCGCCGGCCGAGACCAGCAGCAGGCCATGGTTGTCGCGGGCGAATTCAACGAAGCGGCGGCTGTCGCTCTTGAGCTTCAGGCCGAGCATCAGGCCGTGGCCGCGCACGCTGTCGAACAGGTGATCGTGGTTGGGGATCATCTGTTCGAGGCCCGAGCGCAGCCGCTCACCCATCTGGGTCACGCGATCGAGGAAGCCGTCTTCGAGGATCACGTCGAGCACCGCCTCACCCGCGGCCATCGCCAGCGGGTTGCCGCCATAGGTAGAGCCGTGCGTGCCGATCACCATGCCCTTGGCCGCTTCCTCGGTAGCGAGGCAGGCGCCGAGCGGGAAGCCGCCGCCGATGCCCTTGGCCGATGCCATGATGTCGGGCGTGATGCCGTAGAGTTCGTGCGCGAACAGCTTGCCGGTGCGGCCATAGCCCGCCTGCACCTCATCGAGGACCAGCAGCAGGCCGTGTTCGTCGCACGCCTTGCGCAGGCCCTTGAGGAATTCGGGCGTCGCGGCGCGGATGCCGCCTTCGCCCTGGATCGGTTCGACCAGGAAGCCGGCGGTGTTTTCATCGATCAGCGCCAGCGCGCCTTCGAGATCGTTGAACTCGGCGTACTTAAACCCGGGTAGCAGCGGTTCGAAGCCGTCACGCATCTTGGCCTGGTTGGTGGCCGAGATGGTGCCCATGGTGCGGCCGTGGAACGCCATCGAGAAGGTGATGAGGTCGTGGCGCTGCGGATTGCCATTGGCGAAGTGATAGCGGCGCGCGGTCTTGATCGCACATTCCACCGCCTCGGCGCCCGAATTGGTGAAGAACACCGTGTCGGCGAAGGTGTTGTCGACCAGACGCTGCGCGAACTGTTCACCCTGCGGGCTGCCGTAGAGGTTGCTGACGTGCATCAGCGTGGCGGCCTGATCGGCGATCGCCTTCACCAGTTTCGGATGGCCATGGCCGAGCGCGTTCACCGCGATGCCGCTGGCGAAATCCAGGAAACGGCGGCCATCCTCGCTGATCAGATGGCACCCCTCGCCTCGCACTGGCCGCACCCCGCAGCGGGGATAAACGGGCATCAGGGCGGTGATCGACACGGGGCGTCTCCTTGAAAGAGCAAGGGCGGCCCAACAGGGACCGCCCTGACGCCCTGATACGGATTCGGTGCCGGGGGCGTCAACACCGTGAAAGGCGTGACGCCATAACCGGCGGATCAGCCCTTCGCCGCGTCCAGAGCCTGCGCCAGATCGGCGAGGATATCGTCGATATGTTCGAGCCCGATCGAGAGGCGGACGTAGCCAGCGGACACGCCGGTCGCGAACTGTTCCTCCTCCGACAATTGCGAATGGGTGGTGGAGGCGGGATGGATCGCGAGGCTGCGTGCGTCGCCGATGTTGGCGACATGGTAGAACAATTGCAGCGCATCGATGAAGCGGCGGCCGCCGTCGCGACCGCTGGCAAGCTCGATCCCGATCAGGCCGCCCAGACCCCCGGTGAGGTAGCGATCGGCACGGGCGCGCTGCTTCCCCTCCTGAACCGAGGGGTGGATGATGCGGGTGACGTCCGGGCGGCCCTTCAGGAAATCGACCACCTTCAGCGCATTGTCGCAATGGCGCGGCATGCGCAGCGGCAGCGTTTCCAGCCCCTGAAGGATCTGGAAGGCGTTGAACGGTGAGAGCGCGGCGCCGAGATCACGCAACAGCACGGTGCGGGCGCGTAGCGCATAAGCGATCGGGCCGAGCGGCTTTGCCGCCTCCGCCCAGACGGCGCCGTGATAGCTGGGATCGGGCGTGTTGAGCAGCGGCTGACGCTCAGGATAGGCCGACCAGTCGAAATTGCCGCCGTCGACGATCATGCCGCCGATCGAGGTCCCATGGCCGCCGATATATTTGGTGGTCGAATAGACGACGATCGCCGCGCCATGATCGAGCGGGCGGGCAAGCAGCGGGGCGGCGGTATTGTCTACGATGAGCGGGATGCCGAGCTCACGCCCCGCGGCGGCAATCTCCGCCAGCGGTGAGACAACCAGCTTCGGATTGGGCAAAGTCTCGACATACCAGGCGCGGGTGCGATCGTCGGAGGCAGCGGCGAAGGCGCCCGGGTCGCTCGGATCGACGAAACGGGTCTCGATCCCCATGTCGCGCAGCGTGTTGGCGAAGAGATTGTAGGTACCGCCGTAGAGGTCGGTCGCGCTGACGATATTGTCGCCGGCGCGGGCAAGGTTCTGCACCGCATAGGCCGACGCTGCCTGCCCCGAGGCGACCGCGACCGCCGCCGCGCCGCCCTCGATCGCGGCGATCCGCTGTTCGAGGATGTCGGTCGTCGGGTTGCCGATGCGGGTGTAGATGTTGCCGAGTTCCTGCAGTGCGAACAGCCCGGCGGCATGATCGGCATCGCGGAACTGGTAGGAGGTCGTCTGGAAGATCGGCGGTGCCACCGACCCGGTGGCGGGGTCCGCGCGCCAACCGGCATGCAGCGCCAGCGTTTCCGGACGGTAATTGGCCTTGCTCACGAACACTCTCCCTTGGCTTGGTTGCAGACAGGCTATCGCCTCGCGCCGCGATCGCGAACCTAGAAAGGGTTTCGATCCCCCAAGATGGTATCGCCGTGACGCCAGACCGAGTGGCGTGTGCGACGATCCCCCCTTCCCCGGCGATGCCCGGCCGGAGTATCGATGTGTGTTAAGTGATCAACACAGACGAATGGAGCATGTCACATGGCCGGTCCCTGGTCCCATCACGCCCGCACCGGGCTGTCGGACGATATCGATTTCGAGATCAAGGGACAGGAATTGCAGTTCGTCGAGATCGAACTGGACCCCGGCGAAAGCGCGGTCGCCGAGGCGGGGGCCTTCGTGTGGAAGGATGCCTCGATCGAGATGACCACCGTCTTCGGTGATGGGTCCGGCGGCAGTGATGGCGGGTTCATGGGCAAGCTGCTGGGGGCGGGCAAGCGCCTCGTCACCGGTGAAAGCCTGTTCACCACCGTCTTCACCCATCGCGGATCGGGCAAGGCGCGGGTCGCCTTCGCCAGCCCGACGCCGGGGACGATCCTGCCGATCCGCCTCGCTGACCTGGGCGGCACGCTGATCTGCCAGAAGGACAGCTTCCTTGCGGCGGCGAAGGGCGTGTCGATCGGCGTCGCGTTCCAGCGGCGGATGATGACCGGGCTGTTCGGCGGCGAAGGCTTCATCATGCAGAAGCTGGAGGGCGATGGCTGGGTGTTCGTTCAGATGGGCGGCACGCTGGTGGAGCGCGAGCTTGCCCCCGGCGAGCAATTGCACGTCGATACCGGCTGCCTTGCCGCGTTCACGCCGTCAGTCGATTTCGATCTGGAGATGGTGCGCGGCGTGAAGAGCATGATCTTCGGCGGCGAGGGCATGTTCTATGCGCGGCTGACCGGGCCGGGCAAAGTGTGGGTCCAGTCGCTGCCCTTCGCACGGCTTGCGGGCCGGATGATGGCCGCAGCGCAGGGCGGCGGCGGCAACCGTGGCGAAGGATCGGCGCTGGGCGGGTTTGGCGATTTCATCGGCGGCAATCGCTAGCCGCGCAACCGGGGCGGCGACCGGCGTCGCCCCGCGATTTTCGGGAGGTAGCCATGCTGGATCATGTGAGCATTGCGGTGGGCGACATGCGGCGCTCGCTCGCCTTCTATGACAAGGCGCTGGCGCCGCTCGGCATCACGCGGGTCATGGTGCAGGGCGGCAGCGAAGAGTTGCCCGACCAGGTGGGCTATGGCGTCGGACCCAAGCCGTTCCTGTGGATCGCCAAGGGACGGGCGATCAGCGGCGCCATCCATATCGCGGTTGCGGCCCCCGACTGGGCCAGCGTTGACGCCTTTCACGCGGCGGCGCTGGCGGCCGGCGGGCAGGACAATGGCGCGCCCGGCCTGCGGCCCCATTACCATCCGGGCTATTACGCTGCCTTCGTGCTCGATCCCGACGGGTGCAATCTGGAGGCCGTCCACCACAGTTTCTGAGGCGTGGCGGGCGGCCCCCGATGCTCAGCCGGCGGCGGCGTCGATCACCGCGGCGGTCATGCGCGAGAGGCAGATGAGCTTGCCCGCATCATCCTCGATCCGGATCGTCCAGACCTGAGTCGTGCGGCCGAGCTGCTCCGCCTTCGCGGTGGCGTGGACATAGCCGTCGCGCGCGGCGCGCACGTGATTGGCGTTGATGTCGAGCCCGACCGTCACCTTGCCGTCGGGCACGGCCATCGCGCCGGCGACCGATGCGACCGTTTCGGCCAGCACCACCGAGGCGCCGCCGTGGAGGCGGCCGAAGGGCTGATGCACCTTCTTGCCGACCGGCATTCGCGCGCGCAGCCAGTCATCGCCGTGATCGGTGAACTCGATCTCCAGCAGCCCGGGGAGGACGCCCTCCCCCAACGTGTTGAGCTGCGCGAGGTCGATCGGGCGGGTCCAGATCGCCATCAGTAGGACCGTCCGATCAGCACGCGCTCGACCGCCGGGCCGCCGGTGAAGATGCAGGGTGCGCCGGGGTGGCCGGTCTGTCCCATCGGTGCGTTGCGGATGGTGAGCTTCAGCGCCTTCAGCCGCTCGACCACCTTGTCGAGTTCGGCGCCGGTCGGGCGCGACCAGGCGACGTCGGCCCAGCCGGGCTTCGCCGCGCTGTCGGCGAACATCGCCTCGACGCCGGCCCAGTCATCGACCGGGCTGATGCTGGCCTTCAGCCGCTCGGACGCCTCCTTGTGGAGCGCGACCTGGATATCCTCGAGCATTGCGCCGGCCTGTTCGACGAACGTGTCCTGCGTGACGATCGCGCTGTCGAGCTTGCCATCCTCGCGATAGAGGCGATCGCGACGGACGACCGAGACGTTGCCGCCGGCCATGTCGCGTGGGCCGACCTCGACAATGATCGGGGCGCCCTTCTTCACCCAGCCCCAACGCTTCGTCGCGGCCTTGGCGGGCTTCAGGTCGAGCAGCGCGCGGACCGGCTCGCCGAGCGCGGTCTGCTTCGCGAGCGACGCCTGCAGCGCCTTGCAATAATCGACCAGCTCCGCGTCCTCCGGCTTGTCGCGCAGCATGGGGACGATCACGATCTGCCACGGCGCGATGCGCGGCGGCACGCGCAGGCCATCGTCGTCGCCATGCACCATGATGACGCCGCCGATCATTCGGGTCGAGACGCCCCAGCTGGTGGTGTTGGCGTATTCGAGCTCGCCGTTCGCATTCTGGAAGCGGATGTTCTGCGCATGGGCGAAATTGGTGCCGAGGAAGTGGCTGGTGCCCGCCTGGAGCGCCTTGCCGTCCTGCATCATCGCCTCGATCGAATAGGTCGCGACGGCGCCGGGGAAACGCTCATTCTCCGGCTTCTCGCCAGCGACGATCGGGAGCGCGAGGCAGTTTTCGGCGAAGTCGCGATAGACCTCGAGCATCTTGAGCGTCTCGTCGCGCGCCTCATCGGCGGTGGCGTGGGCGGTATGCCCTTCCTGCCAGAGGAATTCGCTGGTGCGCAGGAACATGCGGGTGCGCATTTCCCAGCGGACGACATTGGCCCATTGATTGATGAGCACGGGGAGATCGCGCCACGACTGCACCCAGCGCGAGAAAGCGGTGCCGATCACCGTCTCGCTGGTGGGGCGGACGACCAGCGGCTCCTCCAGCTTCGCCTCGGGGTCCGGCGTCAGGCCGCCCTTGCCGTCGGCGACGAGGCGATGGTGGGTGACGACCGCCATCTCCTTCGCAAAGCCTTCGACATGCTCGGCCTCCTTCTCGAAATAGGAGAGCGGGATGAAGAGCGGGAAGTAGCAATTCTCATGGCCGGTCGCCTTGATGCGATCGTCGAGCAGGCGCTGGATTCGTTCCCAGATGCCATAGCCCCACGGCCGGATGACCATGCAGCCGCGCACGCCCGATTCCTCCGCGAGGTCGGCTTCCGAAATGACGGCCTGGTACCAGGCGGCGAAATCCGCCTCGCGCGTGACGGGGAGTGCATGCTTGATCATCAGGCGCGGATAGCTTCTCGCGCGGTCGCTCGCTAGGGCCTGTTCCAATGGGTCAGGATAACGTTGTTCGCGCCATCGGCCTGCGCCTTACGTCCGTCGCGCTGTTTGCGACGATGAACGCGGTGATCAAGGTGGCGGAGGCTGAGGGTGCGGGGCTGGGCGAGATCCTGTTCTGGCGGCAATTCGGCGCGGCTTTGCTGGTGGTGTCGATCGTCGGGACGGGGCCGGGATTTGCCTCGCTCAAGACGCAACGGTTCGGGGCGCATGTGCTTCGCTGCGTGATCGGGCTGACGGCGATGACGCTGACCTTCTGGACGTTGCTGCTGCTGCCGCTGGCGGAGGCGACGACGCTGGGGTTCTCGATGCCGATCTTTGCCACGGTGCTGGGCGCGTTGTTGCTGCACGAAGCGACCGGGTGGCGTCGCTGGGCGGCGGTGCTGGCGGGGTTCGTCGGGGTGCTGATCGTGACTCAGCCGGGGGACGGACATATCCCGCCGCTGGGCATCGCGACCGGGCTTGGCGCGGCGTTCGGCACCGCGTGCATCTCCATCCTGCTGCGGACGCTGGGCAAGTCGGAGGCGGGGCTGACCACCGTGTTCTGGTTTTCCACGCTGTCGCTGGTGCCGCTGTCGGTGGTGTACGCCGTGTCGGTGAAGGCGCATCCGCCGCTGGTGTGGGTGCTGCTGCTTGCGATCGGCCTGCTGGGCGGGGTGGCGCAGATCGCGATGACGCGATCGCTGCAACTGGGTGACGTCAGCCTGGTGGTGCCGATGGATTATACCGCGCTGCTGTGGGCGACGCTGTTCGGCTGGCTGGTGTTCGGGATGCTGCCGGTGCCGAGCACGTGGCTGGGCGCGCCGATCATCATCGCATCGGGCCTTTACATCGTGTGGCGCGAGCATGTGCGGCGGCAGAAGGAGACGAAGGGCGCGATTTCGATGGAGTGACGGCTTGCGGGGATGGTGATGATCGGACACCTAGCCTGACATGCCCTTCGTCACCTCGCTGGCGCTTGTCGCCGCCGCCGTCGCCCCTGCCCCTGCCGCCACCGCCGCGGATGCCGCCTTTGACGCCATCTGGCGCGCGGAATGGGCGTGGCGACAAAGCGAGGGACTGGCGGATGCTGGCCCGGGCGTGGTGGATGACCGCCTGCCCGACGTGTCCGCCGAGGCGCACGCCAGGCGGCTCGCTTATTGGAAGGGGACGCTGGCGAAGCTCGACGCGGTGGATACCAAGCGGCTGTCGCCCGACACGCTGATCGACTGGCAGGTCTATCGCGCGCAGATCGCCGCGCTGATCGATGAGGAGCAGTTCCGCGAGTGGGAGAAGCCGCTGAACGGCGACAGCGCGTTCTGGAGCGACCTGCATTATACCGCGCGCGGCAGCTTCGCCGGGGGCGAGAAGGATTACCGCCGCTATCTGAGCTGGCTGCGCACCATGCCGCGCTACCTGGGCCAGCAGACCGACAATATGCGGCTGGGCCTGAAGCGCGGCTTCACCCCGCCCGCCATCATCATGCAGGGGCGCGACAAGGCGGTGGAGACGATCGCGACGGCGACCGACCCGACGACGGTGGTCTATTACCAGCCGTTCGCCAAGCTGCCCGCCTCCATCCCGGCCGATCGCCGTGCGGCGTTGCAGGCCGAGGCGCGCGCGATCATCGCGGACGAGATCGTGCCGGCGCACAAGACGCTGCTGACGTTCCTGCGCGGCGAATATTTCCCGGGCATGACCGACGAGCTGGCGGCGACGCGCTATGACAATGGCCAGGCCTATTACCGCAGCCGGATCCGCGCCTTTACCACGCTGGACATGACGCCCGACGCGATCCACGCGCTGGGCCTCGCCGAGATCGCCAAGATCCGCGCCGAGATGGAGCAGGTGAAGAAGGACGCAAAGTTCGACGGCGACCTGCCGGGGTTCCTGAAGTTCCTGCGCACCGACCCGCAATTCTACCCCAAGACCGCCGACGAGCTGATGAAGGAGGCGGCGTGGCACGCGAAGCGTTTCGACGCGATGGCGGGCAAGTGGTTCGGCCGGCTGCCGCGGCAGCGGTTCGCGATCATCGAGGTGCCGCCCGATATCGCGCCCTTCTACACCGCCGGGCGTGGTGGACCGGGAACGTATCTGGTCAACACCTATGACCTGCCGTCACGGCCGCTGTTCCAGCTGCCCGCGCTGACGCTGCATGAAAGTGCGCCCGGCCATGCGTTCCAGATGCCGCTGTCGATCGAGAACATCACGCTGAAGCCGTTCCGACGCAACAGCTATATCTCCGCCTTCGGTGAAGGATGGGCGCTGTACACCGAGCGGCTGGGCGACGAGATGGGTTTCTATCGCACGCCCTTTGAGCGGTTCGGGATGCTGTCGTATCAGGCGTGGCGCGCGGCGCGGCTGGTGATCGATACGGGTATCCACGCCAAGGGCTGGACCCGCGACCAGGCGCTGCAATATTTCCGCGAGAATACCGCGCTGAGCGAGCATGAGATCACGACCGAGGTCGATCGCTACATCGGCTGGCCGGGACAGGCGCTGAGCTATTACCTGGGCCAGCTGGCGGTGCAGCGATCGCGCGCCAAGGCGGAGAAGGCGCTGGGCGACCGGTTCGACATCCGCAACTTCCACGATCTGGTGCTGAGCCTTGGCAGCGTGCCGATCCCGGTGCTGGAGGCGCGGGTCGATCGCTTCATCGCGGAAGGGGGACCATCGCCCTACCCCAAGGAACCCGCCGCCTGACGCCGAGCGTTTAGCCCGGCATGGATGACAATCTGGCGCTGGGCCTAAAACGGTCGGCCGAAATGGCCGCGGTGTTCATGATCGGCGACGGCCTGCTCGGGCTGCTGCAGCCCAAGCGGCATGTCGCGCTGTGGCGATCGGAGGTCGACGCGGTCGACGCGCTGGTCCGCCCGTTCGGCGGCCTTCCCGGACGGCGGCGGCTGTACGGGCTGGCGCAGATCGGCGCGGGGATCGTGCTGGCGGCGTCGCTCAGGCCGAAGCGGAACAGCGACTGACGGTTGTCCGATCGGCCGGCGTGCTGATCAGGAGACGATCGCGATGAGGCCGGCGAGCGTGACGGCAAGCGCGATGCCGAACAGGATCAGCCACGGCCGCAAGGACTGCCCACGCCGCACGCGGCGCACCATCCCGATGGTGCCAAGCAGCGCACCGAGCGCCATCGAGATCGGCACCACGCCGCCAAGCATTGCGATGCCGGGCTTGGGATCATCGTTAAGCGGCGGCAGGCGCAGCACATTGTGCCACAGGTGAACGAAGAGCAGCGCGGCGAGCAGCCCCAGCGCCGCGCCGCCGACAAGGCCGGCGGTGCCCGCCAGCACCGCCCTGCCCGTCATTTACTCGGCCGCCTCGCTGGTGACGACCGGCGGCTTCCACACCAGCTTCGGCTTGCGCGCGGCCAGCGTCTCGTCGAGGCGGCTGCGCGGCGCGAAATGCGGCGCGGTCTTGAGGCTCTGGTCACCGGCCTTGGCGCGTTCGGCCACCGAGCGCAGCGCGCCGATGAACTGATCGAGCGCGGCCTTGGATTCGGTCTCGGTCGGCTCGACCAGCATCGCGCCATGGACGACCAGCGGAAAATACATGGTCATCGGGTGGAAGCCCTCGTCAATCAGCGCCTTGGCGACGTCGATCGTCGAGAAGCCTTCGGGGAAGCCTTCGTCCGAGAAGATCGCCTCGTGCATGCACGGGCCGGAGAAGGCGAACGGCGCGTCGAGCGTGTCCTCGAGGCTGCGCAGGACGTAATTGGCGTTGAGCACCGCATCCTCGGCGACCTGACGCAGGCCGTCGGCGCCGTGGCTGAGGATATAGGTCAGCGCGCGGGTGAACATGCCCATCTGGCCGTGGAAGGCGGTCATGCGGCCGAACGTGTCGGGGTGATCGTCGCCCGCCGTCTCTTCCTCGATCAGCGCGATATGGCCGTCCTTCATCCGCGCGGTGAAGGGCAGCGGGCCGAACGGCGCCAGCGCCTCCGACAATACGGTCGGGCCGGAGCCCGGGCCGCCGCCGCCATGCGGGGTGGAGAAGGTCTTGTGCAGGTTGATGTGCATCGCATCGACGCCAAGGTCGCCCGGACGCACGCGACCGACGATCGCGTTGAAGTTCGCGCCGTCGCAATAGACGTAGGCGCCGGCGGCATGGACCGCATCGGAGATCGCCTTCAGATCACGCTCGAACAGGCCGCAAGTGTTGGGGTTGGTGATCATCACCGCCGCGACATCCGGGCCGAGCCGCGCCTTCAGCGCCTCGGTATCGACGCGGCCTTCCGGCGTTGCGGGGATGTCCTCCACGCTGAAGCCGGCGAAGGCGGCCGTCGCGGGGTTGGTGCCGTGGGCGCTTTCGGGGACCAGCACGACCTTGCGATGGCCCTCGCCACGCTTCTCCAGCGCCGCCTTGATGCACAGGATGCCGCACAGCTCGCCATGCGCGCCGGCCTTGGGGCTCATCGCGACGCCGTGCATGCCGGTCAGCTCGATCAGCCACACCGCCAGTTCGTTGATGACGCCGAGCGCGCCCTGCACCGTATCGACCGGCTGGAGCGGGTGAACGTCCGCAAAGCCCGGCAGGCGCGCCATCTTCTCATTGAGGCGCGGGTTGTGCTTCATCGTGCACGAGCCGAGCGGGAAGAGGCCGAGGTCGATGGCGTAATTCTGCCGGCTGAGGCGCGTATAATGGCGCACCGTCTCCGGCTCGCTGAGGCCCGGCAGGCCGATCGGCGCGGTGCGCGCGAGATTGCCGAGGCGCGCGGTGGAAACGTCGCCGCCAGCGAAGTCGACGCCGGTGGTCTGATCATCGCCGATCTCGAAGATCAGCGCCTCTTCGAGCATCAGCGCCTTGTTGCCGGTGAAGGTGGCGGGGGCGCCGCCTTCATTTGCCTGGGGGGACGTGGGCTTCCAGCCGCTCTGGTTGATGGTCATGCCAGCACCTCCTGAAGCGCGGTCGCCAGCGCCTCGATATCCTCGTCGGTCACGGTTTCGGTCACCGCCACTACCAGGCCATTCTCCAATGCGCCTTCGCCCGGATAGAGCCGGCCGAGCGATACGCCGGCGAGCACGCCGCGATCGGCGAGCGTGCGCACCAGCGGGCGCGCCTCCTGGCCGAGATCGAGCGTGAATTCGTTGAAGAAGCTGTCGTTGACGAGCCGCACGCCCGGCACCTTCGCGAAGCGGTCGGCGGCGCGGCAGGCCTGGGCGTGGTTGATCCCGGCGAGCCGGCGAAGGCCAGCCTCACCCAGCAGCGTCATGTGGATCGAGAAGGCCAGCGCGCAGAGGCCGGAGTTGGTGCAGATGTTGCTGGTCGCCTTCTCACGGCGGATGTGCTGCTCACGCGTGGAGAGCGTCAGCACGAAGCCGCGGCGGCCGTCGGCGTCCACCGTCTCGCCGCACAGTCGGCCGGGCATCTGGCGGACATATTTGTCCTTGCAGCCGAACAGGCCGACGTACGGTCCGCCGAACTGGAGGCCGACACCGATCGACTGGCCCTCGCCGACGACGATATCGGCGTCCATCTCACCCGGCGACTTGACCGCACCCAGCGCCACCGGCTCGGTGACGACGGCGATCAGCAGCGCCTTCTTCGCGTGGCACGCGTCAGCCAGCGGCCGGAGATCGGTGATGCGGCCGAGGATGTCGGGGTACTGCACGACGACGCAACTGGTGTCGTCATCGATGCTGGCGATCAGCGCGTCGACGTCCGTCTCTGCGGTCAGTGCAGGGACCGAGGTTTCGAGCGAGTCGCCGGTGTATTTCGCCATCGTCCTGGCGACGGAGACGTAATGCGGGTGGAGGCCGCCCGACAGGATCGCCTTGGCGCGCTTGGTAATGCGGCGCGCCATGCCGATCGCTTCCCAGCAGGCGGTGGAGCCGTCGTACATCGATGCGTTGGCCACATCGGTCCCCAGCAGGCGCGCGACCTGCGTCTGGAACTCGAACAGCATCTGCAGCGTGCCCTGCGCGATTTCCGGCTGATAGGGCGTGTAGGCGGTCAGGAACTCACCGCGCTGGATCAGGTGATCGACGCTGGCGGGGACATGGTGGCGGTACGCGCCGCAGCCCAGGAAGAACGGCGCCTCGCCCGCGGACAGATTCTGCCGAGCGAGCTTCGTCATGTGGCGTTCGACCGCCAGCTCGCTCGCGTGCGCGGGGAGGTTCGCGATCGGGCCGGACAGGCGCGCGGATTCGGGCACGTCGACGAACAGGTCATCGATCGAGCCGGCGCCGATGACGGCGAGCATCTCGCGACGGTCGTGGTCGGTAAGCGGTAGGTAGCGCATTCGATACACTCCTCCCCTCCCTCGCGAGGAAGAGGCTGCTGGATCGGAGTCTCACCGCACCAAGCGCGTGCGGAGAGGCCCCACCCCAACCCCTCCCCTGAAGCGGGAGGGGCCAGTCTGGATCAGAGCTTGGCGACGAACGCCTCGTAGGCGGTTTCGTCCATCAGGCCGTCGAGCTGCGACGCGTCGGACAGCGTCAGCTTGAAGAACCAGCCCTCACCCTCGGGATCGGTGTTCACCAGGCCCGGCTCGTCGGTGAGCGCGGCATTGCCCTCGATCACGGAGCCCGAGACCGGCGAATAGACGTCGCTGGCGGCCTTCACGCTTTCGACCACGGCGGCCTCGTCACCCTTGGCGAGCGACTTGCCGGCTTCCGGCACGTCGACGAACACGATGTCGCCGAGTTGGCCCTGCGCGTAATCGGAGATGCCGACCGTGCCGACATCACCGTCGACGTCGATCCACTCATGATCCTCGGTGAAATAACGGCTCATTTACTTCGCTCCTCGGACGTAGCGGTGGGGGACGAATGGCATGGGGGTGACGGTGGCGGCGTGAACCTTGCCACGCTGCGAAAGCTGGATGCGGGTGCCGGGCGTCGCCATCGCGAGCGGAACGTACGCCATGGCGATCGGTGCCCCGACGGTCGGCGCGAAGCCGCCGGAGGTGACGTTGCCGACGGTGTTGCCGTCCGCATCGACCACGGTCGCGCCCTCGCGCACCGGCTGGCGTCCCTCGACCAGCAGGCCGACCCGCTTGGTGACGGGGCCGTTCTCACGCTCCGCCAGGATGCGCTCGGCACCAGGGAAGCCGCCTTCCTGGCGGCGGCGCTTGAACAAGGCGAAGCCGAGGTCCGCCATTACCGGCGTCGTCTCGGGCGAGAGGTCATGGCCGTAGAGCGGCAGGCCGGCCTCGAGCCGCAGCGAATCGCGTGCGCCAAGGCCGATCGGCTTCACCTCGGGCTGCTCCAGCAGCGCATCGGCGAACGCCTCGGCAGCCTCTGCCGGGATCGAGATTTCGAAACCGTCCTCGCCGGTATAGCCCGAGCGGCTGACCCACAGATCATGCCCCTGCCAGGTGAAGGGCGCGGCCTGCATGAACACCAGCGCATCGACGCCCGGGACGAGCCGGACCAGCGCATCCACGGCCTTGGGGCCCTGAAGCGCCAGCAGCGCATGGTCCTCCATCAGGTTCAGCGTGATGTCGTCGGGCAGATGATCGAGCATGTGCGCGATGTCGTCGTACTTGGTCGCGCCGTTGACGACCATGTAGATGCGCTCGCCATCCTCGTCTGCGGGCAGGCGCGTCAGCATCAGATCGTCGAGGATGCCGCCGTTTTCGTCGAGCAGCAGCGAATAGCGCGCGCGGTTGAGCGCGAGGCCGGCGATGTCGGCGGGCATCATCGCCTCGAGCGCGGGCACCAGCCCCTCGCCGCGGAAGGTGATCTGGCCCATGTGGCTGACATCGAACAGGCCGGCGCTTTCGCGTGTCCACAGATGTTCGGCCATGATGCCTTCGAACTGCACCGGCATCCAATAGCCCGCGAATTCGACCATCCGGCCGCCATGGGCACGATGCCACGCGTCGAGCGGCAGCGTCATGGTTTCGATGATTACGTCTTCGTCGTCGTGATCGCTCATCGCGGATCGTCCGTCTTCAAGGGCGATCGTCCCGCCGTGGTGGCGAAACGAACCGGACCCCCTCTGTCACGGAACCTGAGAGCTTTCGCACGGATAACCCGTGCTTACACCTTCGGTGGGCCACGCGTGTCAGCGGGGCCGCTTTCCAGAGCGTCGATGGGTATGCGCGGTCCCTGCTGCCTGAGAGATTCCGGGGTGGTTGCTCCTTCGGCGGCGGATCATGCCTGAAAGGCCATCCGCGCTCTCCCGCGCGCCCACGCCGGTTGCCCGGCATCGACAATTGCGCCTGTGGCGGCGCGCGCGGTGCGAGTCAATCGCCCATCAGTGCTGGCGCGGCCTGCGCGCCGGCAGGGCTTAGCGCTGGGCGTTGTAGCGCAGCTGGTCCTGGGTGAGCTGGAAGCCGACCAGCGCCTCGAAGCTGGCAGCGAGCACGGCCTGACGCACCTCCGGAGTCGCCAGCGGGTCGATCGCGGCATCCTGATCGCCGGCCTTGCGCTTCCGCGTCAGTTGCTCACGCACCGAATCGGGCAAGGTCGCGGCGGCGCGGTTCACGTTTGCGCTCGCCTGGCCTGACGTGCTCGCCAGTGCCTGACCCGGCTCGAAATGGACCGAGACCGCGCCCACGCGCTTCGCCACGACCTGAGTCCCGCCGCGCACGATGGAGATGAAATAGGGCAGCGTCACGTCGCGCGGGCCGTCCGTGCGCGTGCGGCGGGCGCGCACGTCGAAGGTCACGTTGCTGACCACCTCCGCCCCGGTATCGTCGCACGTGCCGCGCACGTTGGTGAGCACCGCCGTCACGTCAATCGCGCTGGCATCGCGGCTGGTCGCCGGATCGAACAGCGTGATGTCCCCCGTGCCGACCGGCACGCCCACGACCGGACAGGCCGAGCGAACCGCCGTGATCCCGACGCCGCCGTCGAGCGAGATGTCGCCGCTCTTGGCACAGCCGCCCGCAAGCAGGAGCAGGGCGAGCGGGGCAACGCCGGCGAACCGAACGGCGGGGCGGCGAGCGTGGGTGCGAAAGGACACGTGCGGAGAAACCTCATGCAATCGGGTACGAAGTGCCCGCGCGCTCATAACCGCCTTCCGTGCGGGCAGGCAATCGCGTAAGCGGCAGGGATGACCGACAAGCCATCGCTCGAACTGCTGATCGCCGCCCCGCGCGGCTTCTGCGCCGGCGTGGATCGCGCGATCCGCATCGTCGAACTGGCGATCGAGAAACATGGCGCCCCCGTCTATGTCCGCCACGAGATCGTCCACAACAAGTTCGTCGTCGACACGCTGAAGGCGAAGGGCGCGGTGTTCGTCGAGGAACTGGACGAGGTGCCCGACGACGCGCCGGTGGTCTTTTCCGCGCATGGCGTGCCCAAGTCGGTGCCGGCCAATGCGGAGGCGCGCGGGCTGGAATATCTCGACGCCACCTGCCCGCTGGTATCCAAGGTGCACCGCCAGGCCGAACGGCTGGTCGCCGCCGGGCGCCACATCCTGTTCATCGGCCATGCCGGCCACCCCGAAGTGATCGGGACGTTCGGCCAGGTGCCCGAGGGCGCGATGACGCTGATCGAGGATGCGGCGGATGCCCAGGCGCTGCAGCCGGCCGATCCCGAGAACCTCGCCTTCCTGACGCAGACGACGCTGTCGGTGGACGATACGGCGGAGGTGGTGCGGATCCTGCAAACCCGTTTCCCGACCATGCAGGCGCCGCGCGGCGAGGACATTTGCTATGCCACGTCGAACCGCCAGGCGGCGGTAAAGGCGATCGCCAGCCAGTGCGATGCCATGCTGGTGATCGGCGCGCCCAATTCGTCCAACTCGCTGCGGCTGGTCGAGGTGGCCGAGCGCGAGGGCATCCGCGCGATGCTGGTGCAGCGCGCCGCGGACCTCGACTGGTCGTTCCTCGAAGGCGTCGGCACCCTGGGGCTGACCGCAGGCGCATCCGCCCCCGAGCTGCTGGTGCGCGAGTTGGTCGACCTGCTGTCGACCCGCTATGCCGTGACCGAGCGGGAAGAGGAAACCACCCGCGAGACGATCGCCTTCAAGCTGCCGCGGTCGCTGGAACAGGCAGCGTAGCATTATCGGACGGACGGCCGTAGCCACGGCCGGGAAGGACGCCCTGTCGATCCGCCGGGGCGAAAAGCGGGGTGTGTGTGGCGGTCTATACTCACGTGTCGGCGGAGGCGCTTGCGACGTTCCTCCTCCAGTACGATGTCGGGGAACTGGTGTCGGCCAAGGGCATCGCCGAGGGTGTCGAGAACTCGAACTACCTTGTCGATACCACGAAGGGCCGTTTCATCCTGACGCTGTACGAGAAGCGGGTGGCGGCGGACGACCTGCCATTCTTCATGGCGTTGCTCGATCATCTGGATGGCAAGGGCCTGCCCGTGCCGCCGGCGATCAAGGATCGCGAGGGCCGCGAGATCCAGGAACTGGCCGGGCGGCCGGCGTGCCTGATCAAGTTCCTGTCGGGCGTGTCGCTGTCGCACCCCACGCCGGCGCAGGCGCTTGCCGCGGGCGATGCGATGGGCGCGATGCACGGCGCGGTTGCGGATTTCGCGCTGTCGCGGCCCAATTCGATGGGCATGGAGAGCTGGCGCCCGCTGTTCGAGCGATGCGGCCGCAGCCTCGATGATATCGCGCCGGGACTGTACGACGATCTCGCCTTCGCGCTGGACCACGTCGAGGCGCGCTGGTTCGCGGGCGAGCTGGACCAGAGCGCGATCCACGCGGACCTGTTCCCGGACAATGTGCTGATGCTGGGCGACAAGGTCACCGGGCTGATCGACTTCTATTTCGCGTGCACCGACATCCGCGTCTATGACCTGGCGGTGATGCACACGGCCTGGTCGTTCGACGCGCAGGGCCGCGGGTTCGACGCGCGGGTCGGCGATGCGCTGATCGCCGGTTATGAGCGGCATTTTCCGCTGTCGTCGGTGGAGCGCGCGCAGTTCACGACGCTCGCCAGCGGTTCGTGCATCCGCTTCGCTTTGTCCCGCGCCTGGGACTGGCTCAACACCCCGCCCGACGCCCTGGTCGTGCGCAAGGACCCCCTCGCCTATGTCCGTCGCTTGCAACATTACGACCCCTCGCTGGTGACGCGCGTCGCATGAGTGAGATCACCAAGGTCGAGGCGTTCACCGACGGTGCGTGCAAGGGCAATCCCGGTCCGGGCGGCTGGGGCGCGGTGCTGCGCATGGGCCAGCATGAAAAGGAATTGTCTGGCGGCGAGGCGCTGACGACCAACAACCGCATGGAGCTGACCGCGGCGATCGAGGCGCTGAACGCCTTCACCCGGCCGTGCCATGTCACCGTCTATACCGACAGCCGCTACGTCATGGATGGGCTGACGAAGTGGATCCACGGGTGGAAGCGGAACGGCTGGAAGACGGCGGACAAGAAGCCGGTGAAGAATGCGGAATTGTGGCAGGCGCTGCTGGAGGCGGCGGGACGCCACAAGGTCGAGTGGCAATGGGTGAAGGGCCACGCCGGGCACCCGGAGAATGAACGCGCGGACCGGCTGGCCAGCGATGCGGCGGTCGAGGCCGGCAAGCGCGGCTGATCGGCGCGCGGGCCGGGGCTAGTCCTTGCGGAAGCGCGCGGGGGCGTAGCGGTCCACATCGATGCCGAGCGTCGGGCGCGCTCCCAGCAGGAGCGATGCGCCGATCGATGCCGCGGCGGGGGCGGTCTGGATGCCGAACCCGCCCTGCCCGCCGAACCAGAAGAAGCCGGGCATGACGGGATCGAAGCCATAGACCGGGAGACGGTCCGGCGCGAAGCTGCGCAGGCCCGCCCATTTGCGCTCCACCTGGACGACGCGCCAGTCGACCGCCTGTTCAAACCGGTCGATCGCGATGGCGACGTCGAGCTCCTCCGGCTGCGCGTCGCCCGGCGCCGCCGGCGTCTCGTCATGCGGGCTGAGCCACAGGCGGCCACCAGCCTCCGGCTTGAAATAGAAATCACCGCCAACATGGACGATGTGGGGGATGCCGGCGGGCGGCGCAGGCTGGGTCGCCAGTTGCACCATGGTGCGGCGATAAGGCTGGATGCCGAGCGGCGCGGCGCCTGCCGTTGCAGCGACCGCATCGGCCCAGGCGCCGGCGGCGTTCACCAGCAGCGCCGCCTGATACCGGCCGCCGGGGGTTTCCAGCTGCCACCCCCGGGCCGTCCACGTCGCACCGGTGAGCGGCGCGCGTAGCACCAGGCTTGCTCCGGCCCGCCGGGCGCGAGCGAGCATGGCGGCATGCAGCGCCGCCACGTCGATATAGGCGCAGCTCGGCTCCATGATGCCGATCGTCCAGCCGTCCCGCAGACCCGCGACGTGATCGCGCGGGTCGACCGGCGTCAGCGCCACCCCGCTGTTGGCAAATTCGGTCAGGAACGCATCGGCCGCGGGCGCATCGGTTGCGCGCCCGATGTGCAGCGAGCCGAGCGGCTCAAGGAAGCCTCCGCTGCGCAGCGCGTCGCCAGACGCCGTCGTCAGCGGCTGGATGCCGGCGCCGCCATAGGTTTCGGACCAGAAGGCGGCGGAGCGGCCGGTTGCGTGGTAGCCGGGCACCTCCTCCGCCTCGAGCAGCAGCACGCGCGCGCGGTCGCCGATCTCGGCCGCGAGCGAGGCGCCGGCCATGCCGGCACCGACGATCGCGATGTCGTACGTCATCCGCGCTGCCCGTCGAGGAAGGCATCAATCGCTGCCAGCGCGCGGTTACGCACGGGATCGGCCTCGCGAAGGATTTCGTGCGCCGATTCGGCGCCGAAGCGCTGCACCGTCACGTTGGGCAATCTGTCGGCCACACGCAGCGCGGCGCGCGGGTCAACCAGCCGGTCCTGCTCGGCGACCAGCATCAGGATCGGCAGGGTCAGCGTCTTCAGCCGCGGATCATTCTGCTGCGCCAGGGTGGAGGCAAAGGCGCGGGCCAGCCAGCGCCAGCTTGGCGGGCCGAGCTGAAGCTCCGGCACCTGCTGGTACCACCATTGCTCATCGGCATAGCGATCCGCGTCGGCGGTGAGCAATTGCTGTCGGCCGAAGCGGCTGCCGGGCCGTTCATTGGCCTTCCATGCCGCGCGCGCGGGGTTGCCGATCCTGCACATCGCGCGCGCCACCCAGGCCGCGACATGTGCCGGGAACGGCGAGCGAAGGCCGAGCATCGGGGCGATCAACACCGCCGCCGCCGGATCGATCACCCGGTCGAGGAGGGCGCCGAGCACCAGGTGGCCGCCCATCGAATGGCCCATGACGATGCGCGGGCCGGGCGCGTCCCAACTGCGCCAGAAGGCGGCGAGATCGTCCACCAGCGGCGCGAAATCCTCGACATGCCCGACATGGGGGTTGGGTGACAGGCGCCCCGACCCGCCCTGCCCGCGCCAGTCCAGCGCGGTGACCGACCAGCCGGCACGATGCCAGTGATCGAACGATTCCAGATATTTCTCGAACACGTCGCCGCGACCGGTCTGGAACAGGATGGCGCCGCGCCCGCTGCCGGGCCAGTCGAAGCGCCGCAGCGGCCAGCCGTCGGGCGCGCGCCAGTAAGACACCGTCGCGTCGTCCGGTATCGCCCGGCGGATCGGGGGATGCGTGTTCATGATGAAGCGGCTTGGTTACGGTTTCGCAAGCCATTCCGTCTAGTGGCCCTTTTCCATGGGGTGGGAATTTCTTTCCTTGGCGCTGCCGCTGGGACTCGCGCTGTTGCTGGTTTCGGCCGGCATCGAAGACGCGCGTGTGCGCGAGATCGCCAATTGGAAGAACGCGGCGATCGCCTTGCTCGCGCCGCTGTGGTGGGTGTCGATCGGCATGGCGCCGTGGCCCGACATGGCGATCCAGGTCGGCGTTGCGCTGATCGTGCTCGCCGCCTTCTGCGTCGCCTTTCACTTCGGGTGGATGGGCGGCGGCGACGTGAAGATGATCGCTGCGCTGGCGCTCTGGGTGCCAGTACCGGCGCTGATCCAGATCCTGCTGGTCATGTCGATCGTCGGCGGCCTCATCACAGTCGTGATGCTGCTCGACCACAGAATTCGCAAGACCGCGGGCAATCCCGAAGTCCCTTATGGCGTGGCGATCGCAATAGCCGGACTGATGATCCTGCGCGAACCGCTTCTTAACCACTTTATCTTATGATGCCACAGCATGGACAGAACTGGCCAGCGCTGATGCGAAAGGCACGATGATCAATGGATAGTCGCAAGCTTATATTGCTGGTGGGGGCACTCATCGTTGCGGCGGTGACGGCTTTCATGGCGCGCACGCTGATCATGGGCTCGAGCGCGCCGCAGGCCTCCGCCGTTCCCGGCGATCCGGCGATGGTGCCGCAGGGCCCCAAGGTGCTGGTCGCCACCCGCGCGCTGCCGGTGGGCACGATCATCGATCCGGGCGCGGTCAAGTTCCAGCCGTGGCCGGCCGAACTGGTCGAGGGCGCCTATTTCCAGGAAGGCGCCGAGTTCGACATGAAGGCGGTGATCGGCACCGTGGTGCGCAACCCGATCACGGCAGGCCAGCCGGTGACCCAGGGCGCGCTGGTGAAGCCGGGAGATCGCGGCTTCCTGGCGGCGGCGCTCGGGCCTGGCATGCGCGCCGTCACCGTGCCGGTATCGACGCAATCCTCCGTCGCTGGCTTCGTCTTTCCGGGCGACCGGATCGACCTCTTGCTGACGCAGGAGGTCGAGGGTGGTGGCGACGGTCCGCCGCTGAAGGCGGCCGAGACGATCATGCGCAACCTGCGCGTGCTGGCCACCGACCAGCGCACGAGCCAGGAAAAGGACGAGGCCGGCAATACCGTCGTGCAGACCTTCTCCACCGTGACGATCGAGGCGACGCCCAAGATCGCGGAGGAAATCGCCGTGGCGCAGACGCTCGGCTCGCTGTCGCTGTCGCTGCGATCGATCGCCGACAATGCCGCCGAGCTGGAACAGGCAATCGCCTCGGGCGACGTGAAGGTGCCGGATGGTTCCGACGCCAAGGCCGAGCGCGCGATGATGCTGCAACTCGCCAGCGCGCCGCAGACGGGCAATCCCACCTATGCGGTCGGCGCCGACGTGTCGCGCTTCCAGCGCCGCACGGTGCCGGGCCGGACCGAACAGCCGGCGGCGATAGTAAGCACCGCAGGGCCGATAGCGGGGTCACCGCCCGCCACCTATCCGGGAGCGCCAGCGCGCGTGTCGGGCCCGGTGGTCCGCATCGCCCGCGGCAACAATGTGACCGAAGTGCCGGTCGGGGGGAAGAACTGAGATGCGTTTCCGCTCATCAGCCATGAAATGGCCGGCCGCCGCCGCGCTCGGCGTGGTCGCCATCGGGGGAACGCCTGCCGCGGCCCCGGCGCAGAATGCCGCCGCACGGGGGCCGTCCTCCGTCCTGCAGATCGCCACCAATCGCGGCCAGCTGATCACCCTGTCGCGACCAATGAGCGACCTGTTCGTCGCCAATCCGGAGATCGCCGACGTCCAGGTCCGCTCGCCCACGCAGCTCTATGTGTTCGCCAAGAAGCCGGGTGAGACGACGATCTCGGCCACGGCGAAGGGCGGCGCGGTGGTGTATGCAACCACGGTTCGCGTCGGCAACAATTTCGACTCGCTCAGCCAGATGCTGTCGCTCGCCATGCCGGAGGCGGCCGTGACCGCCACGACGATGAACGGCATCATCCTGCTGACCGGCACCGTCGCCAATCCCGAGGATGGCGCCGAGGCAGAACGCCTGGTCCAGGCATTCGTCGGCGAGGAGGTGCGGGTCGTCAGCCGCCTGCGCACCGCGACGCCGCTGCAGGTCAACCTGCAGGTGCGCTTCGCCGAAGTGAGCCGCAGCTTCGTCAAGAACATCGGCAGCAACCTGTCGACGATCGATGGCTCCGGCGGGTTCAAGTTCGGCATCGGCAGCGGCCGTCCGCCGGCAAGCTACGTGACGACCGATCCCAACCTGCCACTCGGCGTCGGCCAGAGTGTTCAGGGCTATACGATCGACCCGATCACCCGCCAGATTGTGCAGCGCCCCGGGACGACGATCACGCCGGGCCGGGAGCGCACCACCATCGGCTATCTGACTAGGCTTCTTGGTCTCGACTTGGTCGGCGCGCTCGATCTGGGCGAACGGATCGGCCAGGTGACGAGCCTCGCCAACCCCAATCTGACCGCGCTTTCCGGTGAGACGGGCACCTTCCTTGCCGGTGGTGAGATCCCGATCCCGATCGCGCAGGGACTGGGCGGCGTCGGCGTCGAATATAAGCAATATGGCGTCAGCCTGGCGTACACGCCGACGGTGCTGTCGGACGGCCGCATCTCTCTGCGGGTTCGGCCGGAGGTTTCGCAGCTCGATTATTCCAACGCCGTGACCGTGGGTGGCGCCCAGGTGCCCGGCCTGACGACGCGGCGTACCGAAACGACGGTCGAACTCGGGTCCGGCCAGAGCTTCATGATCGCGGGGCTGCTGCAGAACAACCACAACAATTCGATCGAAAAGACCCCGGGCGTCGGTGACATTCCGATCCTTGGCGCGCTGTTCCGTTCCAACGGTTTCCAGCGCAACGAGACCGAGCTGGTGATCGTCATCACGCCGTATCTGGTGCAGCCGGTCAACGGCAACGACATCAAGCTGCCGACCGACGGGTACAAATCCCCCACCGATGTGGAGCGCGTGCTGCTGGGGCAATTGTCGGCCGGTACGACGGGCGGCGAGCGGCCCAAGCCGTCGCTGGAGGCCGGCCCGCCGGTCGCACCCGCAATCGGCGCGGTGACGCCGATCACGCCCGCAGCACCGCCGATGCTGCCCGGCGCCGGACCCGAGCCCAAGGCGGTCGCCGGCGACAAGGGCAAGAAGGACCGCAAGAGCAAGGGCGCCGCCCCGGCCCCCGGCTTCTCGTTCAATTGATGATCATGGTCAGGAACAGCATCATGCTCTCGCGCACTATTCTCCCCTGCCTTGCCCCCGCGCTGCTGCTCAGCGCGTGCGGCGGCACGGCCAACCGCGGCCTGGAATCGGTCCACCAGCCGGTCGTCTCGCGCGCCGACTATGCCTTTGACGTCGGGGCGGGCCCGGAGGGGCTG
Organism: Sphingomonas sp. ABOLG; assembly: GCF_003950435.1. Taxonomy (NCBI): domain Bacteria; kingdom Pseudomonadati; phylum Pseudomonadota; class Alphaproteobacteria; order Sphingomonadales; family Sphingomonadaceae; genus Sphingomonas; species Sphingomonas sp. ABOLG. The sequence continues at coordinate 51,776 of NZ_QQWW01000009.1, forward strand.
GCGCCCGGCGAGGCGCAGCGGCTTGGCGCCTGGATGGGCTCGCTCAAGGTCGGCTACGGCGACCGGATATCGGTCGACGACCCGGCGAGCGACCCGGCGACCCGCGCGGATGTGGCCGCGGCCGCAGCCCGATTTGGCCTGCTCATCGCGGACGAGGCGCCGGTCACCGCTGCGCCGATCGCGGCCGGGACGGCGCGCGTCGTCGTCAGCCGCGCGCGCGCCTCTGTGCCGGGCTGTCCGGACCACAGCCGGATGTACCAGCCCGATTTCGAGGGGCACACCGGGTCCAACCACGGCTGCGCGGTCAATTCCAATCTGGCCGCGATGGTCGCGAACCCGACTGATCTGGTGCGCGGAGAAACCACGCGCGGCCTGTCCGATCCGGCGGTCGCGACCAAGGCGATCGACCGCTTCCGCAAGGCCGAGCCGACCGGCGGCGGTGGCACCGCGGTTCGCAGCGAAAGCACGGGAGGCCAAGCGAAATGAACGCGCCATGGAAGCCGGCGGGCGCCGCCGCTCGCGAGGATTTCGTCGCCTATGTCTGCGACGAGGGGACGGCCAACACGCTGCGGCCGATCGTCAGCGAACTCGGCTGGTCGGCGGAAAAGGTGCACAAGGGCGGCCTGCGCAATGCGGTGCAATCCCTGTCGGTCACCGCCTCGCCGCACATCCTGTTCGTCGACCTGGCGGAATCGGGCGATCCGCTGAACGACATCAATTCGCTTGCCGAGGTCTGCGAGCCGGGGACGATCGTGATCGCGGCGGGGCAGGTCAATGACGTCCGCCTGTACCGCGATCTCGTCGCGAGCGGCATCCAGGATTATCTGCTGAAGCCGCTGAGCGGCGACGTGCTGCGCGAGGCGTTTTCGCAGGCGCAGGCGCTGCTGAACGCGCCCAAGGTAATCGACGCGGCGGCGGAGCACCCGCATTGCTCGGTCGCGGTCATTGGCACGCGTGGCGGGGCCGGCGCGTCGACCATCGCGACCTCGCTGGCCTGGTTGATGAGCCAGAAGGAGCGCCGCTCCACCGCGCTGCTCGATCTCGACGTGCATTTCGGCACCGGTGCCCTCGCGCTCGATCTGGAACCCGGCCGCGGGCTGACCGACGCCATCGAGAATCCAAGCCGCATCGACGGGCTGTTCATCGAACGCGCGATGGTGCGCGCGTCGGACAAGCTGGCCGTGCTGTCGGCCGAGGCGCCGATCAATTCCCCGATCATGACCGATGGCGGCGCATTCCATCAATTGCAGGATGAGATGCGTGCCGCGTTCGAATGCACGGTCGTCGACCTGCCGCGATCGATGCTGGTGAACTACCCGCATCTGGTGAAGGATGCGCAGACGATCGTCCTGGTGACCGAGCTGACGCTGGCTGCCGCGCGCGACAGCATTCGCCTGCTATCGTGGCTGAAATCCAATGCGCCGGACGCCCAGGTGCTGGTGCTGGCCAACAAGGTGCATCCCGGCCAGCAGCTGGAGATCAGCCGCAAGGATTTCGAAACCTCGATCGAGCGCAAGATCGACTTCGTGGTGCCGTTCGACCAGAAGCTGGCCGCGCAGGCCGCGAAGCTGGGCAAGCCGCTGTACGAGGTGGGCAAGGCCTCCAAGACGGTCGCGCCGATCGTCGATCTGGTGACGCGCCTGTGCTTCATTTCCGACGATAGTGCGCCGGCCAAGGCCAAGGCGCCACGTCGCGCGGGGACGTCGCTGATGGGCAAGTTTGCCGACCTCAAGGGTCTGGTGCCCAAGCGAGCCGCCAAGAAATGATCCTGCGCGGGCACCCTGAAGAGGGGCCTGCCCTGCTGTTGCCAGGAGAACGGACCAAGACATGCCCCTGTTACCGGTGATCCTTCTCGCGATCGGCGCGCTCACCACATTGGGCCTGTTGTTCTTCGCCTTGAGCGGACCGTCGACGCAGCGCGCCGGCGACCGGCGGCTGTCCGCGGTCCGCGACCGCCACTCGCCCAACGCGAACACCGCGGTCGAAGTGCAGATGCGGCGGATCACCGGGCGGACCGCGACCAGGACCGACCAGGCAGCGATGCGCTTCCTGCCCCGGCCCGAGGAGTTGCAGAAGCGCCTGGCGATGACCGGCAAGCCATGGACCGTCGGCCAATATGGCGCGACGACGCTGGGCATCTTCGTGGGCACGCTGCTGCTCCTGCTGCTGCTGGGCTTTCCGCTGCTGCTGGCGCTCTTTCTGGGCCTCGGCATGGGCGCTGGCATCCCGCACTTCGCGGTCGGCTATGTCATCAATAAGCGTGTGAAGGCGTTCAACGCCAAGTTCCCGGATGCGATCGAGCTTCTGGTGCGCGGCCTGCGTTCAGGGTTGCCGATCACCGAGACGATGGCGGTCGTGGGTAGCGAGGTGGAGGGCCCCGTCGGGGAAGAGTTCCGCGCTGTCGCCGACAAGATGAAGATCGGCCGTTCGATGGACGTCGCGCTGCAGGAAACGGCAGACCGGCTGGGCACCAAGGAATTCCAGTTCTTCGTCATCACCATCGCGATCCAGCGCGAGACCGGCGGCAACCTCGCCGAAACGCTGCAGAACCTGGCGACCGTGCTGCGCCAGCGCGCGCAGATGAAGCTGAAGATCAAGGCCATGTCGTCGGAATCGAAGGCGTCGGCGATGATCATCGGCGCCCTTCCGTTCATCGTGTTCATCCTGATCTGGTTCGTGAACAGCGCGTACATGCAGAACTTCTTCGTCGACCAGCGACTGATCGTCGCCGGTGTCGGGGGGATGATCTGGATGTCGATCGGCGCCTTCATCATGGCCAAGATGGTCAGCTTCGAGATCTGATATGGAACCCACGCAGACCCCAACGCTCCTCGGTGTCGACGTCCTGTGGGTCGCGACCATCCTGGCGGCGATCGCAGCCGGTGCCGTCCTCGTCGCAATCTATGCCGCGCTCAGCGTCCGCGATCCGATGGCGAGGCGCGTCAAGGCGCTGAACGACCGGCGCGAGCAGTTGAAGGCCGGCATCACCGCCTCGACCAGCAAGCGCCGGGCGAAGCTGGTCCAGAAAAGCGAGAGCGCCGACAAGATCCGCGACATCCTGGAATCGCTGAAGGTCCTGCAGGACAGCCAGGTCAAGGAAGCGCAGACCAAGCTGCTGCAGGCGGGCATCCGCAAGAAGGAATGGGCAGTCGGCGTCATCTTTGGCCGCCTTGTCCTGCCGATCGTCCTGGGCGGCTTCATGGTCTTCGTCGTCTATGGCACCGACACGTTCGGCGACTGGAGCCCGCTGAAGCGCTACGGCCTTGTCGCCTGCACCTTCATCCTCAGCTACAAGGCGCCTGACCTTTACCTGAAGAACAAGATCACCAAGCGGTCGGACGCGATCCGCAAGGGCTTGCCCGACGCGCTCGACCTGCTGGTGATCTGCGCCGAAGCGGGCCTGACGGTGGACGCGGCCTTTCACCGCGTGGCGAAGGAACTGGGCAAGGCCTATCCGGAGCTCGGCGACGAATTTGCCCTGACCGCGATCGAGCTCGGCTTCCTCACCGACCGGCGTGCGGCGTTCGAGAACTTCGCCCATCGCGTGGCGCTGGACGAGGTGAAGGGCATCGTCACCACAATGGTCCAGACCGAGAAGTACGGCACGCCGCTGGCCAGCGCGCTGCGCGTCCTCTCCGCCGAATTCCGCAACGAGCGCATGATGCGCGCGGAGGAAAAGGCGGCGCGGCTGCCGGCGATCATGACGGTGCCGTTGATCCTCTTCATCCTGCCGGTGCTGTTCATCGTCATCCTGGGGCCGGCCGCCTGCTCGATCAGCGACTCCTTCGTCAACGGCAACATATAACAGGCGGGAACGCACGATCCGCGGCATCGTTGAACCTGCGTAACAGGAGGTTCGTCATGCTCTTCAGCACCCCCACGCAGTGGCTGGCGCTTGCCGTCGCGTTGATCGCTGGCTGGCTGTTCGGTCTCGCCAGTCATCCCGGCGGGCGCAAGTGGAAGCAGCGTTATGCCGATGAGCGCGACGTCCACAGCCGCAACCGCAAGGATTTCGACAGCCGCCTGGCGGAGCGGGACGCGCGGATCAAGGAACTGGAGCGCGAGAATGCGCGCCTGGCGGCGGCAACGCCGGGCGCACCGGTTGCGCCCAGCGCACCCGTGGTCACCGAGACGCACGTCCGCGAGCCTGTCGCGCCGAACCGCACGGTGGCGCAATCGGCGGCGCGCCCCGCCGGCACGACGCGGGCGCGCTGGTTCGACTGGAACAATCGCGCCACGACGAGCAGCTGAGCGCGGCGTGATCTGCCGCTGCTGAGCTGGACGTAAAAGAGGCCTCGCCGCGAGGATTTGCGGCAAGGCCTCTTTTTATGTGGACAGCGGAGCGCATCGGACCGGTTCATCCGGCCCGATCGCTCCGTTGGCACCTTACGCCTTGCGGCCGCTCTTCAGCGCCGCCTGCGCCGCGGCGAGGCGGGCGATCGGCACGCGATAGGGCGAGGCCGACACGTAATCGAGCCCGACGCTTTCGCAGAAGGCGATCGATGCCGGATCACCACCATGCTCACCGCAAATGCCGAGCTTCAGGTTCGGCTTGGTCGCGCGGCCACGCTCCGCTGCCAGGCTGATCATTTCGCCGACACCCTCGACGTCGATGCTGACGAACGGGTCCTTCGGGTAGATGCCCTGTTCGACGTAGGAGCCGAGGAAGCGGCCGGCGTCGTCGCGGCTGACGCCGAGCGTGGTCTGCGTCAGATCGTTGGTACCGAAGGAGAAGAACTCGCCCGCCTCGGCGATCTCACCCGCACGCAGCGCAGCGCGCGGCAGCTCGATCATCGTGCCGACCAGATATTCGACGGTCTTGCCGCGCTCCTCGAACACCGCCTTTGCCGTGCGATCGACGACGGCCTTCATCAGCTCCAGCTCGCGCTTGGTGGCGACCAGCGGGATCATGATCTCCGGGATCGGCGCCTCGCCCGACTTGTCCGCGACGTCGAGCGCCGCCTCGAAGATCGCGCGGGCCTGCATCTCGTAGATTTCGGGATAGGTGACGCCGAGGCGGCAGCCGCGGTGGCCGAGCATCGGGTTGAATTCGTGCAGCTCTGCTGCGCGACGCTTGAGCACGTCGACGTCAACCCCGGCCGCCTTGGCGACCTCGCTGAACTCCGCCTCTTCGTGCGGCAGGAATTCGTGCAGCGGGGGATCGAGCAGGCGCACCGTGACGGGGAGCCCGGCCATGACCTCGAAGATCTCGGCAAAGTCGCTGCGCTGTTCGGGCAGGAGCTTTTCGAGCGCGGCACGGCGGCCGGCCTCGTCCTCGGCGAGGATCATCTGGCGCACCGCGGTGACGCGATCCGCCTCGAAGAACATATGCTCGGTGCGGCACAGGCCGACGCCCTCGGCGCCGAAATCGCGCGCGGTGCGGCAGTCGAGCGGCGTTTCGGCGTTGGCGCGCACCTTCAGGCGGCGGACCGCGTCGGCCCATTCCATCATCGTGCCGAAATCGCCCGCCAGTTCCGGCTGGATGGTGGCGACTTCACCCGCCATCACTTCGCCCGTCGCGCCGTCGATGGTGAGAAGGTCGCCCTCCTTCACCTCACGGCCGCCGACGCGCGCGATCTTCGCCTTGGCGTCGATCGAGAGCGCGCCAGCGCCGGAGACGCAGGGGCGGCCCATGCCGCGCGCCACCACGGCGGCGTGGCTGGTCATGCCGCCGCGCGCGGTGAGGATGCCCTTTGCCGCGTGCATGCCGTGAATGTCCTCCGGGGAGGTTTCGGTGCGCACGAGGATCACGGCCTTGCCGTCGGCGGCCCACTTTTCGGCCGCGTCGGCGGTGAACACCGCCGCACCGCTCGCCGCGCCCGGCGAGGCCGGCAGCCCCTTGGTCAGCACGTCGCGTGCCGCCTCAGGATCAAGCGTCGGGTGTAGCAGCTGATCGAGCGCCTGCGGATCGACGCGCGCGATCGCTTCCTCGCGGGTGATGAGGCCTTCGGCGGCCATGTCGACCGCGATCTTCAGCGCCGCCTTCGCGGTGCGCTTGCCCGAGCGGGTCTGGAGCATCCAGAGCTTGCCCTGCTGCACCGTGAATTCGATGTCCTGCATGTCGCGGTAATGCCGCTCCAGCTGGTCGAACACGGCGGCAAGCTCGGTATAGGCGGCGGGAAGCGCCTCCTCCATGCTGAGCGGCTTGGCGCCGGCCTCTTCACGCGCGGCCTTGGTCAGATATTGCGGGGTGCGGATGCCGGCGACGACGTCCTCGCCCTGCGCATTGATCAGGAATTCGCCGTAATAGGCATTGTGGCCGGTCGAGGGGTCACGCGTGAAGGCGACGCCGGTCGCCGACGTATCGCCCATGTTGCCGAACACCATCGCCTGCACGTTGACCGCGGTGCCCCAGCTGCCGGGAATGTCGTTGAGACGGCGATAGACCTTGGCGCGGTCCGACTGCCAGGAGCCGAACACGGCACCGATCGCGCCCCACAGCTGGTCATGCACGTCCTGCGGGAACGGCTTGCCCTGCTGCTGCTCGACCAGGCCCTTGAACTCGGCGACGAGCGCCTTGAGGTCGGCCGCCGACAGTTCGGTATCGAGGGTGAAGCCCTTGTCTTCCTTGGCGATTTCCAGCGCCTCTTCGAACGCGCCGTGATCGAGGCCGAGCACCACGTCCGAATACATCTGGATGAAGCGGCGATAGCTGTCCCAGGCGAAACGCTCATCGCCGCTGGCGCTGGCGAGCCCCTCGACGGTCTGGTCGTTGAGGCCGAGGTTGAGGACGGTGTCCATCATTCCCGGCATCGAGACGCGGGCGCCGGAGCGGACCGAGACGAGCAGCGGGTCGGTGGCGTCGCCGAACGTCTTGCCGGTGATCGCCTCGATATGGGCGATGCCCTGGGCCACTTCGGCGCGCACGCTGTCAGGGAAGGTTTCGCCTTCCTCATAATAGCGGGTGCACATGGCGGTGCTGATGGTGAAGCCAGGAGGGACCGGGAGGCCGATGGAGGCCATTTCGGCGAGGTTCGCGCCCTTGCCGCCCAAGAGGTTCTTGTCCCCGCTACCACCGTCGGAAACGCCGCCACCGAAGCGGTAGACGTACCGTTCATCCGCCTGGGTCTTGACCGCGGTCGCCATGGGTTATCGCCTCCTGAAACTCGTTATGTGCGTCGCAACACACGCCCGGACGCCGGATTGCAAGTACAAAGCGGCACCCAAACAGATGTAACCGTTTACCCCCTCACCCTTCGATGCGGGAGAAGTCAGCGACCGCGTGAACCGCCGCGCGGACCCGCGCCAACAACGCCAGACGGCCGGCACGTTTTCCGGAATCGGCATCGTTTACGGTCACTTGGTCGAAGAATGCGTCGATCGGCGCGCGCAGAGTCGCGAGCGCAGCCATCGCCGCCTCGAAATCCTCGTTGGCGATCGCATCGGCCGAGGCAGGTTCGGCCGCATCCAGCGCGGCGACCAGCGCCGCTTCGGCCGGTTCCCGGTCATAATCGGCCGCGGATGGCGCGGCGTCGGCCAGATAATCTTCCTTCTTCAGGATATTGGCCGCGCGCTTGTAGCCAGCGAGGAGGTTTGCGCCATCCTCGGTCCCGACGAACGACTGCAACGCCTTCACCCGCGCGAGCAGGCGGACGAGATCGTCCTCCCCGCCGAGCGCGAACACCGCGTCGATCAGATCGTGGCGAACGCCGGCTTCGCGCTGCTGAACCTTGAGGCGGTCGGCGAAGAAATCGAGCACGTCGCCGCTGACGATGCGTGACAGCGGGAAGCGGAGGCCGTTGTCGAGGATCAGCGCGAGGATGCCCAAGGCGGAGCGGCGAAGCGCGAACGGATCCTTGGAGCCGCTGGGCTTCAGGTCGGCGCCGAAGAACTGGGTGATGCTGTCGAGCTTGTCCGCCAGTGACACGGCAACCGTTACCGGCGCGGTGGGGACGTCGTCGCCCTGCCCGACCGGCTTATAGTGATCGCGGATCGCTTCGGCGACTTCGGCGGGTTCGCCCTGCGCGGCGGCGTAATAGCCGCCCATCAGGCCCTGAAGCTCGGGGAATTCGCCGACCATGCCGGTGACGAGGTCGGCCTTCGCGAGGCGCGCGGCGCGCTCGGCGAGGTCGGGGTTCGCGCCCTTGACGATGCCTTCCTCGGACAGCCAGCGGGCGAGCTTCGCGACGCGGTCGACCTTGTCGGCGACGGTGCCGAGCTTTTCGTGGAAGACGATCTTTTCCAGCTTCTTCGCCTGATCGGCGAGCGGCACCTTGAGATCGGTCTCGTAGAAGAAGCGCGCGTCGGAGAGTCGCGCGGCGAGCACCTTGCGGTTGCCCTCCACGATCCGCTCGCCGCCGTCCGCCGCATCGATGTTCGCGGTGCAGACGAAGGCGTTGGCGAGCGCGCCGCCGGCGTCGCGGCAGACGAAATACTTCTGGTTCACGCGCGCGGTGAGCTGAATCACCTCGGGCGGCACGTCGAGGAACGCCGCGTCGAAGCGGCCGAGCAGCGGCACCGGCCATTCGGTGAGGCCGGCGTTTTCGCTGACCAGCCCCTCATCCTCGACCAGCGTGAGACCGGCCATGTTCGCGGCCAGCTTCGCACCGAGCGCGATGGTGGCGCGGCGTTCGTTCTGGTCGACGATGACATGGCAGGCGCGCAGTTTCTCGACATAGTCGGCGGCGCTGCCGATGGTGATGACGCCCGGGTGATGGAAGCGGTGGCCGACGGTGGCCGCGCCGCTTTCGACGCCGGCGATCGCGCAGGGCACCACATCGTCACCGAACAGCGCGATGATGCCCTGCAGCGGGCGGACCCAGCGCGGGCTTTCGGTGGAGATCGACGCCTCGCCCCAGCGCATCGACTTGGGCCAGGGGAAGGCGCGGATGATCGCGGGGATCGCCTCTGCCAGCACATCGGCGGTGGCGCGGCCGGGCTTGTCGATCACCGCGAACAAGGTTGCGCGGCCCTTCACCTCGCGGGTCTGGAGCGCGTCGCGGGTGAGGCCAGCCTTGCGCAGGAAGCCTTCGACGGCGGCGTCCGGGGCGTCGGCGGGCGGGCCCTTCAGCTCATCGCTTACCGCCTGCGTCTGCGCAGGCAGATCGCGGGCGATCAGCGCGAGGCGTCGCGGCGTCGCGTAAGTGACGAGTTCGGCGGCCTTCAGCCCGGCCTTGCCGAGTTCAGCGGCGAACAGGCGGGCGAGATCCTCGCGCGCCTTGTCCTGCATGCGCGCCGGGATTTCCTCCGAGCGCAGTTCGAGCAGAAAATCGGTCATGCCGCGCTCCAGTTCGGGAAGCGGGCTTTCCAGCCCTCGGCATTCTTTTCCATATACGCCGTGCAGGCCCCCTTCGCGAGATCGCGGACGCGGCCGATATAGGCCTGGCGCTCGGCGACGGAGATGACGCCGCGCGCGTTCAGCAGGTTGAAGATGTGGCTCGCCTCGATCGCCTGCTCATAGGCCGGGATCGGCAGCTTCGCGGCGAGGCAATTCTCGCACTCGGCCGCCGCCTTGCGGAACAGGTCGAACAACGTGTCGGTATCGGCGACCTCGAAATTCCAGGCCGACATCTGCCGCTCATTCTCGAGGAACACGTCGCCGTAGGATACGCCTGCATCGTTGAAGCGCAGGTCGTACACATTGTCGACGTTCTGGATGTACATCGCCAGCCGTTCGAGCCCGTAGGTGAGCTCGCCCGCGACGGGCTTGCAGTCAAAGCCGCCCATCTGCTGGAAATAGGTGAACTGGGTCACCTCCATCCCGTCGCACCACACTTCCCAGCCGAGGCCCCAGGCGCCCAAGGTCGGGCTTTCCCAGTCATCCTCGACGAAGCGGATGTCGTGGCGGGTGAAATCGATGCCGATCGCCGCGAGGCTGCCGAGATACAGCTCCTGCAGATCGGGCGGGCTTGGCTTCAGGATCACCTGATATTGGTAATAATGCTGCAGCCGGTTCGGGTTCTCGCCATAGCGGCCATCGGTCGGCCGGCGGCTGGGCTGAACGAAGGCGGCGTTCCACGGCTCCGGGCCGAGCGCGCGCAGCGTCGTGGCGGGGTGAAAGGTGCCCGCGCCCATGCGCATGTCATAGGGTTGCAGAATGGCGCAGCCCCGCGCTCCCCAATAGGAATGGAGGCGCAGGATCATGTCCTGGAAGCTTAACGGCGCGTCTGTTGAGGTGGCGTTCATCGCGCGCCGGGCAATGGCGGATGGCTCGCCAACAGGCAAGGCCCCCGCTAGGCTGGCTGCGCCCCGACCAAGGAAGGTTGCCAAGACCCGTGTTACGACCCTTCACCTCTTTGTTCGCCGCCCTCGGCCTTGCCTTCACCCTGCCCGCCTGCGCGCAGCCGGCGCCGGTGGTGCAGCAGGACGCCGACCCCGCGCTGTGGGTGGTGCGCGACAAGGATACGACGATCTACCTCTTCGGGACGATCCACGTCCTGAAGCCGGGCCTGTCATGGTTCGACGAGGCGGTGAAGAAGGCGTTCGACCGGTCGGGCACGCTGGTGCTGGAGATGGTCGAGCCGGACAAGGAGACGCAGGAGCGTGTCGTCGTGTCCAAGGCGTTCGACCCGTCGGGCCAATCGCTGATCGAGAAGCTGCCGGAGGACAAGCGCCAGCCGTTCATCAAGGCGCTGGAAGACAACAAGCTGCCGCGCGCGACGTTCGAGCGGATGCAGCCGTGGTTCGCCGCGATCAGCCTGTCGGCGCTGCCGGTGCAGAAGCTGGGCTATGACGCCAGCAACGGGCCCGAAGGCGTGCTGACCAAGGCGGCCAAGGCGCAGAAGAAGCAGGTCATCGGGCTGGAGACGTTCGAGGGCCAGATGTCGATTTTCGATTCGCTGTCGCAGAAGGCGCAGCTCGAGCTGCTGACGTCGACGGTGGAGGAGCTGCCCAAGGCCGGCGAGACGATGGACCGGATGGTGTCCGACTGGGCCAAGGGCAATCCCGACGGCCTGGCCAAGACGATGAACGACAGCCTGAAAGACTCGCCGGAGGTGAACAAGGCGCTGCTGGTCGATCGCAACGCCAAATGGGCGGCGTGGATCGCGGAGCGGATGCGCACACCCGGCCGCGTCTTCATCGCGGTGGGCGCGGGACACCTCGCCGGGCCCGACAGCGTTCAGGCGCAGCTGGGGAAGTACAGACTGAAGGCGGTGCGGGTTAAGTATTGAGCCCGGGGCAGCGGTGGGCGCAGGTTCGGCCGCGAGGATTGCCTTTCGCGCCCCTCCCCGCTATGCGCGCCCGCTTCCGGCCATGGTCATCCCTGGAGGCGTGGCGCGGAAGGACATACATGAGTTTCGGAGAATATTGATGAGCGACCAGCTGACGCTCGCAGCCGAGACGCGTGACCGGGTTGGCAAGGGAGCCTCCCGGGCGCTGCGTCGTGACGGCCGCGTACCCGCCGTGATCTACGGCCAGAACAAGGAACCGACCTCGATCCATCTCGAGGAAAAGGCGCTTGTGAAGGCACTGGGCACCGGCCACTTCATGAACACCGTCGTGATGATCAACGGTGAGCGCACCCTGCCCAAGGACGTGCACTTCCACCCGGTCACCGACCGTCCGGTTCACGTCGACTTCCTGCGCATCAGCGCGCACACGACCGTCACCGTCGCGGTGCCGGTCGTGTTCGTCGACGAGGAAGAAGCCCCCGGCATCAAGAAGGGCGGCGTGCTGAACGTCGTTCGTCACGAGCTGGAGCTGGTGTGCGACGCGAGCGACATCCCGTCGGAAGTCACCATCTCGCTGAAGGGCCTGGAAGTGGGCGATTCGCTCCACATCTCGGCCGTGACGCTGCCCAAGGGCACGACGTCGGCGATCGACGACCGCGACTTCACCATCGCAACGGTGGTTGCACCGTCGGCGCTGAAGTCGTCCGAGGGCGATACGTCGACCGAGGCGACCGAGGAAGCTGCGGGCGAGTAACATCGCCTGGTGCCGCCCGGGGCGGCACGGTTTCGCGGGCGGGTGGCGGCAACGCCCCCGCCCGTTTTCGTTTGGCGCCAAGCGGCACGCCCGTGACAGGGCGCTGACACGCCAGTGAGACGATGGGATTGGTGATGCAGCTATGGGTCGGCCTAGGCAATCCGGGCCCGCAATATGCGATGCAGCGGCACAATGTCGGCTTCATGGCGGTCGATGCGATCGCCGAGGTGCATGATTTCGGCGCGACGGCGAAGAAGTTCCAGGGCTGGGTGCGCGAAGGTCGGCTGGGCAACGAGAAGGTGCTGCTGCTGAAGCCCGCGACCTTCATGAACGAAAGCGGCCGCAGCGTTGCCGAGGCGCTGCGTTTCTACAAGCTGGGCGTCGAGGCGCTGACGGTGTTTCACGACGAGCTGGACCTGGCGCCGATGAAGGTGAAGGTGCGGATGGGCGGCGGGCTGGCGGGGCACAATGGCCTGCGCTCGATCGACCAGCATCTGGGGCCGGAGTTCCGCCGCGTGCGGATCGGCATCGGTCATCCGGGGCACAAGGACCGGGTGACTGGCCATGTGCTGGGCAATTACGCCAAGAGCGAGATCGATGCGCTGACCGACCTGCTCGGCGCGCTGGCCTCCGAGGCGCCGACGCTGGCGGCGGGGGACGACGTGCGGTTCATGAACGACGTGGCGCTGCGGCTGCAGGGCTGAGGGGGCGGCGGGGGTTGCCCCTCCACCCGGCCTTCCCCGTCGCCCTTCCCCATTGGCGCGCCGCGCGATAACGGATCGAGCCATGTTGTTTCCGCCCGCCTCCTGCCCGCGCCTCGTGGTGAAGATCGGCTCGGCGCTGCTCGTCGACCCGTCGGGCGCAGTGCGGCGCGACTGGCTGGCGGGGATTGCCGCCGATGTCGCGGCGCGCGCCGACACGGGGCAGCAGGTGGCGATCGTCTCCTCGGGCGCGATTGCGCTGGGCGCACGGCGGCTGGGACTGCCGCGTGGCGGGCGGGCGAGCCTGGAGGATGCGCAGGCGGCGGCGGCCACCGGGCAGATCGCGCTCAGCCAGACCTGGGCCGAGGTGCTCGCCGCCAACAGGCTGACCGCGGCGCAGATGCTGGTGACGCTGGATGATCTGGAGGATCGCCGCCGCTACCTGAACGCCGCCGCGACGCTGGGGCGGCTACTGCAGTTGGGTACCGTGCCGGTCATCAACGAGAATGACAGCGTGGCGACGGCCGAGATCCGCTTTGGCGACAATGACCGGCTGGCGGCGCGGGTGGCGCAGGCGGCGGGGGCGGACGGCGTGGTGCTGCTGTCCGATATCGACGGCCTGTATGATCGCAACCCGGCGCAGCCCGGCGCGGTGCATATTCCCGAGGTGGCGCAGATCGACGCGCGGATCGCGGGGATGGCGGACGATGGCTCGGCATCCGGCATGGGATCGGGCGGGATGGTGTCGAAGATCGCCGCGGCGCGGATCGCGACCGGCGCGGGAGTCGCGCTGGCGATCGCATCGGGGCGGATCGAACGGCCGCTGTCGACCAACGCGCGGCACACGATCTTCCTTCCCGAGAAACGCGCGCGGGCGCGCAAGGCGTGGCTGGCGGGGCGGCTGACGGCGAAGGGCGTGGTGACCGTGGATGCCGGCGCGGCGCAGGCGCTTGCCGGTGGGCGCAGCCTGCTGGCGGCGGGGGCGATCGCAGTGTCGGGCGATTTTGCGCGTGGCGACGTGGTGACGATCGCGGGCCCCGAGGGGCCGATCGCGCGCGGTCTGGCGGAATATGATGCGGGCGAGATGCAGCGCCTGCTGGGGCGGCGCAGCGAGGAGCAGGAGGCGCTGCTCGGCTATGCGCCGCGTGCCGCGCTGATCCACCGCAACCATATGGCGCTGCTGTGATCCTGGCGCTGACCGGCGGGACCGGCTTTGTCGGCCGGGCGACGATCGATGCGGCGCTGGCCGCGGGGCATCGGGTCCGCGCGCTGACGCGGCGGCCGCAGGCGGCGCGCGACGGCGTCACCTGGGTGGCGGGGGCGCTCGACGATGCCGCGAGCCTCGCCGCGCTGGTCGAGGGCGCCGATGCGGTCATCCATATCGCCGGGGTGGTCAATGCGCCCGACAAGGCTGGCTTCGTCGCCGGCAATATCGAGGGCACGCGCGCCGTCGTCAGCGCAACGGGGACGCGGCGGCTGGTGCATGTGTCGTCGCTGTCGGCGCGCGAACCGCAGCTGTCGATGTACGGCTGGTCGAAGCGCGAGGCGGAGACGATCGTCGCCGAGAGCGCCAGCGACTGGACGATCGCTCGCCCGACCGGCGTCTATGGACCGGGCGATACCGAGATGCGCGACATGTTCCGGCTGGCGCGGCTTGGCCTTGCCTTCCTGCCGCCGCCGGGGCGTGTGTCGCTGATCCATGTCGAGGACCTTGCGCGTTTGCTGGTGCTGCTCGCCGAGCGGCCGGGGGCGCATGAATTGTACGAAGTCGACGATGGCGAGACGCTGACCCATGCCGATCTGGCGGCGGCGATCGGGCGCGCGGTCGGGCGGCGGGTGATGCCGATGCATTTGCCCAAGCCGCTGATGCGGGTCGCGGCGCGGATCGACCGCAAGTTACGCGGTGGCGGGGCGAAGCTGACGCTCGACCGGGTCGAGTATCTGAGCCACCCCGACTGGACCGCGCGCGCCGATCATCGTCCGCCCGCGAGCCTGTGGGCGCCGCGGATCCCGCTGGATCAGGGCATGGCGCAGACCGCGCGGGCGTACGCCATCGCAGGATGACCACGCTTCCGCCGCATTCGATTGGCACCTCGCCCGCTTGCAGCTAAGGACCCGGCATGAGCGACCGCGACAGCATCTTCGACACCGTCAAGGCCCAGATCGAACCCTTCAACAAGAAGGGCGTGACGGTGACCGAGGCAACAACGTTCCAGGGCGATCTCGAATGGGATTCGCTGACCGTGATGGATTTCGTCGCCGCGATCGAGGACGAATTCGACATCATCATCACGATGAACATGCAGGCGGAAATCGAAACGGTGGGTCAGCTTGCCGATGCCGTGGCCAAGCTGAAGAACTGAACGACCCGTCCCTCGCGACGCTTGTTCTTCGCGACGGATGACCAGGAACGTGGCCGGGTGCGGTGCGCCCGGTGAATCGACACGACCCGATGTGAACGGTTGGGAATTGAACACATGACCGAAACCGGCCTCCAGGCTGAAGCCCTGCCCGTCGAGCCTGCCGCCGTGGCTCCGGAACGCGACCTGTTCGACAAGTTCGCGCCGCTGATCGCCGAGCGCCAGGCGCTGCTCGACAGCGGCGTGCGCGATCCGTTCGGCATCGTCATGGAAGAGGTGAAGAGCCCCACCGTCGCGGTCATCAAGGGCCGCGAGACGATCCTGCTGGGCACTTACAATTACATGGGCATGACGTTCGACCCCGACGTCATTGCCGCGGGCAAGGACGCGTTCGACAAGTTCGGCAGCGGCACCAACGGCAGCCGCGCGCTGAACGGCACGTTCCACGACCATATGGAAGTCGAGCAGGCGCTGCGCGACTTCTATGGTATGTCAGGTGCGATCGTCTTTTCAACGGGTTACCAGGCGAATCTCGGCGTTATCTCTGCCATTGCGGCGAAGGGCGAGTACATCATCCTGGACGCCGACAGCCATGCGTCGATCTATGACGGATGCGCGATGGGCAATGCGGAGGTCGTGCGTTTCCGCCACAATTCGGTCGAGGATCTCGACAAGCGGCTGGGTCGCCTGCCCAAGGAGCCGGGCAAACTCGTCGTCCTTGAAGGCGTCTATTCGATGCTGGGCGACATCGCACCGCTGAAGGAGATGGTCGCCGTCGCCAAGAAGCATGGCGCGATGGTGCTGGTCGACGAGGCGCATTCGATGGGTTTCTTCGGCCCCAACGGCCGCGGCGTCTATGAAGACCAGGGGCTGCAGGACGAGGTCGATTTCGTGATCGGCACCTTCTCCAAGTCGGTCGGCACGGTCGGCGGCTTCTGCGTGTCGAACCACCCGAAGTTCGAGATCCTGCGCTTCGTCTGTCGACCCTATATCTTCACCGCCAGCCTGCCGCCCGCGGTGGTCGCGTCCGCAACTGCGTCGATCCGCAAGCTGATGCACGCCAAGGACAAGCGCGAGCGGCTGTGGGCCAATACGCGCCAGCTGCATGGCGGGCTGAAGCAGCTCGGTTTCCGCCTGCCCACCGACGAGCCGGAATCGGCGATCGTCGCGGTGATCCTGGACGACCAGGAGCAGGCCGTCCGGATGTGGCACGGGCTGCTGGAGGCCGGCCTCTACGTCAATGTCGCGCGTCCGCCCGCGACACCGGCCGGCATGTTCCTGCTGCGCTGCTCGGTCTGCGCAGAACATACGCCCGAGCAGATGGCCAAGGTGGTCGCGATGTTCGAGGCCGCTGGGCGGGCGACCGGCGTGATCGCCTGATCGCCATCGCATCGCTTCCGCCAGACGTGCAGCTTTGATAGACCGTGAGGCCGTGGCTGCCGCGGGCATAGGATCGGCTTTCAAAAGCGTGGCTTCGGCCTGGCGCCTCATCACCTTTGTCGTGATGGGGGTGGCCGGCGTCGGCGTGCTGGTTGCGCTGATCCTGACGCTGGGCGAGGCCAACAACCAGCGCAACCGCGCCTCCTCGCTCCAGTCGCACAGCTATGACGTGATGATCCTGGCGCGGACGCTGTCGGGCACGATCGCACGGTCCGAGGCGGCGCTGGGGCGCTACGTCATCTCCGGCGACAAGCAGCTGGGGCGGCTGTATTTCGAGGATTGGCGCCGCGCGAGCGACCAGTTGCAGCGGCTGTCGTCGCTGACGCGCGACAATATGGCGCAGCGCCCGCTGATCGGCCGGTTGCAGGCAGCGTTCAACGAGCGCGGCGAGCAATTGTCGATGACGGCGCTGGCGACGAATTACGGCAAGAACCAGCAGGCGCTGTCGCGCTATTACGAAGCGCGGCAGGCGTCGGCGCTGACCGAGATCAACCGGCTGCTGGACGAAGTGATCGCCAGCGAGCGCACGCTGCTGATCACCCGCACCGAGGCGACGATGGCGCTGGTCGAACGGTCGACCCGCGCTGCGTTCGTGCTGTCGGCGTTTGGCGTGCTGCTGCTGATCGGGGCGATCATCCTTGGCTGGTTGACGATGCGGGCGTCGACCGATCGCGCACTGGCCCGTGCCGAGGCCGATGCCGCGCGCGCGCGCGCCGACGAACTGGCGGTGGCGGTGGCGGAAGCCACCGAGGAATTGCGTGCGCAGGAAGCGCGGTTGCGGCAGGCGCAGAAGATGGATGCGATCGGCCAGCTGACCGGCGGTATCGCACACGATTTCAACAACATGCTGGCAGTTGTGATCGGCGGGCTCGAACTGGCGCAGCGCGCGATTGCCAATGGCGGGGCGGACGCCGCGCGCCATGTCGAAAGCGCGCGTGAGGGGGCGGTCCGGGCGGCGGAACTGACCCGCCGGCTGCTCGCCTTTGCCCGCGAGGGGGCGATCGCGCCGGAACGCATCCATGTCGGCGCCTTGCTCAACGGGATGCGCGACCTGCTCGACCGCACGCTCGGCGATGCGATCCAGGTCGAGATCGCCTGCCATGGCGAGGACGCCTATGTCCGCGCCGATCGGGTGCAGTTCGAGAATTGCATCCTGAACCTCGCGGTCAATGCGCGCGATGCGATGGACGGGCGCGGGCGGGTCAGCATCACGTCGGGGGTGGAGCGTTCAACCAACGGCACCTTCGTCACCATCACGGTGCGTGACGACGGATGCGGCATGACCCCGGACATCGTCGAGCGCGTGTTCGAGCCGTTCTTCACCACCAAGCCGGTCGGCAAGGGCACAGGCCTGGGGCTGAGCCAGATCTTCTCCTTTGCGCGCCAGCTGGACGGCGAAGTGGCGATCGATTCCACGCCTGGCGTCGGGACGAGCGTGATCATGCGGCTGCCGCACGACAGCGAGGCGGAAACGCCGGAACGCGCCGACGAGGAAGCCGCCATCGCCACCGCGGCGCCGGAGGAGCTGACCATCCTGGTGGTGGAGGATGACCAGCGCGTGCTGCGCGCCACCGTCGGCGCGCTGGAGGAGCTGGGCCATCGCGTGATCGCATGCGACGATCCACTGCGCGCCCCCGCCCTGCTCGACCAGCACGCGCCCGTCGACCTCATCATGAGCGATGTGCTGATGCCGGTGCAGACCGGCCCGGAAATGATCGAGGCGCTGCCCGAACGCCACGCGCGTACCGCCGTGCTGTTCGTCACCGGCTTCGCCGGCGAGGCGAGCGACGCCGCGATGTTCAACGGCCATCATGTGCTGCGCAAGCCCTTCACCCTCGCCGCGCTGGCGCGCGCGCTGGCCGATGCCTTTGCGCGCAGCCCGGCCGCCGCGCCTGACCGGATGGCGGCGGAATAAGGCAAAGCGAGAGGAAAGCGTCGCGGCGCTGGACCGAAAAGGGCTGGCGCTCGTTACCTTCTCGCCTATACCGGCGCACCCATCCGCAAGATCGAGCCCCTTAGCCGCGCCTCATGAAATCGATCGACCGCTACATGGCCCGGCTGATCGCGCTGCCGCTGTTCTCGACGCTCGTCATTGCGGCGATGCTGCTGCTCCTCGATCGCATGCTGCGCCTGTTCGACTTCGTCGCCACCGAGGGTGGCCCGGTGAGCGTGGTGTGGCAGTTGCTGGCCAACCTGCTGCCGGAATATCTTGGCCTTGGCATTCCGATCGGCTTGATGCTGGGCGTTCTGCTCGCCTTCCGGCGCCTCGCCACCTCGTCCGAGCTGGACGTTATGCGCGGTGTTGGAATGAGTTACGGGCGATTGCTGCGCGTCCCTTACATGTATGCGGTGGGGCTGGCGCTGGTCAATCTGGCGATCGTCGGCTTCATCCAGCCGCGCGCGCGTTATGCCTACGAAGGGCTGCGGTTCGAGCTGCGCACCGGGGCGCTGGGGGCGTCGATCAAGGTCGGCGAATTCACCCATCTGGGCGATCGCATGACGATGCGGATCGAGCGCAGCCGGGACAAGGGCCGCGAGCTGTCCGGCATCTTCGTCCATGCGCAGACACCCAAGGGTGACTGGATCGGCGTGACCGCGGAGCGCGGCCAGTTCTTCGCCACCGACGATCCCAACACGATCATCTTCCGCCTGACCAACGGCACGCTGATCCACAACCGGCCCGATTTTCCGAGCCCGCGCGTGCTGACCTTCAGCGCGCATGACCTACCGATCGACCTGCCCAAGTTCGAGCAGTTCCGCGCGCGCGGCGGCCGTAACCTGGAATATACGCTGCCTGAGCTGGTGAAGATCGGCACGACGAGCGGGAGCGAGGAAGCGCGCGATTCCAGCCAGGCGGAGTTGTATTTCCGGCTGGCGGAGGTGCTGATGATGTTCCTGCTGCCGCTGCTGGCGGTGGCGCTGGGCGTGCCACCGAAGCGATCGACATCGGCGCTGGGCGTGTTCCTGTCGATCGTGATGGTCGTCGCCTATCACAAGGTGAACCAATATGCCGCGTCGATAGGCGAGCTTGGCCGCGTTGACCCGTTCATTGCGCTGTGGACGCCGTTCGCGATCTTCGCCGCGCTGATCATCTGGATGTATTACACGCTGGCCTATGTTCCGGGCGGACAGCCGATCGGCGCGCTGGAACGGGTGGCCAGCAAGACCCTGAAAGCGATCACGCGTCGCCTGCCCGGCCGCCGTGCGCGAGAGGCACGGGCATGACGTCTTTCTTCCCGTCCAAGACGGTGGCGCTGTACATGGGCCGGATGTTCCTGGTCCGCACGTTCGGCATCCTTGCCGGGCTGGTGCTGGTGCTCCAGGCGCTCGACCTCTTGGGGGAATCCGGCAAGATCCTGGCCGTTCCGGGCAATACCGACGCGCAGGTGTGGCAGTATATGTCGCTGCGCGTGCCGCAGATAATCGCGCGCTTCCTGCCCTTCTCCGTCCTTCTCGGCACCATCCTGACGCTGATCACGATGAACCAGAACAGCGAGATCGTGGCGCTGAAATCGTCGGGCATGTCGGCGCACCAGGTGCTGGCGCCGCTGATCACCGCAAGCCTGGCGATCGCCGCGATCAGCTTCGTGTTCAACGACCGGGTGGTGTCGCGCGCGACGGCGACGCTGAGCCAGTGGCAGAAGGTGAATTACGGCACGCTGCCGATCGACCGGGGTGACCGGTCCAACGTCTGGGTCAGGACCGGGGACGACCTGGTCGAGGTGGACCAGATCCGTGGCCGCGGCGATGCCGCGCGGCTGGGCGGCGTGACGCTGTACGAACGTGACGGCGGCAAGCTGCGCACGATCATCACCGCGCCCACCGGGCGGCGCAGCGGCGATGGCTGGGCGATCGGGCCGGCCAAACGCTTTGACGTGGCGACCGGCCAGCAGCGCGATGTCGGCACGATCGTGATCGCGCGCGGCGTGACGCCGGACCAGTTCACCCTGTCGTCGGTGAATGCCGACGGACTGTCGTTCCGCGCGCTGAACGAGGCGATCGACGACCTGGCCGCGGCCGGGCGGCCGACCGCGGCGCTCGAGGGATCGCTGTGGCACAAACTCTCCGGGCCGCTGTCGTCGGTGCTGATGCCGCTGCTGGGCGCGGTGGCCGCGTTCGGCATCGCACGGTCCGGCAAATTGTTCGTCCGCGCCGTGATCGGCATGGCGCTGGGCTTCGCCTATTTCGTGGCGGACAATTTCGCGCTGGCGATGGGCAATCTGGGCGCCTACCCGCCCTTCCTCGCCGCCTGGGCGCCGTTCCTGCTGTTCCTGCTGATCGGCGAAGCGGTGCTGCTGCGCACCGAGGAATAAGCCGGCGGCGGCCGGGATGCTCCCGGCTGTAGCGGGAGCCAGATGCGAACTTATGGATCGATGGCCGGGGCGGCGGTGACCGCCCCCGGCCGATATCAGCGCGGCAGCATCGTGCTGCGCGCGATCTTGGCGATGAGGCCCGGCATGCCGACGTAATTGGCCTTGTAATAGGGCGATTCGCGATCGAGCACGGCGCTCAGCCGGCGATGAGCCTCGCCCAGCGCGTGATAGGGGACACCCGGCAGCAGATGGTGCAGCGCGTGGTAGCGCAGGCCAACCGGCGCCCAGAGCGCGGGCAGCGTGGCCGGCGGCGGCACGTTAACCGAGTCGAGATACTGGGCGGTGACGGTCATCACCTCGCCCTCATTCTCCCACAGGTGCGCGACCAAGGTCCGCAGCTGATTGATGACCGCGACGCCCGAGGCGACCGCCATCATGATGGCAAAGGCGCGCAGCGGCAGCGTGCCGGTGGCAACCAGGGCGATCAGCGACATCGCCCAGACGGCGCATGCGGTCTCGATCGCGATCCACTGGCGACGGAAATCCCCCTCCGGCAGGCGGCGGCGGAATTGCGGGTTGATCGCCAGCGCCGAGAAACGCTCCACCACGATGCGGCGCAGCGACGGCGACAGCAGCGACAGCGGCGACAGCACGCCGTAGCGGAAAATCAGCGCGAACGGCGCGAGCGCGGCGACCAGCACGAACACCGGCAGCGACCACGGCTTCATCAGCGCGAGCGGCAGGTATTCGGGATCGTCGCTGGTACCGTAGCGGGTGCGCGCGTGGTGAAGATTGTGGACGCCCTCATACATGAACGAGGGCACCAGCATCGGCACGCCGATGAAGATGTTATAGCCCAGCCGGAAATGCGGCAGCGACGCATGCTTCACATGGGTGAGTTCATGGATGAAGCTCATCCCGCGATAGAGCGCGAACATCGCCACCACGCCGGCGACGATCGTCAGCCACAGCGGGGTCGCGGCGATCGCCACGGCAAGACCGGCATAGCCGATCGCCACCGAGCCGAGGAAGTCAGCCCAATAGACGGCGGGCCGCGGCGCGTTCAGATCCCGCGTCAGTTCAGCCGCCGCCTTCAGCATCGCGCGGTCATCGGCGATGCGAACACGCGCGGTCGGGGTGGCTGCTGCTCGTGACAGAGTCGTGGTCGTCATGGGGGTGTCCATTGGCCCAAGATAGTGGCGATACGGTGGCTGGAACAGGTGCGCGCCGCGCGGAAAGGCCGCTCGCCATGATCGCTTCGGGCGATTACACGCAGCGCCATGACCGGCTCTCTCACCATCCGCCCCGTGACGGGCAAGCGCGACCGCAAAACGTTCATCGACCTGCCGTTCCGCCTGTACAAGGATGATCCCAACTGGGTTCCGCCGCTGAAGCGCGAGGCGCTGGGGCTGCTCGATCCCGAGAAGAACGGCTGGTACAGCCACGCCAAGGCGCAGCTGTTCCTGGCCGAGCGCGACGGGCGCGTGGTGGGGCGTATCTCCGCGCATATCGACCTTCTGGCGCTGGACATGCCGGCCGCGCAGGGCTTTGGCCCCGGCACCGGACAATGGGGGCTGATGGAGGCGGAGGACGACGGCGTGTTCCGCGCGCTGATCGAACGCGCCGAGCAGTGGCTGCGCGAACAGGGCATGACCCGCGTGCTGGGTCCGATCTCGCAATCGATCTGGGAAGAACCGGGGCTGCTGATTACCGGCTACGACCATCCGCCCTCCGTGATGATGGGCCATGCCAAGCCGGAATATCGCGGGTGGATTGAGGCGGCCGGCTATGCCCCGGTCAAGCAAATGATGACCTATGAGCTGGATATCACGCAGGAATTCCCGCCGATCGTCCAGCGGATCATCAAATCGGGCGAGAAGAACCCGCGCATCAACGTGCGCCCGGTCGACAAGTCGCGGTTCGACGAGGAAGCGGCGATCATCCTGGGCATCCTGAACGATGCGTGGAGCGACAATTGGGGGTTCGTTCCCCTCACTCCGCCCGAAATCCGCGACGTTGGCGTAAAGCTGAAGCCGATCGTCTTCAATGACCTGATCCGCATCGCCGAGGTGGATGGCGTGCCGGTCGCCTTCATGATCACCCTCCCCGACCTGAACGAACCGCTGAAGGGCCTGAACGGGTCGCTGCTGCCGTTCGGCTGGGCGAAGCTGCTGCTGTGGCTGCGCAAGCCGAAGGTGCGTACGATGCGCGTGCCGCTGATGGGGGTGGTGAAGAGCCTGCAATCGTCGCGCATGGCGAGCCAATTGGCGTTCATGATGATCGAGTACATCCGCCGCGCGGCGGTGCAGGATTATGGTGCCTCGCGCGGCGAGATCGGCTGGATCCTCGATGACAACCAGGGGATGCGGTCAATCGCCGAGACGATCGAGAGCCACGTCAACAAGGTCTATCAGGTGTACGAAAAGGCGCTGTGAGCGCCGGTGAACCGCGGGGTCTCGCGCAGCGGCCAGACCGGCCGTGCGCGAGCCCGGTAAGCGGCACTTAACGGCGCGCGAGCGGGTCAGTGCCCTGTGCGACCCAGGTCGCGCGCGTCTGGCAATAGCGACGGGCGATGCCCGGGCCACTGAGCGTGTCGATCACGCACACGCGGCGCTGGTCGGTTTCGGGATCGAACGAGCGGGCGCCATACTGATCGGCGGGGATGGTCGGCGCAGGTGCCGGCGCAGGTGCCGGGCGCGGCGCGGGTTCGGGGGCGGCGCCCAGCATGAGGGCGGCGGTGGCGATGGCGGTGATGGTCATGGCGTATCCTCTCAGGTTCCGAACAGCGCCCCTTTCGCGCTGTCACCTGAGACTTTGCATTGACCGTGCCAATTGCCTCACGGACGCCATTTCAATGACTTAGCAAAAGCATCAATGTGCGTGTTGCCGATGATGGGCGCCGTGCACCAAGTGACGGCGCGTTTTACCATCCAAGCGATGTGCGCTGACGGACGCACGGGCGCCCCCTGTCCGACAGTGAACGATTGAGAAGCCAGCGGACCGCCGTGGCCGCCGCCCGCCGCCCCGGGGCTCAGTCGCGCAGGCGAACCCAGGTGGGCGCGTGATCGCTGGCCTTGTCCCGGCCACGATAGTCCTTGTCGACGCCGGCCTCGACCAGCCGATCGGCGACGGCGGGTGACAGCAGCAGGTGATCGATGCGGAAGCCCGCGTCGCGGCGCCACGCGCCCGCCTGATAATCCCAGAAGGTCCACACGCCGCCGGCGGGATGACGCACGCGCAGCGAATCGGTCCATCCTTGCGCGAGCAGCGCGCGATAGGCGGCGCGGCTTTCCGGCTGCATCAGCGCATCATCGGCCATGGCGCGGGTGGAGAAGGTATCATCGTCATTGGGGATGACGTTGTAATCGCCCGCCAGCACGGTCGGAATTTCAGCGGCAAGCAAGGCGCGCGCACGGGCGGCGAGCCGGTCCATCCAGCGCAGCTTATAGTCGAACTTCGGCCCCGGCTGCGGATTGCCGTTGGGCAGATAGATGGACGCGACGGTCAGGCCGTCGACGTCGCATTCCAGATAGCGGCTGTGATCATCGTCGGGCTCACCATCCAGGCCCCGCTGACGCTCGACCGGATCGGCGCCGCGAGCGAGCACGGCGACGCCGTTGAACCCCTTTTGCCCATGCCACACCGCGCCATAACCGGCGGCGCGGATGTCATCGATCGGGAAGGTATCGTCAGCGGTCTTGAGCTCCTGCAGGCAGACGATGTCCGGCTGCTGCTCGGCGAGATATTCCAGCAGGCGCGGCAGGCGGGCCTTGATGCCGTTGACGTTGTAGCTGACGATTTTCACGAGGACGGCTTACACCGAGAAGCTGGTGCCGCAACCGCATCCTGATGCTGCAATCGGATTGTCGACCTTGAACGCCGCGCCGCCGAGCGATTCGACGAAGTCGACCGAGGCACCGCGCACGAGATCGAGGCTGATTTCGTCCACGACAAGCTTGACGCCATCCGTCTCGGCGACCTGATCACCCGGCTCCGGCGCGTCGGCCAGACCAAAACGATATTGGAACCCGGAACAGCCGCCCCCCTCCACCGAGAGGCGCAGGATGGCAGGCTTTTGCTGCTTTTCCGCAATCGCCGCCACACGGGCGGCGGCGGAGGGCGTCAAGGCGATATCGGGTGCGAGCGTTGCCATGAGAGCGAAATAGGATCGCCGCGGCGCGCCCGCAACCGGATCAGTGACCCAGGCCGTCCTGTGCCGCCGGGCCGCTGGTCGACACCGGAATCTGGCCGACCGAGCGATCCTGCGCCGCGAGCAGATAATCCGCCGTGGTCAGGAAAGGGATCGGATTCACGGCGCGGCCGTCGATACGCACTTCATAATGGAGGTGCGGGCCGGTCGAGCGGCCGGTGGAGCCCATCAGGCCGATCATCTGACCGCGGCGCACGCGCGCGTTGTTGCTGATCAGGATCTTCGACAGGTGGCCGTAGCGGGTGGTGATGCCCTTGCCGTGATTCAGCTCGATCATGTTGCCATAGCCGCCCTGACGCGCGGCATGGTTCACGACGCCATCGGCGGTCGCATAGATCGGCGTGCCGGTCGGACCGGGGATATCGACGCCAGCATGCATCGCGGCGGTGCCGCGGAACGGATCGCTGCGCACGCCGAAATTGCTGGTGAAGGTGAGGTGCTGGACCGGCTGGACCGACGGGATCGAGATAACCCCCTGCTCCAGCGTGTCGAGCTTCTTCCAGGTCATGAACAGCGAGCGGAATTGCGCATCGGCGTTCAGATCAGCCGTCGCCTCGGCGCTGGCGGCCGGGATCAGCGGGCCGCCCATGCTGGTGTTCTTGCCGCCCTTGGCGACACGCTCCGGCCGCAAGCCGCGCTCACGCAGCGCCTCTGCTGCCGACTGATAGCGGTCGTTGAGGTGATCGAGCGCGAGTTCGGCCAGGATCTCTTGGCGACGCTCGATCTTGGCGAAGGGAGCGACCGCATAGGCGGCCAGGCGGTCACCCGCCGGATCGATCTTCAGCGTGGCAAGCGCCAGCTTCTTCTCGTCACCCACGCCAGTCAGCGCGGCAGCGAGCAGTGCCTGGCGATTTTCGAGCTGAGCAGCACGCGCCTCCGCAGCCTTGCGGACATTGGCCACGCGCTGGTGCATGTGGACGAGCTTGCGCTCCATCGTCTCGATCCGCTCGGCCTGCGGCGCAGCGGCGCCGGCCTGACCGGCGGCAGCGGCGGCGCCGTAGCCCGCGAAGGCGACCACGACCGCGGCGGTCCCGGCCAGCGCGCCCTGCGAGAGGCGGCCCAGGCGGATCCGGCGCACAGCGCGGCCATCATGGAAGATCACGTTGCGTGGGGAGAAGAGCAGGCGGGCGCCAGCAGCGATGCGGTTGGCCGGCGCGGAAGAAATCTTGGACATCGAACCCCGAGCAAGATTGTTGAAGCGCGCGCGATCAGGACGAGCCCACGCACGACGCATGTTCAAAAAACTGGTCTGGATTGCGGCCCCCCGCTCACCGGACACCGTCAACTGCCCTTCTTTTGAGCAGTTAAGCAATAGCGCCGTAGTAATCCCGCGTCAGGCCGGCAGACTCGCGCGCTGAGTCGTTGAACGGACCTTTCACGATGCCCCGAAAACGGCCTCCAATGAGGGATTTCCAGTGGGTGGCCGGGTGCAAACCGGCCGCCGCGCACCGCTCCTCGAACCACCGCGTGCCGACCGAAACGTGCCGGATTTCATCGGTGTAGATGCGGTGGAGGATGCGCGCGCTGGCCGCATCGCCGGCGGCGTGGAAGCGGTCGACGGTGGCCGGCGTCACGTCGAGCCCCCGCGCCTCCAACGCCATCGGGACGACGGCGAGCCGGGCGAGAACGTCATCGGCGGTCGCATCCGCTGCCTCCCACAGCCCGGCATGGGCCGGGAGCGCGCCATAATGGCTGCCCATCGCGCGCAGCCGGCGATCGAGCAGTGCGAAGTGCATCGCCTCGTCCGCGCCGACGCCAATCCAGTCGTCCACGAATTCCCGCGGGAGAGCCGCGCCAAAACGCCCGGCCATGTCGAACGCCAGGTCGATCGCGACGTATTCGATATGCGCCAGCGCGTGAAGCAGCGCGATGCGGCCCCGTTCCGACCCGCCCTTCCCCCGTTTCGGCATTCGGCCCGGGGGCAGCAATTCGGGCTGCTCGGGCCGTGCCGGTGCATCGGGCATGACGATGTCGAAGCTGTGAGTGAGCCGCCCCGCCCGCCACGCGCGGGCCGCCTGACGCGCGGCCTTCACCTTGGTGGCGGGATCCGCCGCATTGAGCACGTCGCGCGCGGCGGCGGCGAGCGTTGTCACAGGGCGCGGGCCGCCTGACGCGCGGCCTTCACCTTGGTGGCGGGATCCGCCGCATTGAGCACGTCGCGCGCGGCGGCGGCGAGCGTTGTCACAGGGCGCGCGCCGCGGCCAGCACCTCCGCCGCATGTCCGGGGACTTTCACCTTGCGCCAGGCGCGGGCGAGCTGGCCGTCGCGGCCGAACAGGAACGTTGCGCGCTCGATGCCCATGTAGCGGCGGCCGTACATGGATTTTTCCACCCAGGTGCCGAACGCCTCGCAGGCGGAGCCATCCTCATCGCTGGCGAGCGCCACGGCGAGATCGTATTTCGCGACGAACTTCTCATGCTTGGCGGGCGGATCCTTGGACACGCCGATCACGACGACGCCTGCGGACGCAAACTCCCCGGCCATGGCGGAAAAATCCTGCGCCTCGCGCGTGCAGCCGGCAGTATCGTCCTTGGGATAGAAATAGACGACCAGCGGCAGCGGCTGATCCTTCAGGCGGAGCGGCTGACCATCAATCGCGGTCAGCGTCACGTCCGGCAGTGTGTCCATCGGTCAATCCTTTCCACGCCGCCGTAACCTGCTGCCGGGCGGTGTCAAAGCCGGCGAGCACCGCGTCCCAATCATCGAGATGGAGCACCCGCGCGACCAAGGCGCGCGTTGCTTCCGAGGGTGGCTCGGCCGCATCCGGCGCGACCAGGCGAAGCGTGACGATGAGGCGGGTGAGCAGATCGTGCGCGTGGTGGAGGTCTACACCGAGCCCGAGCAGATCGATCGCGCGGCCGAGATTGGTGTCGAAGCCCTCCCGCCGGGTCAGCTGCGCGACATGGACGGTGAATTCCAGATCGACCAGCCCGCCGGGCAGCAGCTTGGCGTCGAGCGCCCCGGCGGGCGGCTTGTGCGCCGCCATCTCGGCCCGCATCGTGATGGCATCGGCCACGACGTCGCGCTGCGGCCGGTCGCCCTTGAGCACGCCGTCGATGATCGCCTGTAATTCGGCGCGCGCCTTTGCGGAGCCGAACACCGGCCGGGCGCGGGTGAGCGCCATATGCTCCCACGTCCAGGCGCTTTCGCGCTGGTAGCGGGCAAAGGAATCGACATTCACCACCAGCGGGCCCTGTGTCCCCGACGGGCGAAGGCGCGTGTCGATCTCGTAGAGCGGGCCCGCGGCGGTGGGCACGGAGAGCGCGGCGGAAACGCGCTGCGCAAGGCGATTATAATAAAGCGTCGCACCCAAGGGCTTGGGGCCGTCGGACTCCGCCGCAAAATCACCAGTGAACAGGTAGATCAGGTCGAGGTCGGAGGCATGGGTCAGCGCCCCTCCCCCGAGCCGCCCGAGCGCCAGGATGACGAATTCGCTGTCCGGTACCCGGCCATGCGCCTGGGCGAATTCCGCCACCGTCTCGCTCGCCAGCACCTCGATCGCGGCCTCTGCCACGCGCGAATAGCCCGCCGCTACGTCGAGTGGATCGGCCACCGCGGAGATGATCTGCGCGCCCAGGGCGAAGCGGTGTTCGTTGACGATGCGGCGGACGTGATCGAGCTTGGCCTGGAAATCCGCGCGCCGTTCATTGCTGCGCATCATCGCGGCGATGGCGGGCACGTCTGGCACGGGATCGAAGGCGGAGGCGTCGATCAGCCCGTCGAGCAGGTCAGGCCGACGCGCGAGTTCCTCGGCCAGGGTCGGCGTGTGGCTGAGCAACCGGACAAGGAGGGCGATGAGCGCGGGCCGCGCCTCCAGCAAGCGGAAGATGTTCACCGCGCTGGGCAAGCGTTCGAACAGCCGGTCGAGGCGGTTGAGCGCGGCCTCGGGCGCGGGTGCCTCCCCCAGCGCCGCGACGAGGCCGGGCAATACGGCCTCAAGCGCGGCCTGCGCGGCGGCACTGCGCAGCGCGGGATAGCGCGCGGCACGCCATGCCGCGATCCGGGTTGCCGCAACGTCGGGATCTGCGAAGCCCGCCGCGACAAGCTGGGCGGAAAGGGCATCGCTGTTGGCGGACAAATTGTCCCCGGTGGTAGGCGCGAGCTGCCCGAAGATGGCGCCGACGCGCGTGACGTGCGGTTCAAGATGGGCGAGCAACGCCGCGCCGTCGGGGCGCCCGTCCAGCCGTGCCACGCGCTCCAACGCGTCGCCGGTCGGAAGCGCATGCGTCTGGCGATCATCGATCATCTGGACGCGGTGCTCGGCCGTGCGCAGCGCGACATAGGCGTCGCAGAGCGCCTGTGCGTCATCCGGGCCGATCCGGCCAGCGGCGGCCAGTGCGGCGAGCGCCCCGCGGGTATCGCCGGTACGCAGCGCGGGATCGCGCCCGCCGTGTATGAGCTGGTGAATCTGCGCAAAGAACTCGATCTCACGGATCCCGCCTCGCCCCCGCTTCAGGTCATAGCCCGGGCCGAAGGTCTGCCCCTGCGAGTGGTGATCCCGAATCCGCCGGGTGATCTCCAATATCTCCCCCACCGCGCCGAAATCGAGGCTGCGGCGCCAGATGAAGGGGCGGATCGCGTCGAGGAACTGCTCGCCCAAGACGATATCGCCGGCAGCCGGGCGTGCGCGGATGTAGGCTGCCCGCTCCCATGGCAGTGCTTGCGATTCATAGTAAGTGATCGCGGCTTCGATCGGCAGCGCGATGGGCGTGACCTCGGGCGTGGGACGGAGCCGCATGTCGACGCGCAGGACATAGCCGTCAGCGTCGCGGGCCTGGAGCAGTTCGATCACGCGCCGGCCGATGCGCACCGCTGCGTCGACCGGCTCCTCGTTGCGGCGCGTGGGCAGCGTCCGGGGATCGAACAGGAAGATGGGGTCGATGTCGGAGGAATAATTCAGCTCGCGGCTGCCCTGCTTGCCAAGCGCCAACGCAACAAAGCCCTCTGGCCCCGCCCCTGGGCTGCGCTCCGCGATCGCAGTGCGGATCGCCTGGTCGAGTGCGAAATCGGCAAAATCGGTCAGTCGGTGCGTGACGGCGGTCAGATCGAAGATGCCGGACAAGTCGCCGATCGCGACCTGAAGCGCCAACTGACGACGGGCAAGACGCAGCGCCCGGCCTATCGGCACATCGGGGTCGAGCGTGACCGGCCGGTCGAGCGATGCCGCGGAAAAATGGTCGCCGCGGTCCAGCAAGTTCGCGAGAAATGGCGAGAATCCGTGCGCCCGGCCGACCGCGTCCGCGACCAGCAGTTCGACATTTTTTTCGCTTGACAAGGGGAAATCCGTAGCCTGGACCATGAAACCAACGCGTCTCCTGATCCGTTCTATCGCGCATGACGACACATGAACATCATCATCGCGAAGGAGGCAGTGACGGTTACTATGTCCGGTATCCGCGGGCTACCGACGCTATCGGCGAATCGCTGCGTTTCGCATTCAATGATGCGCGCAGCACCCCTGACGACCTCAAGACACTGGTAGAGGCGCTTTATGGCGTTCCAAGAAACTAGGTCCGAAAGGCAGGTCTAGCAGTCGCGCCCTGACAGGGCGGTGGCAAGCCCACCCCGCGATCAGCGATCGCGGCTGAGCTCGTCCACCTCGTCCATGATCTCGTCGAGCGTCGGTTTCAGGCTGGGGATCATGTGATCGGTCCGCGACGTCATGTCACTACCGCTCATGAGCGCCTCCAGCGCGACACGGCCGCGCGCCACGCGGCTCTTGATCGTGCCGACCGCCACGCCGCAGATCTCCGCCGCCTCTTCATAGGCGAAGCCGCCCGCACCGACGAGGATCAGCGCCTCGCGCTGTGGCTGCGGCAGATGAAGCAGCGCGCGCTGCATGTCGGCAAGCTCGACATGCTTGTCCTGGCTGGCGGGTGCCGCCAGCAGGCGATCAGCCACGAGATCGTCCCACTCACCCTTGAAGCGCGCGCGCCGCATCTGCGAGAGATACAGGTTGCGCAGGATGATGAAGGTCCAGGCGCGCATGTTGGTGCCAGCCTGGAACCGCTTGCGCGCGGCCCATGCCTTCAACAGCGTTTCCTGCACCAGATCGTCGGCGAGATCGCGGTTGCCCGACAGCGAGCGCCCGAAGGCGCGCAAATGCGGGATTACCTGAGCAAGCTGCTTCTTGAATTCCGGATCGGATAGCGAAACGTGCTCGACCGATGCTCCATCGGCCGCGGCATCATCACGCGGTTCAGCTTCGGTCATAATATGTCGTTCGGTCCCCGCACCGGAATGAACCGGCATCCTCTCCGTAAGATAGATAGTACCGGCGTCGTTTGCCACCCGTCCGGTCAACATGGTGATCGCGTCTACAACCGCGTGAACAGCAGAAACGCGAATATCGCGATCACCAGCACCAGCGAAACGGGCAGGATATACCGGGTCATGTGCGGCGTAGTGCCAGCGCGAGCCTCGTCAGTGCTCAGCTCGACCTTGTGATTTTCGTCAGCCATACAGCTTTAACGATCCTGCACCGTTTTGGGTCCGTATCGTTTTTACGAAACCGGCGCGGTTGATTGATCGAAGAACAGCGCCTGGCTGATCGCCGCCTTCACCGTCGACCGCTGGAACGGCTTGGTGATGAGGAACGTCGGCTCCGGACGCTCACCGGTCAGCAATCGTTCCGGGAAGGCGGTGATGAAGATCACCGGCACCTGGAATTCACCCAGGATGTCCTTCACCGCATCGATGCCCGACGAATCGTCGGCGAGCTGGATGTCAGCGAGCACGAGGCCGGGACGATCGTCCATCGCCAGCGCAACCGCTTCGTCACGGGTCACGGCGACACCGGTCACTTCATGGCCGAGATCGCGCACGATCGTCTCGATATCCATTGCGATGATCGGTTCGTCCTCGATGATGAGGACGCGGGCGCGGGTCTGATTCTCGATCTCCGACAGCGCGTCGGCGACGAGCGATTCGACCTCGCTGGGCGAGACGTTGATGAGATAGGCCGTGTCCTCGACCGTGAACCCCTCCATCGCGGTGAGGAGCAGCGCCTGGCGCGACAGCGGCGTCATGCGTGCGAGGCGCGCGCGGGCCACCGCCTCTTGATCGTCCACATCCCCCGGATCAGCCTGCTGATCGTCGTTGGTCGATCCCCAGATCGCCTGGAACGTACGGTACAGGCCAAGGCGCGGATCGACGTCGCGCGGAAATTCCTCGGGAGCGGCGACGATCGCTTCGAGCGTGGCGCGGACATATTTGTCGCCGTGCGACTGGCTGCCGGTGAGCGCCCGCCCATAACGACGCAGGAAGGGCAGATGTGGGGCGAGCTGTTGTCCAAGCGACATGAGGCGGAACGACTCCCAATAGATTAGGGTTTCGGCTTTGCGCGCCAAACCCGGATTGATCAACTTCGACAAACCCCCGCAGGCGCGCGGCGCCCAACGACGCAATTCGTCGTCGAGCGGTGGAACCAACGAACCGGTATTTTGTTTCCATGACGCGAGCCTTGATGAACAGGCTGGTGCCAAGGCCCGTAAGCGGCCAAGGAATCGTCACAGCATGTCAGACAGGTGTTTCGGGGGGTAAGCGTTGGTTTCGGACAAGGAAGCGCCAAAAAAGCCGGTCAAGAAGAAGGGCAGCACTGCGGTGCAGTCCAAGGACCGGGACATGGGTGCGGCGCTGCGATCAATCTATCAGAAGACGATCGACGAGCCGGTCCCGGACGAGTTCGTTTCCCTCCTGGGCAAGCTAGACTAAGCACAGACATGGCAACGACGGCGGACGATTCGCGCGTTGGCGCGACGACGCCGACGTTCATGATGCGCTGGCCCACGGGCGCGAAGCTTCTGGTGATCCTGTCGATCGCGCTGCTGCCGCTCGCGATCATCGCAGTGTTTGCGACGCTGCGCATCACCCAGATTGCCGATACCGAGGCACGCGCGGGCCTGCGCGTCGCGGCGGCCGAGAGCAGCCGCGCGATCGCGATCGAGCTGATCGGCGACATGACCGCGCTGCGTGCCGCGGTGGATGCGCTGGAGGCGGACCCCGGCGACACGCCCAGCTGCGCGCGCGTTCAGGGCGTTTTCGCGCAACAGGCATTCAACGGCGCGCGATTCGCGGTGTTCGGCCCCAAGGGTCGGCTGCTGTGTGGCAGCAGCTTCCCCGGGGCGCTGGAGGTGGCGCGAACCGCCCGCGACGCGGCCGTGGCAGCGCAGATCCTGCCCCAGCGCGGCCTGCTGCTCGGGGTGGTCGGTCGTTCGGGGCAGGTCACCGCAGCGGCATACTTCCCGACCGACTTCCTGGCGGAGCTGAGCCGCCCGAGCGGATTCACGCCGGCCTATGCCGCGACCCTGATCCACGGCGCGAACGAGCTGGTGCTGCGGTCGCTGGCGCGCGAGAACGCATTTGAGCGGCGCGAGAACAACCTCACCGACCTTGGCATCGGCGACCTGAAGCTGGCGATGGAGGTGCGCACCGCGCCGATCACCTCGCCGCTGGTCATCGCGCTGCTGCTGCCGCTGGTCATGTGGGCGGCCGCCGCCGGCATCGCCTGGTTCGTCGTCGATCGCCTGCTGATAAGGCCGATGCGCCAGCTGCGCGCGCGCGTCGCGGCCTTCACGCCGGGCGAAGAAACCGATTCGCAAGTAATCCGCGCGCTGCCGGCGCAGGAATTGCGCGAATTGGGCGATACGTTTCGCGCGCTGACCAAGACGGTGGCAATCCACGAGGCGGGACTTGCCGAAGGGCTGGTGCGCCAGACGAAGCTGACGCGCGAAGTGCATCACCGGGTGAAGAACAACCTCCAGGTGATTTCCTCCCTCATCAACTTTCACGCGCGTGGCGCGAAGTCGCCCGAGGCGTCGCAGGCCTATGCGTCGATTCAACGCCGGGTCGATGCGCTCGCGGTGGTGCATCGCAACCATTACGCCGAGATGGAGGAAAATCGCGGGCTCTCGCTGCGGCCGATGCTGGGCGAGCTGGCGTCCAACATCCGCGCGACGGCGGCCGAGGGCACACAGCTGCGCATTCAGCTCGACATCGATCCCTATCTGGTGACGCAGGACGTCGCAGTCGCGGTGGCCTTCCTCGCCACCGAGTTGATCGAACTGGCCGTCACCTGCGATTCCGCGGCGCAATTGCGCGTGTCGGTCAAGGAAGCGGCGACGCCGGATCGCGCGACGCTGCGCGTCTCGTCGCGGGCGCTGATCGAAAGCCCGGAACTTCGCGACGGCCTCGCCACCCGCTTCGGGCGCGTGATCGAAGGCCTGTCGCGCCAGCTGCGCGCGCCGCTTCACCACGATCCACTGGCTGGCGCGTACGAAATTTCGATCGCGGTGCTCGGCCGGGATTGAGGCTGGGCCGGCGGCAGCGCCGCGGCTCAACTTTTTTCCACGATTGGCGCGAAAGCCTAGGAACCCCCGCCGCCGATCGACGTTCTACACTTCGGATAGCGACCTTATGCCCCCCCGCTCTCGCTATCCGCGACATAGGCCCGGAAGCGTCAACCCTCCCCCCCCGGTGACGCTTTCGGGCCTTATTTCATTTCCTTGAGATCGATGGCGCGAAGGAACGAAGTTCCTCACCACGCATTTTCCCGAATGCGAAATGACTGCGCGCAGGAGGGCTTGATGAAAAAGTTGTTCGGAATGGTTGTGGTGGCTGGCGCCCTGATGGTTTCGGCGTGCAACACGGTCGAAGGTGTCGGGCGCGACGTATCGTCGGCGGGCCACACCGTCGCCAAGACGGCGGACGACGCCAAGTAACCACGGCTTCATTGTCAGGAGACGGGCGGCGTCGAGGAGACACTCGACGCCGCCCTTCTTTTATTCGCTGGCGGCGGCGGCCGTTTTCTCTCGCGCGCGGCGGCGCTCGGTAAACCAGATGCCGATCAGCGCGAGTTCGTAGAGGATGCACAGCGGGATTGCGAGGAGCAGCTGCGACCCGACGTCGGGTGGGGTCAGCACCGCGGCAATCGCAAAGGCGGCGACGATCGCGTAGCGGCGTGCCGACACAAGCTGCTGGCGAGTCACCACGCCACCGCGTTCGAGCAGCATCAGCAGCACCGGCAGCAGGAACGACAGGCCGAAGCCGAACAGGAACTGCATGATGAAGGACAGGTAATTGCCGATCGACGGCAATGCGTCCTGGCTTACCCCGCCGATCTCCCCTTGGAAGCCGAGCAGGAAGTGCAGCGCCACGGGAACGGCAATATAATAGGCCATCGCGGCGCCAGCGAGGAACAGGATCGGCGTCGCGAGCAGGAAGGGCAGCAGCGCACGCCGCTCATTGCGGTAGAGGCCCGGGGCGACGAACTGCCACAATTGGTTGGCGATCACCGGGAACGACACCATCATCGCGGCGAAGAAGGCCACCTTGATCTGGACGAAGAAGGCCTCGAAAATCTGGGTGTAGATCAGCCGCTTCTGGCCGGCCGCGAGGAGCGGCTGCACCAGGAAGGCGAAGATCGCCTCCGCGAAATAATAGCAGACAGCAAAGGCCAGCAGCAGCGCGCCGATGCAATATAAAAGACGGCGGCGCAGCTCGATCAGATGGTCGAGCAGCGGGGCGCGCGTGTCATCCAGTTCGTCGGCCGGGTTCATGACGGGGCCTTGCCATTGGCGTCAGGAAGGGCCGTCTCGTTTGCCGGGCGCAGCACAGGCTGTTCGACCATCACTGGTTCATCGGGCTGGGACGCGTCCTGCGGGGCGACGTCACCACTTGGTGCGGTCCCCGTCGGGTCCTGGGCAACAGGCGGCTGCCCGGCCGCGGGCTCGGCCGGCGCAAGCATCGGATGCTCGCGCATGATCCGCTCATTTTCCGCCTTCCACTTCTTTTCCATCTCGGCGAGCTCGGCCTCGCGCACCATCTCGTCAAAGCCAGCGCGGAACTGGCGGGCAACGCCACGCGCCTTGCCGACCCAATAGCCGAGCACCCGAAGCGCCTTGGGCAGGTCCTTCGGGCCGATGACGAGCAACGCCACCACGGCCACGACGGCCATTTCGGAAATGTTGAAGTCGAGCATGGCGGACGATGGCGACGCGGATCAGATCAGCGCGCGACCTTGTCTTCCTCGACGATCGTCTCCGAGGCGGGACGCGCCGTCTGCTGCGCCTCGATCCGCTGCGCGGGCTTCGCAGACGCTTCCTCGTCTTCTTCCGACATGCCCTTCTTGAAGTTCTTAACGCCCTTGGCGACGTCACCCATCATGCTCGAGAAGCGGCCGCCACCCAGCAGAAGGATGGCAACGATCGCGAGAATAAGGATGTGCGGGAGGCTGAAGCTACCCATGGGGATTCTCCTGAAGTCCCGACCATCTAGTGCTCATCGTCGTTCTTTTCCACCGCGAGTTGTTCGACTGCCAGATCGACCGGATCGAGCAGGCCGGCGGCGCGCAGATCCTCGATCCCGGGCAAGTCGCGGCGCGATTTCAGGCCGAAATGCGAGAGGAACGCCGGTGTCGTGACGAACGTGAGCGGCCGGCCCGGCACCTCGCGCCGGCCAGCCGGGCGAACCCAGCCCGCCTCCATCAACACGTCGAGCGTGCCCTTGGAGATCTGGACGCCGCGAATCGCCTCGATCTCGGCGCGGGTCACCGGTTCGTGATAGGCGATGATGGCCAGCGTCTCGATCCCGGCGCGGCTGAGGCGGCGAACTTCCTCCCGGTCACGGCGCAGCACATGCGCCATGTCGGCCGCGGTCTGGAAATGCCAGGCGTCGCCGCGCTGCACAAGATTGATGCCGCGCCCGGCATAGTCGCGGGCCAGTTGCTCCACCGCGGCGCGCACGTCGCCGCCCCCGACATAGGCGCGGATCGAATCGATCGTCATCGGATCAGCTGCCGCGAACAGAACCGCCTCCACTGCCCGCACCACGTCATTGGGGGGGGTCACGCGGGCAGCCTCAGGTACAATGGCGCAAAGGTGCCGTCCTGCCGCAGTTCGACCCTGCCCTGCCGCGCCAGTTCAAGCGCGGCGAGAAAGCTGGAGGCGAGCGCGGAGCGGCGAAAGGCACCGTCCACGCCGTCGGGCAGGAAGCGGTGCAACATCGACCAGTCGATCGCCGTGCCGAGCAGGGCGGAAATGCGCGCGATCGCCGACTCCAGCGTCATCACCTGCCGATCCTGCACGACATGCATGACCGGGCGGGTGCGCGCGCTGATCCGGCCATAGGCCGAGATGAGATCGTAGATTTCCGCCGACCAGCGCGCCTTGCGGATGGTGCGCAGCCCGTCGGGCGCGGGGCGGCGGAACACGTCGCGGCCGAGCCGATCACGCGCCATCAGCCGCGCCCCCGCCTCCCGCATGGCGGCGAGCCGCTCGAGCCGCAATTGCAGCCGCAGCGCCAGTTCCTCGGGGTCGGGCTCCACCTCTGGATCGCGCGGCAAGAGGAGCGCCGATTTGAGATAGGCCAGCCACGCCGCCATGACGAGATAGTCGGCGGCCAGTTCCAGCTGCAGCGTGCGGGCGCGTTCGACATAGGCCAGATATTGTTCGACCAGCGAGAGAATCGAGATCTGCTTCAGGTCGACTTTCTGCGAGCGGGCGAGATTGAGCAGCAGGTCGAGCGGGCCTTCCCACCCGTCGAGATCAAGCGTCAGCTGCTCCCCACTCACGCGCCGATCGCGAGCAATTCGTCGCGCTTGGCGACCAGATCCGCGAACACGCCCTCGGCTGGCCGCAGCGTCGCCATCGCCCGATCGAGCCGGTCGCGTGACGGCTGGGCGATATCGTCCAGCCGATCGGCGATCGCGACCATTTCATCGAGCCGCGCCCAGCAGTCGAGCACGATGTCGCAGCCAGCGGCGATCGCCCCCGATGCCTTGTCCGCCGGCGTGCCAGACAGTGCCTTCATGTCGATATCATCGGTCATCAGCAGGCCATCAAAGCCGATCTTGCCGCGGATCACATCGTTGATGATGGTCGGAGACATGGTGGCGGGGCGCTCAGCATCCCACGCCTCGAACACGATGTGACTGGTCATGCCCATCGGCGCATGGGCCAGCGCGCGGAACGGCGCGAGATCATCCTCCAGCTCCGCCGCGGTCGCCGTGACGGTGGGGAGCAGATGGTGCGAATCTACCTTGGCCCGGCCGTGGCCCGGCATGTGCTTGAGCACCCCGACGACGCCGCCGGCCGCCAGCCCTTCGAGCGTCGCGCGGCCAAGCGCGGCGACACGCTTTGGCTCGCTGCCGAAAGCGCGGATCGAGATCGCCTCAGTGGTGCCGGGGCCGATCACGTCGAGGATCGGGTGGCAATCGACGGTAATCCCGACCTCCGCCATCATCAGCCCGAGCGCCTGCGCATTGGCGCGCGCTGCCTCGATCGCGGACATAGGCGCGATGTCATACAGGCGGTCGAAATCGGGGCCGGCGGGAAAGGCGGGCCATTCCGGGGGTCCCAGCCGGGCGACGCGACCGCCTTCCTGATCGACCAGGATCGCGACGTCCGAGCGACCCTCCAGCGTACGCAGCTCGTCGGTCAGCGCGCGAAGCTGCTGACGATCGAGGCAATTGCGCTTGAACAGGATGTACCCCGCCGGACGCGCCTCGGCGAAGAATGCGCGTTCGTCGGAGGTAAGCGTCGGCCCGGACAGGCCAAAGATCACTGGCTTCATGGCCCGGTATTAGCGGGTCCGCCGGGGGTTTCCACCCCGGCGCGCGGGCGTCCCGCCGCGGTCAGCTGGTGACGAAGCACTTCTCGCCGGCGACGGTCAGGCGGCCACACAGATCACTCGCGGCGTCCGCGCTGCCGGCATTCACCTTCAGGCGATAGACCTTGCGGCCGTTGACCTCGGCGGGCTGGACGGTTTTGCCCAGCGTCGCGACATAGGAGAAGCGCTTGGCCACCGCGCTCCACGCGGTGTTCGCCGCCGCCTCGCTCGGGAAGGCGCCGAGCTGGACCAGCGACCCGCCCGAGTTGGCACCCGGTATCTGCTTCTTCGGTGCGGCCATCGGTGCGGCGGCGACCAGCCGTCCGCCCGAGCCGGGAACCTCAGCGACGGTGCGTGCGCTGCCGTCGGTGGCCGGTGCCGGCGCGTCGGCGCGGCGGCCGGCGATCGGCGCCTCTGGCACGGCCTTCAGATCGATCGCGGCGGTGGCGCTTGCCCCCGCGCTGGCGGCGATCGCCGAATCCCCTTCCCCGTCGACCTTCAGCCCGCCGGGATCATCCGGCTTCACCTTATAGTCGCCCGGCTGCGCGGCGATCAGTTCACCCTGGCCGTCCGGCGCGCGGGTCTGGAAGCTGAATACGGCAAAGACGATGGCGGCGAGAAGCACGAGGCCGACGGCGACCAACAGCAGGACGCGCAGCACGCCCGGCCCTTCCGGCTCGTCCGGCTCCACCGTCTCAAGCCACGGAAGCCGGTCTTCATCCCTGAGATCGAATTCCTCGGTCGCCATGAATCACATCTCCGAGACTGCCTCCACGCCCATGATGGAGAGACCGTTGCGGATAATTTGTCCGACGCCTTCCGCCAAGAACAGACGCGCCGCCGTCATCGCCGGGTCGTCGGGCAGCAGGAAGCGGCGGTCGGGCCGATCGTTACCGACATTCCATAGCGCGTGAAATGCCGCTGCCAAGTCATACAGGTAGAAGCCAATTCGATGCGGCTCACGTGCCGCAGCGGCCGTTTCCACCACACGCGGGAATTGCGCCGCCAGCTGCACCAGCGCCAGTTCCTCCGTATCAAGCCGGGACACGTCGGGATGGGACAGGTCCAGCCCCGCTTCGGCTGCACGACGCCGCAGCGAGGCGACGCGCGCATGGGCGTATTGGACGTAGAAGACGGGATTATCCTTCGACGCCTCCACCACCTTGGCAAAGTCAAAGTCCATCTGCGCGTCGGAGCGGCGAGTCAGCATGGTGAAGCGGACGACGTCCTTGCCGACTTCGCGCACCACGTCCGCCAGCGTGACGAAGTTGCCGGCGCGCTTGGACATCTTCACCGGCTCGCCGCCGCGCAGCAGGCGCACCATCTGCACCAGCTTCACGTCGAAGCGGGTGCGCCCCTCGGTCAGCGCCGCGACCGCTGCCTGGATGCGCTTCACGGTACCGGCGTGGTCCGCGCCCCAGATGTCGATCAGCGCATCCGCCGTCTGCGCCTTTTGGAAGTGATAGGCGAGGTCGGCGCCGAAATAGGTCCACTGGCCGTTCGACTTCTTGATCGGGCGGTCCTGATCGTCGCCGAACAGCGTGGAGCGGAACAAGGGCAGCTCGACCGGCTCCCAATCCTCAGGTGTCTCTCCCTTGGGCGCTTCCAGCGTGCCGTCGTAGACGAGGTCGCGGGCGCGCAGCCACGCCTCGGCCGCCTGGGGCTTGCCCTCGGCCTGAAGCTCAGCCTCCGACGAGAATACGTCGTGGTGGATACCGAGCAGCGCCAGATCGGCCTTGATCAGCACCAGCATGGCATCGACCGCGCGCGTGCGGAACAGGGGCAGCCAGTCAGCCTCGGGCGCAGTCGCATAGCGATCACCGAATTCCTGGGCGAGCTGCTGGCCCACCGGGACCAGATAGTCGCCGGGGTAAAGGCCTTCGGGAATCGCGCCAACATCCTCGCCCAGCGCCTCACGGTAACGCAGGTGTGCGGAACGCGCGAGCACGTCGACCTGACCGCCCGCATCGTTGACATAGTATTCGCGGATCACGCGGTTGCCGGCAAACTCCAGCAGCGACGCCAGGGCATCCCCTACCACCGCGCCGCGGCAATGGCCCATGTGCATCGGGCCGGTCGGGTTGGCCGAGACATATTCGATGTTGACGGTGGTACCCTGCCCTACGGTGGAGCGACCATAGTCAGCGCCACGATCATGGATCGCGGCAAGTTCCGCCCGCCAGCTGTCATCGACCAGCCGGAGGTTGATGAAGCCAGGACCGGCGATCTCGACCGCGGCAACCTCATCCAGCTGCTGCAATGCAGCGCCGATCTTCTCGGCCAGCGCGCGCGGGTTCGTCTTTGCAGCCTTGGCCAGCACCATCGCCGCATTGGTGGCGAGATCACCATGGGCGGGGTCACGCGGCGGCTCCACGGTCACGGCGCGGCGCTCGATCCCCAACGGCAGGTCGCCAGCTGCCTCGAGCGCATCGAGGGCAGCGTCAACGTAAGCGGCGAAACGGGAATAGAGCGTCATGGCAACCAATCGTGTTCGTGAAGACGCGCGCGATAGACCAATGCGACGAGCGCGACAAATCCGCTCGCGATTGCGTCCGCTGCAACTGTATTTTCGACTTTTGCGCTTTGGTTGGTGCGGCGCAGCATCTATTGTGCACTTGCGAAAAGATTTGGTTTCAAACCGAGGAATCCTACCATGCGCAAGCTCATCATGACCGCCGCTTTCCTCACTGCACTGGCGCCGTTTGCTGCGCAGGCGCAGGACGAGAAGAGCTTCCAGCACGAGAACCAGACCTACGTTTACAAGACCAGCGAAGGCCGCGAAGGCGCGACCGTGATCACCGGCCGTCGCGTCGGCGGTGACCGTTTCCGCCTGGTCGTCGAGGGCGAGAAGGTCCGTGGCAACGTCGGCGGCACGCCGGTCGCTTTCCGCGCGCCGCAGGGCGGTGCGGTGTCGGTGCTGACCGCGAACTGATCCACTCGGGGGGGGGCCAAGCCCCTCCGCAGATGATCAATGGGCCGCTGGCGCTGAGATGGCGCCGGCGGCCTTTTTCATGGCCGCTGCCCGGCGGCGTGGGCTGCCCTCTAGCGCAGGGCGCCGCTTTGGGCGGTGACGCTGATCGGATGCTTGGGTTCTGGCGAGAGGGTCCGGGCCAGGGTTTCGAACCGGCCATCGGCGATCCTGATCTCGTTGAACGCCGGCGGTGACGAGCGCAGCCGTTTTGACAATGTTCCCGCGCCGATCATCCGTACCGTCCAGTCGCCAAATGTCACTGGCTTGTCGAAGGGATCATGCACATGGCCCGACAGGACGGCATGGGTGCCGGCCTCCGCCAGCGCCTTCAGTGCCTCGTCACCATTGCGTGTCTTGGCGGTGCCGCGCGTCCCTCCTTCGATCAGGGGATGGTGACCAGCGACGAAGATGAGGTTGCCTCGCGGCGCCGCGGCGATCAGGTCCAGCGTATTGTTCAGCGCGTCGCGGCTGACATGCCCCTTTGACCAGTTGAGCCGCAATTGCGCGCGGGCCGTTGTCTTGAGCGGGACGATCGTGATGCCGGGCAGGTCGAGAGTCTTTTCGATCATGCGTTCCGCCGCACCATAGCGCTTGTACGGACTGAACAGCCGGCGCAACGGATCCCAATAA
Organism: Sphingomonas sp. ABOLG; assembly: GCF_003950435.1. Taxonomy (NCBI): domain Bacteria; kingdom Pseudomonadati; phylum Pseudomonadota; class Alphaproteobacteria; order Sphingomonadales; family Sphingomonadaceae; genus Sphingomonas; species Sphingomonas sp. ABOLG. The sequence goes on from NZ_QQWW01000009.1 coordinate 93,871, forward strand.
TAGGGCAAATCATGGTTGCCGACCTCGATCGTCACCGGGACGCCGAGCGACATCAGCCACTTTCCACCGGCGTCAAATTCGCGGGTGCGGGCGCGCATGGTCAGGTCGCCCGTCATGATCACCGCATCGGGCGACTCGTCGGCGACGCATTGCGCGAACCAGTCGAGCGCAGCGGGATCCTCAGCACCGAAGTGCACATCGCTTACGTGGAAAAGCTTCATCGACATGCCAACGCGCTGCCCGCGATTCGGTTCGCGGGCAAGCGCCTAGCGTGTCGCAGGTCAGCTGCGTCGGTGCTTCCCGCCGTAATGCGGGCCGATATAGCTGGCGATCTTCGCCATCTCCTGCGCGGCGCTGCGCGCGGCCTCGGCGCAACAGGGGATCGGATCGCGCTCTGCCTGGCTCGCGCGCATCGCCACCCGATCGGTCAGCGTTTCGATATCCGCGCGGGTCAGCACGTTTTTCTCCCGGAGCAAGCAAAGCAGGCTTTGCAGGATCACCAGGGATTCTTCGCCCGCGCGCTCTTGTGGCGTCATTGGCTCTCTCCTCTTCCTAAGTACGGGAGAGTAACAAAAACGTTCCGGGAGGCAAGGCAGTTAGTTTAATCCACCACCCAGCGACCGGTAGAGTTCCACAAGATTGCTTCCGCGCGCCAGACGCGTCGTCACCAATTGCTGTTGTGCAGCATAAGCGGTGCGCTGTGCGTCGAGCGCCACGAGGAAGGAATCCACGCCTGCCCGGTAGCGCGCGTCGGACAGGCGGGCCGCCACCGAGGCTGCCTCCGCCCGCGCCGCCTGCGCGGCGACCTGCTCCTCGATCGTGCCGCGCTGCGCGAGCGCATCGGACACTTCGCGGAACGCGGTCTGGATTGCGCGTTCGTAGGTGGCGACCGCCACCTGCTGCGACGCCTTGGCATAGTCGAGATTGGCGGCGTTGCGACCGCCGTCGAACAGCGGCAGTGCGACCGACGGCGCGGCATTGTAGGTGAAGCTGCCGCCGCCGAACAAACCCGACAGCGCGGTAGAGATCGTCCCGATCGTCGCGGTGAGCGAGATACGCGGGAAGAATGCCGCGCGCGCCGCGCCAATGTTGGCGTTCTCGGCAATCAGCTGATGCTCCGCCTGGAGCACGTCAGGACGGCGCAGCAGCACTTCCGAGGACAGATTGCCGGGCAGCGCATCGCGGGTCACCGGTGCGTTGCCGAGTTCGGTCGGCAGCTGGTCCGCGGGCACGGTGGCGCCGACGAGGAGGTTCAGCGCATTCTGATCGCGGGCAACCTGAGTCTGCAGCGCCGCAATGTCATTGCGCGCGGCCTGGTAATTGGTCTCCGCCTGCCGCGCCTCCAGCTCGGACGCGACGCCGATGCGGAACTGCGCGCGGGTGAGCTCCAGCGATTGTTCGAACGCCTTCAGCGTCTCGCGGCTGATCCGCAGCTGTTCCTGGTCCGCCGCCATGGTCAGCCAGGCATTGGCGATTTCGGCGATGAGGCTGATCCGCGCGGTGCGCTGCGCCTCTTCGGAAGCGAAATATTGCTCCAGCGCGGCGCGCGAGAGGTTGCGGACGCGACCGAAGAGATCGAGCTCGAACTGCGAGAAGCCGGCGTTGACCGAGTAGAACTCAAGGTTCGACGAGGCCGAGCCGATCCCGCCGCCAACCGCGCCAGCCCCTGCCCCGGCGCCGACACCCGTGCCGCCGCCAACACCGCCGGTGCCGGTGCCAGACCCGGTGCCAGTGCCCGTGCCGCCGCCGGCCATTCCGCCAGCGCCGAGCCCGCCGCCGGCCGCGCCGAAGACGTTGTTGGTGTAGGTGCCCGAACCGGAAATGGTGGTGTTCGGCACCTGGCTGGCACGCTGGACGCGATATTGCGCCCGCGCCTGCAACACGTTGCCGGCGGCAATCCGCAGGTCACGATTGTTGGCAAGGCCGGTATCGATCACTTGCCGAAGCCGCGGATCGAGGAAGAAATCGCGCCAGCCCACCTGGGTGATGTCCGGCGCATCGGTCGCGGCGCGTGGATAGATCCCACCTTGCGGCAGGGTTTCCGGGGCGGCGCCGACCGGGCGGACATATTTGGGCGCGAGATTGCAGCCCGACAGGGTGGTGGCGACGGCGAGCGCCGCCAGGAGGGAACGGGACTTCATCTGGATCATGCTCCCTGCGGCGTCGGGCCACGATCGCGCCCTGCGTCGCCATCGTCCCCGTCGTCACGCAACGGTTCGTAGTTGTTGACGTTCTGATCCCCCTCATCGTCCTTGCCGTGGCCGAACAGCCGCGAGACGACGACGAAGAAGGTCGGAACCAGGAAGATCGCCAGCACCGTCGCGGAGAACATGCCGCCCACCACCGACCGGCCAATTGCATTCTGACCACCGGCACCCGCGCCGGTCGAGATCGCCAGCGGCAGCACGCCGAAGATGAAGGCAAGGCTGGTCATCAGGATCGGACGTAGGCGTAGTCGCGCAGCCTCCACCGCCGCGTCGAACGGCTTCATCCCTTCCGCGATACGTTCCTCCGCGAACTCCACGATCAGGATCGCGTTTTTCGCCGCCACACCAATCGTGGTGATGAGGCCGACCTGAAGGTAGATGTCGTTGTTCAGCCCGGTCAGCGTCGCCGCCAGGAGCGCACCGATCACGCCCAAGGGGACCACCAGCATCACCGCGATCGGCACCGACCAGCTTTCGTACAATGCCGCGAGGCACAGGAAGACGATCAGCAGCGACAAGGCATAGAGTGCCGGTGCCTGGCCACCAGACAGCCGTTCCTCGAACGACAGCCCGGTCCACTCCAGCGCGGTGCCGGGTGGGAGCTTGGCCTGAATTTGCTCCATTGCCTCCATCGCGGCACCGGTGCTGACGCCCGGCGCCGGTGAACCCTGCAACTGCATCGCGGGCTGGCCATTGTAGCGAGTCAGCGACACCGGCGCGTTGGTCCAGCTCACCGTCGAGAAGGAGGTGAACGGCACCATCTGGCCCTGGTCGTTGCGGACGTAGAAGTCGGCAATATCCTCCGGCCGGACACGATAGGGCGTATCGGCCTGGACGTAGACGCGCTTCACGCGGCCGCGGTCGATGAAGTCGTTGACGTAGGAGCCGCCCCACGCCGTCGCCAGCGTCGAATTGACCGTCGCCAGATCAAGGCCCAGCGCGCGCGCCTTGTCCTGATCGATATCGACCTTCAGCTGGGGCGCGTCCTCCAGGCTGAGCGGGCGAACCTGCGCGATCAGCTTGTCCTGCATCGCCATGCCCAGCACCATGTTGCGCAGCTGGGTCAGCTTTTCATGGCCGATCCCGCCCGTGTCGACGAGTTGCAGGTCGAAGCCAGTGGCGTTGCCCAGCTCCTGCACCGCGGGCGGCACCAGCGCGAAGATCATGCCGTCCTCGTACTTCGAGAATACCCCCATGGACTTAGCCGCGATGGTCTGCGCCTTGTTGTCGATCCCCGGCCGTTCGTCCCACGGCTTCAGGCTGATGAAGGCGAGACCCGCATTCTGCCCCTGCCCGGCGAAGCTGAAGCCGTTGATGGTGAAGACGGACTGCACGCCCGGCTGCTCGAGGAAATAGTTGCGGACGAGGTCGAGGCCCTTGTCGGTGCGCGCGGTGGTGGCGCCCGCCGGTCCCTGCACCAGCGCGATGACCGTGCCCTGATCCTCGTCGGGCAAGAAGGCGCTGGGCAGCCGGGCGAACAGCAGCACCATGCCGCCGACGATCAGCAGATAGACGAGCATCGAGCGCTTCCAGCTGCGCGCGGTCTTCTTCACGCCCCGCTCGTACTTGACCGTCCCCTTTTCAAAGGTGCGGTTGAACCAGCGGAAAAAGCGGGCGAAAATCCCGTTGCCTTCGTGCTTGGTCGGATCGTGCGGCTTCAGGATGGTGGCGCAAAGTGCCGGCGTCAGGATCAACGCCACCAGGACCGACAGGATCATCGCCGAGACGATCGTGATCGAGAACTGGCGATAGATGACGCCCGTGGAACCGCCGAAGAACGCCATCGGCAGGAACACCGCCGACAGCACCATGCCGATGCCGATCAGCGCGCCCGAGATTTCGTCCATCGACTTGCGCGCGGCGTCCTTCGGGCTGAGCCCCTCGTCGACGATCAGACGCTCGACGTTCTCGACCACAACGATCGCGTCGTCGACCAATAGACCGATGGCCAGCACCATGCCGAACAAGGTCAGCGTATTGATGGTGAAGCCCGCCACCTGCATGATCGCGAACGTGCCGAGCAGCACGACCGGCACCGCGATCGTCGGGATCAGCGTGGCGCGCCAGTTCTGCAGGAACAGGAACATCACCAGGAAGACGAGGACCACAGCCTCGACCAGCGTGTGGATGACCTGTTCCACCGACAGGCGGACGAACGGCGTGGTATCGAACGGGTAGACGACCTTGACGTCGGCCGGGAAACCCTTGGCGATCGATTCCACTTCGGCCTTCACCGCGTCGACGGTGTCGAGCGCGTTGGCACCCGCGGCAAGACGGACGCCGAAGCCCGAGGCGGGCTTGCCGTTGAACTTGGTATCGAAGCCGTAATTCTCGGCGCCAAGCTCAACCCGAGCCACGTCGGCCAACCGAACAACCGCGCCATTTTCCGTCGTCTTCAGGCGGATCTGACCGAATTGCTCCGGCGTCTGGAGGCGTGACTGGACCGAGACGGTCGCGTTCAGCATCTGCTCCTTGGGAGCGGGCTGAGCACCGATCTGGCCGGCCGAGACCTGGGCATTCTGCGCCCGCACGGCATTGGTCACATCGGCGATGGTGAGCTGATAGTTGTTCAGCTTCAGCGGATCGATCCAGATGCGCATCGCATATTGCGAGCCAAAGATCTGAAGCTCGCCCACGCCGTTCACGCGGCTGACCGGGTCCTGCAGCCGCGACACGACCATGTCCGACAGGTCAGTGATCGAGTGCGAGCCGTCTTCCGAATACAGGCCGACGATGACGAGGAAGCTGGCGGCGGACTTCTGAACCTGAATGCCCTGTTGCTGCACTTCCTGCGGCAGCAGCGGAGTCGCCGCCTGCAATTTGTTCTGAACCTGCACCTGCGCGATGTCAGGATCGGTGCCCTGTTCGAACGTCAGCGTGATCGTGAGCACGCCCGACGAGGAGGACGAGGACGAAAAATAGCGCAGGTTATCGATGCCGCGCAGCTGCTGCTCGATAATCTGCGTGGTGGTGCGTTCCAGCGTCGTCGCATCCGCGCCCGGATAGGTCGCGGTGATCGACACCGTGGGTGGCGCGATCTCCGGGAACTGCGCGACGGGAAGGCTGCGGATGGCGATGACGCCAGCCAGCATCAGGACGATCGCGATCACCCATGCGAAGATGGGTCGATCGATGAAATAGCGTGCCATGTAGGGTTACTTCGCCTGAGCCTGGCCGTTGGGCTGCGCCTGGGGTTGGCCAGCCTGGGCCGGTTGTCCCTGCCCCTGCCCCTGCCCCTGCGGCTGCCCTTGTGGTTGCCCCTTGCCTTGCGGCTGACCGGGCGCGCCAGGGGCACCCGTGCCAGCGGGCGCCGCATTCGGGTTCCACGGCTTGGGCGAGACGGGCATGCCCGGACGCAGCATGCCGCCGCCACCTTCCACGATGACACGATCCCCAGGCTTCAGCCCGGCGGTTACCAGCCAGTCCTCGCCAATCGTGCGATCGGTGGTGAGGATCCGCGGTTCGACCTTGTTGTCCCGTCCGACCACCATCGCAGTGGCCTGGCCGCTTTCGTTGCGCTGCACGGCGCGCTGCGGCACCAGGATGCCGTTGCGCTCCGTCCCCTCGACCAGTTCGGCGCGGACGTACATGCCCGGCAGCAGCAGGCCGCGCGGGTTCTGGAAGATCGCTCGGATCGTCTGCGTTCCGGTGGTCGGATCGACGGTGACGTCGGTAAACTGCAGCTTGCCCTCGATCGGGTAAAGCGAGCCATCCTCGAGCCGCAAGCGAACGCGCGCGGCGCCGCCGCCGCGGGACAGCTCGCCAGCCGCGATCGACTGACGCAGGCGCAGGAGGTCGGCGCTCGATTGCGGCACATCGACATAGATCGGATCGAGGCGCTGGATGGTGGTCAACGGATTGGTCTGGCCCGAGGTCACCAACGCGCCGGTGGTCGACTGCGCGCGACCGATCCGGCCGGAGATCGGCGCGCGGACCGTGGTGCGCTCAAGATCGATCTGTGCGGAGCGCAAGGCCGCCTGCTGGGCCGCGACGTCGGCCTGCGCCTGCTGTGCAGACGTGATCGCATTGTCATATTCCTGGCGCGAGATCGCGTTGATCTTCACCAGTTCGCCATAGCGACGCTGCAGCGCCGCGCTGGAGGCGATGGCGGCGCGGGCTCGCGCGAGCGACGCCCGCGCGCTGGCGACCGCGGCGAGATAGGGCTGCTGATCGATGCGGAAGAGCGGCTGGCCGCGACGAACCGAATCGCCCTCCGTGAACAGGCGCTCAACGATCAGGCCATTAACCTGCGGGCGCACTTCGGAGGTTTCAAACGCGGCCGTGCGGCCCGGCAAGGTCGTTGTCAGCGTCACAGCCTGCGGCTGGACGGTGATGACCGATACCTGAGGGGGTCCCGCCTGCTGTTGCTGCTGACCCTGATCGTTCTGCCCACCACAGGCGGACACCGACGCCAGCAGCAGGGCTGATAGCGCGACCCTCTTGAATGCCATATCGTTCTCTGAAATAAAGTGAGTGATCGTTCACTCACGTTTGCTGCTACTGCGAACTGGAAAACGCGTCAAGTCGAGGAGAGAGGTCATCGAACAATGTGGCGCAGCCCTCCCCGGCTTGCGCATCGGGCGGGCAAACGCACGGCGCGAGAAATTGATCCAGGCGGCACGTGAAGCCTTTGCGGCGACCGGGTTCCACGGCACGGGCATGGCGCAGATCGCGCAGACGTCGGGAATTGCCGTCGGGCAGATCTATCGCGATTTCGCCAACAAGGAAGCGATCGTGGCGGAGATCGTCGCGCGCGATCTGGAAGACTTTCTGTCGGAACGTGGCCTGTGCGCCGCGGGCGCCACGGGTGATCCCGCCGTGGTGCGCGCGTGGATCGGTCAGTTCGTTGCGTGCGAGAACCCGAGGGGGGACGACTCGTGGCGGAGATCATGGCCGAGGCATCGCGCAACGAGCGGATTGCCGAAATCGTCCGCGCGGTGCGGGAGCGGATGCGCAGCGAGCTGACGTCTGCCTTGTGCCTGCTTGTGCCGGCATCGGTGTCGTCGAGCCGGTTCATCCAGGTGGCGGAAATGATCCAGACGATTGCTGCCGGCGTTTTCCAGCGACGCGTGACCGAGCAGGATCAGCCCAGCCCGGACGTGATCCGCGCGTTGATGACGTGCATCAACGCGGCCATCGACGGACTGCAGCACGACGCGGGCGCCAGCGAAACGGACGCCAGCGCCGAAGCCGCCCTTTCGTGACGGGCGCGCCTAGCCGCTGAAGCGCACGCCGATCCACAAGGTGCGCGGCGTCGCACGTTCAATCACATCGGCGCCGCTGACGCCCGCTTCGACCAGCGCATCGAACAGGTTTTCGCCCCGCGCCTCGATCGCAAGCCCTCGCGTCACCGGCACCGACAGATACGCGTCGAGCGTCGTTGCGGGGGCAAGCACGCGGGCGTTCTGATCGTCCTCGAACTGGCCGGACATGTGGCGCAGCGTCGCCGACGCGGTCCAAGCGCCCTGACGCCAGCCGAGCGTGCCCGACAACTGATCGCGCGGCGTCTGCGCCGGGCGCAGGCCGTCGAGCGGCGCGGCGGCACCTGATGCTTCCACCCGCGGATCGACATGGCTCCACGAGGCGATGGCGAACACCGGCCCCGCCTGCCAGCGCGCGTCCAGCTCAAGCCCCTTGGAGCGGATCGCGTCCAAATTCTGCCGCACGCGATAGGCGCCGTTGACGAAGCCGACGCCCGGGAAGGTGCCCGGCCCCTGCCCCGCGGTCACATTGGCGATGGCATTGTCCAGCCGGTTCCAGAACACGGTGGCGGACAGCGTCAGATTGGCCAGGGGCGCCAGCGTCACGCCGCCGTCGACGCCGCTCAGCCGCTCGGGCGCGAGATCCGGGTTGGCGGCGGTGGCATCGGCGCCGACCCGGAACGGGCGGTACAATTCGTTGAGCGTCGGCAAGCGCCAGCCGCGATAGCCGCTCACCCGCAAAATGACGGCCTCCACCGGCGCGAAGGCGAGACCGGCGCGACCGGTCCATTCGGTGCCGTCGCGCTCCGGAAAGCGGCTGGCCGTCAAGGGCACGCCGGTCGCCAGCGTATATTCGTCAAGCTGCCCGTCGGCGATGCGCCAGCGATCGAGGCGCCCGCCCAGGGTGAGCGTCCAGCGTCCTGCCTCCACGCTGCCGTCGGCGAAGATGCCGGTCGTCTTGCTGCTGCCGCCGGCGATGCGCCGCCGCGTGGGCGCACCGCCGACATAGGTGTAATTTTCCTGGGTGCGCCCGGTCACGTCGCGCACGTCGATGCCCAGGCGCAGGTCGCGGCCCGCACCGACGGGCGGCACGATCTCGAACCGCGCGCCGATACCGGTGGCAGGGGTGTTATACTGGTCGAGCGTCTGGCTGGCGCTGACCCGGCCTGCGGAGACACTGGCGAATTGCGACGCGAAGGAGCGGGTCTGGAGATAGGCCAGCGCCGAATAGCCCCACGCCCCGCGCCCGACGATGCGCAGGCTGGCGTCAGCCCCCTCGCTGCGATTGGCAGTGAAGGCGGTGCCGCGTTCGCGATGATCGGTGAAGCCGCTGACATTGGCCTGAAGCTCGGTATCGGGCGCCACGCGGATGACCCCGCGCAGCGCCGCCGATGCTTGTTCGTAAGGCGCGGGCCGGTCGGCCGGACCGCGATCTGCCGCGACCACCGGGATGAAGCCGTCGCCACGCGCATAGGCGGCCGAGACGGTGGCAAAGCCCGGTCCCGACAGAAACGTGCCCGACGCCTGTGCATCGAGCGAATCGCGACTGCCATAGGCAAGGCTGCCGAGCAGCGTCGGGCGATCGCGCGGGTCAGCGCTTTCCAGTTCGACCGTGCCAGCAAGCGCGCCGGGGCCGAAATAGCCGCTCCCCCCGCCGCGGGTGACACGGATGCGGCCGATCCGATCGGTGGCATAGGCCGGAAATGGCACCCATCCGCCGAACGGATCTGCCTGCGGCACGCCATCGAGCACCAGCAACGCGCGGCTGGACGCGTTGCCGCCGATCCCGCGCAGCGAAATGCCCTGGCTGGTCGGATTGGCCGAGCGCGAGTCCGAGCGGCGAAACTGCTGCAGCCCCGCGACATCAGCGAGAACGCTTTCCAGCCGATCGCTGGCATTGGCGCTGATCCGCTGCGCGTCGATCGTGACTACGTCTGCGGTACGGTCGCCGGGACGGTCGTCGAGCCCGCGGCCAGTGACGACGATGTCGGGACCCGCCTGGGCGTGGGCCGCAGTGGGCAATAGGATCAGGACGAGGGCAGCGCTGGCGCGAGAGGTCATGCGCCGCCTATGGGTTGCCACGCCCCCTTCGTGCAAGCGGCGCAAGCGCGGTCAGACCTCCAGCGCCACCTCTGCCACCCGCTCCGTCGACGCCAGCACCTCGGTGAAGCGCTTGCGCCACCAGATCACGTCCTCGTCGACGACATTGTCGAACATCGGACGCCAGCGCGCGATCCGCTCGTCACGCGGCATGTTCAGCGCATGCTCGATTGCGTCCGCCATCTCGTCGGGGCTGTAGGGGTTGATCAGCAATGCCCCGGTAAGCTGCGCCGCGGCGCCAGCGAAGCGGGACAGGATCAGCACGCCGGGATCCTCGGGATCCTGCGCCGCCACAAACTCCTTCGCGACAAGGTTCATGCCGTCGCGAAGCGGGGTGACCAGCCCGATCTTGGCGGCGCGATAGACACCCGCGAGCACGCCGCGCGGCAGCCCGCGGTTGACGTAGCGCAACGGCACCCAGTCGATTTCCGCATGCGCCCCGTTGATGCGGCCGGACAGCGCGTCGAGTGTTGCGCGAATGTCCTGATAGCTCTGCACGCTGGCACGCGACGGAGGCGCGATCTGGAGCATCGTGACCTGGGCATGGGCGTCGGGCCAGGTATCGAGGAAGCGAAGATAACCGTTGAACCGTTCCTCCAGCCCCTTGGAATAATCCAGCCGGTCGACGCCGACGATCAGGCGACGGCCGCTCAGGCTTTCGACGACGCGGTTCTGGGTCGTCACCGCCTCATTGCTCTGCGCGCTGGCGATGAATTCGCGCGCGTCGATGCCGATCGGACAGGCGATCGCCCGGATCGTGCGGCCGCCGACGGTGACGCGGTCATCATCCTCGATCGTGCCGCCCATCTCCCGGACGACATAATCGTGGAACGTCTCCAGCCATTCGCGCGTGTGGAAGCCGACCAGGTCATAGGCGAACAGCGCCTCCACCAACCGCCGATGCTCGGGCAGGGCATGCAGCAGGTCGGTCGGCGGCCAGGGGATGTGCAGAAAGAAACCTAGGCGATTGGTGATGCCCTGCTGGCGCAGCAGCCAGCCGAGCGGGATCATGTGGTAATCGTGAACCCAGATCAGGTCATCGGGCTCGATATGTGGGCTGATCACTTCGGCGAACAGCCGGTTCACCCGTTCGTAGCCGCCTTGGAAATCGCGTTCGAACTCGGTCAGGCCGAGGCGATAGTGGAACAGTGGCCAGAGCGTGCGGTTCGCATAGCCGTCGTAATATTCCTCCACGTCCTGTTCCGGCAGATCGATCGTGGCGGAGGTCACCCCATCGAACGTCTCGAACTTCAGCTCACCCGTCTCGCCCGTCTCCCCCGACCAACCGAACCATATGCCGTCCGCCTCGCGCAGCGCGGCGGTCAGGGCGACCGCCAATCCTCCTTGTGCGCTTGGCTGTTGCGGGGTTGGTGCAGAAACGCGGTTGGAGATGACGATCAGACGGCTCAACGTTTGGCACTCCAGGGTTTACTGAGCAGGACGGCGCAATTGATCACGCCGACGAGCGAGTAGGTCTGGGGATAATTGCCCCACAATTCACCGGTATTCGGGTCGATATCCTCCGACAACAGGCCGGCGGGGGTGCAGCGCGCCAGCATTTCTTCAAACAATTCACGCGCGTCGGCATCCCGGCCGGTGAAATGAAGCGCCTCGATCAGCCAGAAGGTGCAGACGTTGAACGCCGTGTGCGGCAGGCCGAAATCATCCTCCGTCGCGTAGCGCAGCATGTACGATCCGCGGCGCAAGCCCCCCTCCACCGCCTCCAGCGTCGTGCGGAAACGTGGGTCGTCGGGCGAAAGGAAGCGGAGGTCGAGCAGCTGCAGCAGGCTGGCATCGAGGTCGTCGCCGCCGAAGGTCGCCGACATGCGCTGCGTGTCGGGGCGCCAGGCCGCTTCCTCGATCCGCACGCGCATCGTCTCTGCCCGCTCGCGCCAGAAATCGGCGCGGTCGTCGAGCTTCAGCGCCTCTGCGGCATTGGCGAGCCGGTCGCATGCCGCCCAGCACATCGCCGCCGAATAGGTGTGCACATGGCTCTTGGTGCGCAATTCCCACAGGCCCGCGTCAGGCTGATCGAACTTCTGCCAGGCACGCTCGCCGATCGGCTCCAGCGCCTCGAAATCCTCGCGCCCGGCGACGCGCAACAGGCGATGATCGAAGAAGGCTTGCGCGTTGGAAAGGACGATCTGGCCATAGGCATCATGCTGGATCTGCTCATAGGCCTGGTTGCCGACGCGCACCGGCCCCATGCCGCGATAGCCCGACAGCGCCGGCGCCTCCCACTCGATCAGGGTCGCCTCCCCGCCGACGCCGTAGAGCGGCTGGATGTGGCCATCCTTGGCGTTGTCGACGATGTTGCGCAGATATTCGAGATACCCTTCGAGCACATCGAGCGCCCCCAGCCGGTTGAGCGCTTGGACGGTATAGTAAGCGTCGCGGACCCAGCAGTAGCGATAGTCCCAGTTCCGCTGGGAATCTGCATGTTCGGGGATCGACGTGGTCAGCGCGGCGACGATCGCGCCGGTTTCCTCATGCTGGCACAGCTTCAGCGTGATGGCGGAGCGGATCACCGCCTCCTGCCATTCATAGGGCGTCGCGAGCCCGCGTACCCAATGCCGCCATTCTTCGATCGTCCGCTCGAGCATATTGTCGAGCGCAGCGTGAAGGTCGTCGGAAAAGCTTTCGTCTGGCCCGAGGAAGAAGTGCAGCGGACGCTCCACGCGGAACATCCGCTCATCCTCGATCCAGCCGACCGGCGCCGTGGTCGACAGGCGAAGCACGCTGTCGTCCAGCAGGTAGCGGATATGGTTGGACCCACGCGTCGTCCTGGCCCGGGCGGAGCCCCAGGTCACGGCGGGGCGCAGGCGAACGCGGATGCGCGGGCTGCCTGCGACGGGTCGCACAATGCGGGCGAACGCCACCGGGCGATAGCGCCTGCCATTACGGGTGAAGCGCGGGCAGAAATCGATCACCTCGATCGCATTGCCGTCCTCATCCTCGTGCCGGGTGACCAGAATGGGCGTGTTGCGCAGATAGGATTGCGTCGTCGTGCGGCAGCGATCGATGTCGATTTCCCAAAAGCCGAACGCATCGTCACCGGCCTTGGGATTGTCATCGAGCAGCGAGCAGAAGGCCGGGTCGCCATCGACGCGCGGGGTGCAGCCCCACACGAAGCGGCCGGCGCGGTCCACCAGCGCGGATACCTGGCAATTGCCGATCGGCCACAGATCCATCGTCGCGGTCATGCCGCCTTCTCCAACCAGGCGCGCACGGCGGCCACATCATCCAGGCGGAACTTCGCCGCCGTCTCGCGCGGGGCGCCAACCAGCACGCCGACACCGCCGCGCTCGGCGACGAGCGCCAAGCCGGATTCGTCGGTCACGTCATCACCCGCGAACACTGGCATGTGCCCGGCAAACGGCTCATGCCGCAGCAGCGCATCGATTCCAGTGCCCTTGTCGTGGCCGCCGACGCGCAGTTCGACCATCATCTTGCCGGTCTGCAAAACCAGCCCGTCCCGATCAGCATATTGTTCGGCGAGCCGCCGGGCGGCTGCGCCATGCTCCGGTGCCATGCGATAATGAACGGCAACGCCCAGCGATTTCACCTCGACCACAACCCCCTCTTCGCCCGCGAACGCCGCGGAGAATGCCCGCTCGGCCTCGACCAGCGCGGACGGACGATCCGGCGCGATGTTCCGGCCTCCCAGCCGCAGTTCGGCGCCATGACTGCCCACCACCGCGATTTCCGCGGCAGCATCACCCAGGAACCCCTCGATCTGCGCCACTGATCGTCCACTGACTAAGGCGAAACGGCCGGCAAAGGTTCCAGCGAGCTGGTGAAGAAGATCAATTAGCTCGGCATCGACCACGATCGCGTCGGGCCGATCCACCAGGTCGACCAAAGTGCCGTCGAAATCGAGAAGGAGGCAATGGCCGCTCGCACGAAGGGGCGGCGGCGGGGGAAGCGACGCAACTGGGCTCATGGCCGACGCTCTAGCGTGCGCGCCCGCGTTCGTCAGCGTCCGATGCTGGCGCCATCCCGCCAAGTCTGTCATCAGCGGCAAAAGAGCAGATAAATGATGGGGCGGATGGCCGATGTTCCTCAACTTCCTCGATGAGCTGCGCGTCGCGGGCATCCCGGCGAGCCTGAAGGAGCATCTGCTCCTGCTCGAAGCGCTCGATGCGGAGGTGATCGATCGCACGCCCGAAGATTTCTACTATCTGTCGCGCGCTGTGTACGTGAAGGACGAGGGCCTGCTCGACAAGTTCGATCAGGTGTTCGCCAAGGTTTTCAAGGGGATCGAGAACAGCTTCATCCAGGAAGGCGCGCAGATTCCGGAAGACTGGCTGAAGGCGGTCTCCGAGAAGTTCCTGACGCCCGAGGAGATGGAGGCGATCAAGTCGCTCGGCTCCTGGGAAGAGATTATGGAGACGCTGAAGAAGCGGCTCGAGGAACAGCAGAAGCGCCACCAGGGCGGCAACAAGTGGATCGGCACCGGCGGGACCAGCCCGTTCGGAAACTCCGGCTACAACCCCGAGGGCGTGCGCGTCGGCGGCGAATCGAAGCAGAAGCGCGCGCTGAAGGTGTGGGACCAGCGCGAGTTCAAGAACCTCGACAACACCAAGGAGCTGGGCACCCGCAACATCAAGATCGCGCTACGCCGGCTGCGCAAGTTCGCTCGTGAGGGCGCGCAGGACGAACTGGATATTGACGGCACGATCGACGGGACTGCGCGGCAGGGCTGGCTTGACATTCGCATGCGCGCGGAACGGCGCAATGCGGTGAAATTGCTGTTGTTCCTCGACGTTGGCGGATCGATGGACCCGTTCGTCAAGCTGTGTGAGGAACTGTTCTCGGCCGCCACCAGCGAGTTCAAGAACCTGGAGTTCTTCTACTTCCACAACTGCCCTTACGAAGGGGTGTGGAAGGACAACAAGCGCCGCTTTTCCGAGCGGACGCCGATGTGGGACGTGCTTCACAAATTCCCGCACGACTACAAGCTGGTGTTCGTCGGTGACGCGTCGATGAGCCCGTATGAGATCACCCATCCGGGCGGCTCGGTGGAACATTTCAACGAGGAATCGGGCGCGGTGTGGATGAACCGCCTGACGACTACTTACCCGGCCGCCGTCTGGCTGAACCCGGTCGCGCAGGCGCAATGGGGCTATTCGCAATCGGTGAAGATCATTCGCGAACTGATGAACGACCGCATGTACCCGCTGACGCTCGCCGGGCTGGACGATGCGATGCGGGAACTCACGCGCAAGCGGTGACCTTGCGCTGATCCGCCCGCCCTGCCCCCGTTCGTCGCGGGGCGGGCGAGCGATCGTTCAGCGCTTGCCGGTCCAAATGCGGACGCGGGCGTTTGGCTTCACGCCGCCCTGGTGCGCCGGGCAGCGGGTGTAGCGGAACTTCCTGTCCATGCAGATCCAGACCTCGTTCAGCCAGCCCATGCGGTCGGTCGTGACGCGCATCATGTCGGCGCGCATGCCGCGATTGACCCGCGCGATTGCGGTGGCGAGCTTGCCGGCGGTCAGGCTCTGGCGCGCGAGGGCGTTCATGTCGGGATAGCGGACCTCGTTGAAGAGCGAGGTCGCCTTGCCGAAATAGCTGTCGGGCGTTTCGCCGGGCATGCAGGTGCCGTGCTTGGCCCATTCATGCTGCAGCAGCTGCGCCGACGGGGTCGCGCACAGGTTTGCCCGCACCGTGCGTTGCGAAATCAGCGGCGTCGCCTTGCAATATTGCGGCCACTCCTTGCCGAACCCGTCGGGCCAGAGGCCGTGCAGGACGAAGCCGAAGCGGTTGCCGCTGCCGCACTGGAACGTGGAGCGGGCGGCGCGATCGGGGGTGCGGCAGTGCTGCGGCGACCAGCTGATCGCCAGCGTATAACTTCCGATTGGCAGCAGGCGCTGTGGCTCGCTCTTGCTTGGCAGGTCGGGACGCACCCGCAGGTCCGTGCCGGCCGGAACCGAGCATTGATATGCCTGGGCGGCGGCCACGCCCGGCATCAGCGCCAGCGCCAGAGCAAAGCCACGGATCATTCGGTAAACTCCTGTTCTTCAACGGCATGTTCGCCGAACCAAAGCCTGGCATCGGGGCGAAACAGATAGGCCGCCGAAACGACGTACAGCGCGCCCGACGCAAGGCCGGCGAGTGATGCCGCCAGCGACGGCGTGGCACCGACGATCAGCGCGACCAGGCCGAACAACAGGATCACGAAGGCGATCGCCGCAAGCACCACCACGAACCATTTGGCCGCGATGCTCGGCTGGCGGGCGGTGAAATACCACAGCAGCAATCGCAGCGTGATGTTGAAGACCACCGATGTCGGCAGCAGCCAGCCCATCTCCGCCAGCGCAGGATTGCTGGCGAAGCTTGCGACACGCTGAGGCCAGTCGAGCATGGTGCTGAGCAGGCCGAGCGCGAGCGCCAAAAGGTACAGGCGCTCAAAGCGCCTGATCGACAGGGGACGGATCAACGGCGAGGTTCCTCAGGCGAGAGCGAAGTCGAGGCCGATATCCGCGGCAGGCGCGGACTGGGTGAGACGCCCGACGCTGACGTAGGTGACGCCGGTTTCCGCAATGGCGCGGATCGTATCCAGCGTGACGCCGCCGGATGCCTCGGTGGGTACCCGCCCACCGACGAGCGTCACCGCACCGCGCAGGATCTGCGGGGGCATGTTGTCGAGCAGCAGCCGCGTCGCGCCGGCGGCGAGCGCTGGCTCGATCTGCTCCACCCGGTCGACCTCGACGATGATGTCAGCGACGCCGGCATCACGGGCGCGGCGCACTGCTTCCCCGACGCTGCCGGCGACGGCGATGTGATTATCCTTGATCATCGCCGCATCCCACAGCCCCATGCGATGGTTCTGCGCACCGCCCATGCGGGTGGCATATTTCTCCAGCAGCCGCAGTCCCGGGATCGTCTTTCGCGTGTCGAGCAGGATGGCCCCGGTGCCGCGGATACGATCGGCATAGGCGGCGGTCAGGGTTGCGATGCCCGACAGGTGCTGGACGGTATTGAGCGCCGACCGCTCCGCCGTCAGCAGCGCCCGCGCGCGGCCGGCCAGCCGCATGACCGGCGTGCCGGCCGCGACGCGATCGCCATCGCTGGCCAGAAGGTCGACCGAGGCATCAGGATCGAGCCGGCGAAAGAAGGCAGCGGCAATCGGCAGCCCGGCGACGGCAATCGCGTCGCGCGTGGCCATCACCCCCTCAAACCGGGCGTCGGCCGGGATCACCGCCTCGGACGTGACGTCGCGGCCGCCGCCGAGATCCTCGGCAAGCGTCGCGCTGACAAAGGCGTCCATGTCAAAGCCAGCGATCACGGCAGCACTTCCTCTTGTTCCACGCCCCAGAGGCGGCTGATTTCCACGAAGCCCGCCTGGCCGCGAATATCGAGGCGGCACCAGCCGCGCGCGCATTGGCTGACCCGGCCGATCACGCCCGGTTCGGCGCGCCACAGGATGCGCGCGCCATAGGCGGGCCGGTCACGCAGTTCGGCGATCGACTCCTTGATCATCGCGGTGCGCGTGCTGCTGATCAGCGAGCCGAGCATCCACCCCTGGGTACCGCCGGGATCCTCCACCTTGCGCCATTCCTTGAACACGTCGACGACGCGGACCGGCAGGTCGGCGCGGACGTAGAGCCAGGTCGCCGGATAACTGCGTCCGGGGCCGGAGCGCATCCGGGCCTTTCCGGCCGAAATGGAGGCGAAATAGGGTGGTTTCGGCCTGTCCTTGGCCTGCGCGGCGACTTCATTGGCCACCAGCCCGAACAGCACGGCAAGCGCCACCCATCCCGCCGTCCATCGCCGCATCGATACACCCCCGTCGACCAAGCCGTTCCTGTAGCGCCCGCACGGCTGCCGCATCAACCGATCGTTGACGCCCGCGCCGCGCTTCGCCAATCCAATGCCATGGTCGATACTCGCCGCTGCGCCAATCCCCGCGTGATCGTGACGCGCGAATTGCCCGACATCACCATGGACCGGCTGGAGGCCCTGTTCGACACGGTCAACAACCGCGGTGACAAGGCGATGACCCGCGAGGAGCTGGCCGCTGCCATGTCCGATTGCGACGTGCTGGTGCCGACGGTGGTGGACACGATCGATGCAGAACTGATCGAGGGTGCCGGCGAGCGGCTGAAGCTGATCGCCAATTTCGGCGCGGGCGTGAACCATATCGACCTGAAGGCGGCGCGCCGGCGCGGCATCATCGTCACCAACACGCCCGGTGTGCTGACCGAAGATACCGCCGACATGACGATGGCGCTGATCGTCTCCGTCCCGCGCCGGCTGGCCGAGGGCGAGAAGCTGGTGCGGTCGGGCGAGTGGAAGGGTTGGAGCCCGGGCGGGATGCTCGGCCATCGCATCGGCGGCAAGGCGCTGGGCATCGTCGGTATGGGCCGCATCGGCCAGGCGGTGGCGCGCCGCGCGCGCGCGTTCGGCCTGTCGATCCATTATCACAATCGGCACCGGCTGCCGAAGGTGGTGGAGGCCGAATTGCAGGCGCAATGGCATCCCAATCTGGACGAGATGCTGGCCAATATCGACATCCTGACGATCCACACGCCGCGCAACGCCGACAGCGAAAACCTGATCAGCGCCGAGCGGATCGCGCTGCTGCGCCCACACGTCTATCTGATCAACGCCAGCCGCGGCGGGATCGTCGACGAGGATGCGCTGATCGACGCGCTGGAGGCGGGCCGGCTGGCGGGCGCGGGGCTGGACGTATGGAAGCACGAACCGGCGATCGACCCGCGGTTGCTGGCGCTGCCCAATGTCGTGATGACGCCGCATATGGGATCGGCCACGTTCGAAGGGCGGCTGGCCACCGGCGAAAAGGTGATGACCAATATTCGCATGTGGGCCGATGGTCATCGGCCGCCCGACCAGGTGCTGGAAGGCTGGGTCTGAGTAGCCGAGAACTGTAAAGTTGCGTGTCCTGCCGGAACGCAACCTATGTTGGGCGCATTGTCCGGTTGTTAATTCGATCGGAGAATGTGCGATGAAGAAGACGTTTCTTCTGTTGATGCTTGGCGCCACCGCCGTGACTACCTCGGCCTGCTCGACGCTGCGCGGCGCGGCAATTGGCGGTGCAGGTGGCGCTGGCGTAGCAGCGGCCACTGGTGGCAGCGTGGAAAAGGGCGCGGCGGTGGGCGGTACCGCCGGCGCGGTGATCGGCACCATCGACAATTGATGCGCCCCCCCCTGGCCGTCATCCTTCTGGCGCAATGGCGCCAGGCAGGATGACGGTGGAGGGGTTGAAGGCCGGAGCGCGGACCCCGGCCAGACAGGATCAGTCGCCCGTCAGGATCCGGTCGACCAGCTGCTTCACCGTCGGCACGAAGCCGTTCGAGTAGAAGGGATCACGCTTGAAATTATAGGCTGCATGGCCGGCGAACATCAGGTTCGCCTCCGTATCGCCGCCGTGCGCGATATCCTGCAGCGTCTTCTGGATGCAGAAGCTGCGCGGGTCGGCGAGACGGCCGGTCGAGTTCGTCTCGGTATCCGCCCAGCTCGAGAACAGGCACTGGCTGAGGCAGCCCATGCAATCCGCCTGATCCTTGCGGATCTCCGCCTTTTCCTGCGGCGTCACGAACACGAGCGTATTGTCCGGCGTCTTCAGCGCATCGGTGAAGCCGTGGCCGAACCACTCGCGCGCGCGCAGCAGATCACCCTTGGTGACCCAGAAGTTCTTGCCCTTCACGCCCACGTCCAGCTGGAAGATGTGGTCGCCAGCCTCCTTCGTCGAGAAAGCGATCTGGCGTTCCGAGCGCGCCTCAAGGCTACGCAGGAAAGGATTGCGGACGGCCGACGAATAGAAGCCGGTCGGCGAGAAGCGATGCAGGAGGACATCGCCCTCCTCGATCGTCATCAGCCGCTCCTTCCACTGCTGCGGAATCGGGCTTTCCTGCGTCAGCAGCGGGCGCGTGCCGTACTGGAAGGCGATGGTGCCGAGTTCCGGATTGTCGATCCAGTCGTTCCAGTCGCGCAAATACCAGACGCCGCCGGCCATGATGATCGGCGTGGTGTCGGGAATGCCACCCTCGCGCATCGTTTCGCGCAGCGCCTTCACGCGGGGATAGGGATCCTCCGGCTTCAGCGGGTCTTCGGCATTGGACAGGCCATTGTGGCCACCGGCGAGCCAGGGATCCTCATAGACGACCGCCGCCAGCAGCTCCGACACCTTGGAATAAGCGCGCTTCCACAGCGCGCGGAAGGCGCGGCCGGAGGAGACGATCGGCAGGTAATTGACGTTGTACGAAGCCGCGATCTCGCTCAGCTTGTACGGCATGCCGGCACCGCAGGTGACACCGGCGACCATGCCGCGGGTCCGTTCCAGCACGCCTTGCAGCACGCGCTGCGCACCGCCCATTTCCCACAGGACATTGATGTTGATCGCGCCCTTGCCACCGGCGATCTCCCAGGCGCGCTGCACCTGCTGCACGGCGCCTTCGATGGCGTATCCGATCAGTTCCTCGTGCCGGTCACGGCGCGTCAGCGCGTGATAGACCTGCGGTATGATCTTGCCTTCGGGATCGTAGCTGTCGGCGTTGACGGCGCTGACCGTGCCGATGCCGCCCGCGGCCGCCCATGCGCCGGCCGACGCATGATTGGTAGCCGCAACACCCTTGCCGCCTTCCACCAGCGGCCAAACCTCACGGCCATTGTAGACGATGGGCTTGAGCCCCTTAAACACGGCAGTCGCCACGGCCTTAAATCACCTCTCGAAAATCCAATAAGGCGCCCTAGCGAGAAAGGTTGCACGGCGCGAGCAATTTACGCCCTTGTCAGTGCGCCCGGCCGTCCGAGCGCTGATTCATACAGCGCGGCGTACCGTGCGATCATCTGCCGCTCGTCATATTCCGCCTGTGCCTTGCGGCGGTTGGCGTTACCGACGGTGCGTCGCAATTCAGGGTCGGCGATCAGCGCCTGCATCGCGTCGCGCAGCCTGACCTCGCCCGGATAATTGGTGATGAAGGGCGCGTTTTCCGGCGCCACCATGAACGGAACGTCGCCGACCGGCGGGGCGACGATCGGCAGCCCGGCGGCCATCGCCTCGACCACCGCAATGGGAAATTGCTCGGACCGTGAGGACAGCGCCAGCATGTCGAAATGCCCCATGAAACGATACGGCCGGTCGAGGAAGCCGGGAAGGACCAGCTCGTCCTCGATCCCCATCGCCAGCGCCGCCTGTTCGATCGCGGCGCGTTCCGGCCCCTCGCCAACGATCACCAGCCGGAAGCGGTGCGACAATCCTCCCGCGGCGCGGACCAGCGCCGGCAAATCCTTCACCGCGCGAAGGCCAGCGACGGTGCCGATCACCACTTCCTTGGGCTTGCGCACGAAGCCGGGGATCGCCTTTGGCTCGGGGCGTTTGGCATAGAGCTCGGTGGCAATGCCGTTGACGATGCGGTGAACTTTCGCGCGCGGCTGTTTCCAGGTTTCGAGCGCGATCCGCTCCAGCGTGGTGGAGGGCACCGCAAGACCGTGCGCGGCCGACAGTGCGAGCCGGCGGTAGAGGTTGCGTTCGCGCTTCAGCCCGCCGGCCTCATCCTCGTTGAAGCCATCCTCGTGGTGCACCACGGGCGGCACGCCGCGCCCGAACACCCGGCGCGCCATGACGCCGTCGATGGCGCCCCAATTGTAGGTCAGCACCAGATCGAAGCGGCGCATGTAGCGGGCGATCGCATCGTAGCGGCCAACGGAGGGCTTGCCCTGCAACGGCGGGGGCGTCTGCGCGATTTCGTAGCGGATGCCCCTGGCGATCCGCTCGCGCGCACCATAGCGCCCCTCCATGCCCGACACGATCGTGTGCCGGGCACGATCGCCAAAGGCGTTCATCAGCCGCACCGCGCGCGCCTCCTTGCCGCCCAGGTCAAAGGTGGAGTGGAGGTGCAGGATGTTGATCGGCTGTGGCATCGCGCGCCGCTTTAGCGGTGATCAGGGCGAATGTTGAGCCATTGCCGCGATGCGCCTTCTTGCCGACGCGGACCCATGCCGGCTCCCGCCAGTTAGACCGCTGAGACAAGCGGAGAACAACATGGATCAGGCGTTGCACGGGATCGTTCAGGACATTGCCCGCGAGATTAAGGCTGATGCGGTGGAGATCGAGGCCGCGGCGGATGCCAAGGAGGAGGGCAAGGCGCCGGGCGATTTCGGCATGGCCGTGGTGACGATGGACGAGGAGGTGATCACCGGCGGCGCGGCGGACACCCCCTTCCCGCTGCAAAGCATCGCCAAGGTCTTTGCACTGGAGCTGGCGCTGTGCGCGCTGGGCGACGACGTGTTCAAGCGCGTCGGGCGCGAGCCGTCGGGTGACCCGTTCAATTCAATCATCGACCTGGAGCGGACCGGCGGCATCCCGCGCAATCCCTTCATCAACGCTGGCGCGCTGGCCGTGGTCGACATCCTGGTCGAGCAGCTGGACGACGACAAACAGGCCAGCGCGGTGGTGGATTTCGTGCGCCATCATGCGTGCGTCGACGACGTGGCGCTGAACCAGGACGTGCTCGATTCCGAGCACAAGGGCGGCGACCTGAACCGCGCGATGATGAGCTTCATGCGCCACCACGGCAACCTCAACAGCGACCCGGACGAGGTGATGGAAGCCTATGTCAAGCAATGCGCGATCATGCTCGATTGCCGCGGGCTGGCGCGGACGGGGCTGTTCCTGGCGCATACCCGGCGCAATCCCGACGATGAGGATGCCGATGCCGTAGCAGTGCGGATGCGCAAGCTGCTCGCCCTGATGATGACGTGCGGCCATTATGATGGCTCGGGCGACTTCGCGATGCGGGTCGGCCTGCCCGCCAAGAGCGGCGTCGGTGGCGGCATCCTGGCGGTGGCGCCGGAACAGGGCGCGATCGCGGTCTGGTCCCCCAACCTCGACCAGAACGGCAATTCGATGCTGGGCGTGCGCGCGCTGGAGATGTTCGCCGACCGGACCGGCTGGTCGGTGTTCGGGCCGCCTATGGTGGCGTGAGCGCGCGCGGCGGTCGCGCCTCAGCCGGGCACGATCGCCGTCTTGGGGATGTGGGTGATGCGGCAGGCGAGATCAGCCTCGCCGCTCGCCACGATCCAATGGTCGCCCGCGTCGACGATGCCGGTCGTGAAGACCACATTGTCGAGGTACATGAGGTCCTTCAGCGGCTCGGTCAGCGCCGGGTTGGGCTCCAGCAGCGGCTGGTGCTGGGTGGCGACGGTGCGCCAGGGCTCGTCACGGTCGAGCAATGTCCAATAGGTGCGGTAGATGCCGACCACGCCCGATGGCTCGACGCCATGCCAGAGCGTGAGCCAGCCGTCGTCGGTCATCAGCGGCTGCGCGCCGCCGCCCATCCGCGCGGTGGCGACGGTCGCGGCATGGGGGCGAATGCCGGGATGGTCGCTCGGCTTCCAGTGCAGCGAGTCGGGTGAGGAGGCGAGGTTGATCGACGGGCCGGCGCGCCATTCGCTGTCGGGCGGATAGGCGAAATAAAGGTCGCCCAGCGGCCGCGTCTGCGACCAGAACTTGCCGCCGATCCGCCCTTCGAAAATCAGCATGTCCTTGTTCTGGTGATCGAGGACGATCCCCTCGAGCTGCCAGTCGCGCGCGTCATCGCTGGTGTAGAGCGTGGTGGAATGCCGCTCCGGACTGACCGAGCAGGTGGTCATCAGATAGCGGCCGTCGACACGACTGATGCGCGCATCCTCGACACCGTAATTCTGGTAGCTGGCACGCGGCGCGATCGCCTGGTCGTAACGCACCGCCTCGACGCGGCGGCCGCTCGCGTCGAGCTCGACCGGAAGCAGCCAGGACAGCGAGGTCAGCGCCATCACCTTCCACCCGCCGCCGCGCATCATGAACTTGCGTGGATCGGCGGTGTCGACGAGCTGCAGCGGCCAATTGTCGAGGTGATAACGCCCGTCGTGCCAGCGGATGGCGCGGACATGACCCTCGCGGATCGGCGTGCGCAGCGCCTCCGCCACCCGGACCATCATCAGCAGATTGCCATTGGGCAGCCGCGTCATGCCCGGGTTGAATGCGCCCAGGACATAGGTTTCCTCGTCGATGTGCCCGGCGAGCGGGGAGCGCGACAGGTCGACGTCGTGCGGGGTGAATACCAGATGGTCGAGCGGGAAGGTCATTCTTCGTCCTGCATCCGGGGAGATATGGTCAGTTGCTGGACGACCGCGCGGCGCGGCTGGGTCAGCAGGTAATGGACGCCGACGGCGATATCCTCCGCGCGCAGCATCTCTTCCTTGGCGATCCGCTCCGCCTGTTCCTCGGGCGTGCCGCCGACCATGTCGCTGCCGGTCAGCCCGGGCTCTACCAGCGAGACTCGCACGCCCTTGCGCCCAAGCTCGCGCCGCAGAGCAATGGCGAAACCCTGAATACCGTATTTGATCCCGGCATAGACGGTCGAGCCCTTGCCAAGAACATAGGCGCTCATCGAGCCGATCAGGACGATGTCGCCGCTGCCCTTCGCATCCTCGCCGTGCGCGCCCATCGCCTTCGCCGCAGCCTGCGCCGACAGGAGATAGGCGGTGAAATTGCTGCCGATCGTGTAGCGAAGCTCCGCCTCGCTCATGTCGGTCAGCCCCTCGGCGCCGCGTGCGGCGTTGATCACCGCGACGTCCACGCCACCGAGATAGGCGCTTGCGGCATCGAACAGCCGGGCGACATTATCTTCCTCGGCGAGGTCGATGCTCATGCCGTCGCACTCGCCCACCTCCCGGATGCGCTTCAGCGCGTCGGCGAGATGGGTTTCGTCGCGGCCGCAGACGAACACTTTTGCGCCCTCGCTCGCCAGCAGCACCGCGATCGCGCGGCCGATCCCGGTGGTGCCGCCGGTGACCAGAACCCGCCGCCCGGCAATCGGCGTCGTTGCGGTATGCGCATCGGAAATGTCGGCCATGAAAGCTCCTGTTGGCGGGAGCAGTTCCGACGTTTCAGGCGCTTGCGGGTTCCACGGCAGCGCGCGCGAGCCATCGGTCGATCGGCCCCTGCACCGCCGGCTCGGTGAGCAGCGGTGCGTGCCCCACGCCCGGCACCGTCACCAGTTCAGCGAGCGGCAGGCTGGCGACCATGCGTTCCGCCACGCTGGCGCTGAGCACGTCCGATCGGCCGCCGCGAACGATCAGCACCGGGACCGACGCCAGCGCATGAAGCGCGCCCCACATGTCAGGGCCCGTCTCGTTGCCCGGCACGCGAAACGGCTCGGCAATGCGCAGGTCGTAGTCGAGCACGATGCGGCCATTGCTGGTCAGCCGGTACAGACGCTTGGCCATCGCCAGCCAATCCTCGATCCCGAAATCGGGATAGGCATCGGCATTCGCCTCCCGCGTGGCGCGCGCGGCGTGCATCCAGGTCGGCCAGGTGCTGGACCGCCCGACATAGCCCCGGATGCGCGCGAGCCCAGCCGGTTCGATCTCTGGCCCCACATCGTTTAGCAGCGCCCCGGCAATGCGGCCCGGCACCAGCCCGGCGAGCAACATGGTCACGATGCCGCCCAGCGCGGTCCCGATGGCGATGAACCGGTTGATCCGATGTTCCGACAGAAATGCCGCCACGTCACGGGCATAGGTGGTCGGCACGTAGCTCATCGGATCCCTGGCGTGGGCGCTTTCGCCGCGGCCGCGCAGGTCGAGCGCGAAGACCCGCCGCTCTCCCGCGATCCGCCGGGCGAGCGCGTCATAGTCGCGCGCATTGCGCGTCAGGCCCGGGAGGCAGACCACCGGCAGCGCGGCATCGTCACCGGGATAGTCGCGGGCGTGAAGCCGCAACCCGTCGTCCGATGACCAAAATATGTCCTGCCAGGCGGCCATCCTTGCACCTTTCGTCGCGCGCGCCCCATATCCACGCATGGCCCCAGAACCACAAGCTGCCCCGCACGCCTATCAACCAGAGACACTGATCCTGTCGCTTGGCGACGCCTTTTACGATCCGGTGACGGCGGCCGATTTCCCCGAGACCACGCTGCGGTTCCGCAATGATCGCGCGGCGGCGGAGGTTGGCCTCGACACGCTCGACGATGCCGCGTGGCTGGCGCATTTCGGCCGCTTCCGGCCGCTTCCGGCCACGCTGCAGCAACCGCTGGCCCTGCGGTATCACGGCCATCAGTTCCGCGTGTACAATCCCGATCTGGGCGACGGGCGCGGCTTCACCTTTGCCCAGCTGCGCGACCGCAACGGGCGGCTGATGGACCTTGGCACCAAGGGATCGGGCCAGACGCCGTGGAGCCGCGCCGGAGATGGCAGGCTGACGCTGAAGGGCGGCGTGCGCGAAGTGCTGGCGACCGAGATGCTGGAGGCGCTGGGCGTCCGCACGTCGCAGACGTTTTCGCTGATCGAGACGGGCGAAGCGCTGGAGCGCAACGATGAGCCCTCCCCCACCCGCGCCGCGGTGCTGGTGCGGCTGAGCCATGGCCATGTGCGCATCGGATCGTTCCAGCGGCTGGCCTATGAGCGCGACGAGGAATCGATGCGCCGGCTGGTCCGCTATGTCCTGACCAACCTTTATGGCGAGGACAGCGATGATCCCGTCCGGCTGCTGAACCTGGTGGTCGACGGCACGGCGCGGCTGGCGGCGAGCTACATGGCGGCGGGGTTCGTCCATGGCGTGCTCAATTCCGACAATATCAACGTCACGGCCGAAAGCTTCGACTATGGCCCGTGGCGGTTCGCGCCGACGTGGGAGCCGGGCTTTACCGCCGCCTATTTCGACCATGCCGGGCTGTACGCCTTTGGCCGGCAGCCCGAGGCGATCCATTGGGACGTGATGCAGCTTGCCGCGTCGCTGCGGCTGCTGTCCGAGGCGGAGCCGCTGATCGCCGCGCTGGAGCGGTTCGCGCCGGAATATCAGCGCGCGGTGGTCGATGCTTTCCTGTGGCGGATGGGACGCCGGCCGAGCGGGAGCGACGCCGACCGGGCGCTGGTGCAGGCCACCGAGCGCGCGTTGCGCGAAACGGCGACGGGGATCGACCGTTTCTTCTTCGACGCCTTCGCCCAACCGCTGCCGCCCACTTATGGTGAGCCATGGACGGAGGTGCGCGCACTGCTCGACGCCGCGCCGCTGCGCGCCGACCGATCACATTCCTATTGGCAGGGTGAGCCCTGTTCGATGCTGATCGAGGAAGTGGAAGCCATCTGGCAGCCGATCGCCGAGCGCGACGACTGGGCACCATTCCATGCCAAGGTCGCCGCGATCAGGGTTATGGGCGAGGCACTTCGCTGACCTTGTGACACCGCCGGTTCCTATCCTAAAGCAAGCGACGTGACGTCAAAGGGCCATCCGTGAGCGAGATCATCTCCTTCGAACCAGCGACCGGCGCCGAATTGTGGCGCGCGGCGGTGGGAGACGTCGACGCGGAGGTCGCGGCGGCGCGATCGGGCTGGGCCACCTGGGCGGCTCGCCCGCTGACCTATCGCATCGAGACGCTGCGCCGCTTCGCCAATGTCGTGCGATCGCGGCACGAGGCGTTCGCCGACGTGATCGCGCGCGAGACGGGCAAGCCGCTTTGGGAGGCGCGCACCGAGGTCGACACGGTGATGGCCAAGGTGGATATCTCGGTGTCCGCTTATGCCGACCGGACGGCGCAGCGCCGGCTGGACGCGCCGATGGGGTCGCGCATGGCGGTGCGGCACAAGCCGCATGGCGTGCTGGCGGTGCTGGGGCCGTACAATTTCCCCGCGCATCTGCCCAATGGCCACATCGTCCCCGCGCTGATCGCGGGCAATGCCGTGGTGTTCAAGCCATCGGAAAAGACGCCGGCGTCGGGCGCCTTCCTGGTCGATTGCTATCGCGCGGCAGGCGTGCCGGAGGAATGCATCCGGCTGGTCATTGGCGGGCCGGACGAGGGCCGCGCATTGGCCGGGCATGACGGGATTGACGGATTGCTGTTCACCGGATCGGCGCGCACCGGCCTGGCGCTCAACCGTGCGTTCGCCGAGAAGCCGGAGAAGATCCTGGCGCTGGAGATGGGCGGCAACAATCCGATCATCGTGTGGGACACGCCCGACCTGTATGCCGCGTCGATCATCATCATCCAGTCGGCCTTCACCACCGCCGGCCAGCGGTGCACCGCGGCGCGGCGGCTGATCGTTGACCAGAAATTGTTCGATCCGCTGATGGAGCAGCTCGACAAGCTGATCTCGCGGCTGATCGTCGGCGCGCCGCATGATGACCCGGCACCGTACATCGGCCCTGTGATCGACAATGAGGTGGCCGACCAGCTGAGCGAGAGTTTCCTTGCGCTGCTGATGCGCGGCGGGCGGCCGATCCGGCATCTCCAGCGCACGCAGCCCGATCGCCCGTTCCTGCTGCCTGGCGTGATCGACATGACCGAGGCGAGCGAGCGGCCCGACATGGAATTGTTCGGTCCAATCCTTCAGGTGGTGCGGACCGAGACGTTCGACGAAGCGATCGCGGAGGCGAACAACACCCGCTACGGCCTGTCCGCCTCGCTGATCAGCCAGACACCGGGGCTGTACGATCGTTTCTGGTCCGGCGCGCGGGTGGGCATCGTCAACTGGAACCGGCCGACCAACGGCGCCTCCTCCGCCGCGCCGTTCGGCGGCATCGGCTGGTCGGGCAATCACCGGCCGAGCGCTTATTATGCGGCCGATTATTGCGCCTATCCGGTGGTGTCGAACGAGGCGGATGCGGCGCGTGCGTCGATCGGCATCGGGCTGCGCGACGCCTGATCCGGGCGCAACCCGACGGCTGGTCGGCCGTTCAGCACGGATGCGAAACCTTTCCCCGGCGCTGATCCTGGCGGTCGCGCTTGCCGCCTGCTCGTCCGAGCCCGAGAGCCCCAACAGCGCAGCGCCGGTCGATGCAACGACCGAAGCGACGGAGGGAGCCACCGTGCCGGCAGCCACCCCCACGCCGCTCAGCAGCCCGACACCGGTCGCCAGCCCGACTGCGGCGCCGACACCCGCCGAAACCCCAGCGCCGGGCAAGACGCTGGCCCTCGAGGGGTTGGGCGCGTTGCGCATTGGCGAGGCGGTGCCGCGCGGCAGCGGCTGGGCCGAGCGCGGCGCGCAGATCGATGAGGGCTGCCGCACGGTCAGCTCGCCCGCCTATCCCGGCGTCTATGCGATCGTGACTGAGGGCAAGGTGCGCCGAATCACCGTGGGCCAGCGATCCGACGTGAAGCTGGTCGAGGGGATCCGCGTCGGATCGAGCGAACAGGCCGTGCGGCAATGGTTCGGCGGCTTTCGCGCCGAGCCGCACAAATATGAGGATCGCCCGGCGAAATATCTGACCGCGCCCAATGCCGCGAGCGGCGACCCCGCGGTGCGGTTCGAGATCGGGCAGGACGGCAAGGTCAGCCTGATCCATGTCGGGACGATGCCGGTGCTGGCCTATGTCGAAGGCTGCGCCTGATCTCGGCGGGCAGCTCGCGGCAATAGCTGACCTAGGGGCTCGGCAATTATCGCTCGGTTGCTGCGCTGTCACGGCAGGACCATGTTCACGCAACGATGGCCAGCCTTCTTGATCCTGATGCACGCGGACGCGTGATCCTTGTTGGTGCCGGCCCGGGCGATCCGGGCCTGCTGACCGTTCGCGCCGTGGAGGCGCTGAAAGCCGCGGACGTGGTGGTGCACGACGGGTTGATCGACCCGCGCGTGCTCGACATTGCGCCGGCCGATGCGCACCGCATCTCGGTGGCGAAGCGGCGCGCGCGCCACACATTGCCGCAGGAGGCGATCAATGCGCTGATCGTGGCGCATGTGCGCGCGGGCAGCCAGGTCGTGCGGCTGAAGGGCGGCGACCCGTTCATCTTCGGGCGCGGCGGCGAGGAAGTGGAGGCGGTGCGTGCCGCCGGTCTGCCCGTCGAGGTGATCCCCGGCGTCTCGGCGGCGCTCGGCTGCGCGGCGGAGGCGATGCTGCCGCTGACGCACCGCGATCATTCCAGCGCGGTCAGCTTCGTCGCTGGCCAGTGCAAGGGGCTGACCGAACAGGATTGGTCGGGCCTCGCCGGCCAGGGGCGCACGCTGGTGATCTACATGGGCGTTGCCACCGCGGATGCGATTGCGGACAAATTGATCGCCGATGGCGTCGCGCCCGACATGCCCGTCGCGGTGCTGGAAAAGGGCACCTGCCCTGGCCACCGCGCGCTGAAGACGCTGCTGGCGGATCTGGGCGCGATGGTGGGACGCGAGAAGGTGGCAAGCCCGGCGATCATCGTCGTGGGCGAAGTCGTCGAACTGTCGGATGCGGAGGACAAATTGGTAGCCTGGGCACGTGCTGCGGAGAGCATGAACGGATGAAATTGCTGACGGGGAATGATCTGGTGACCGGCGACGTCACATGGTGGACCGGCGAAGGCTGGTCGCGCCATGTCGAGGATGCCGTCGATGTGGGCGATCGCGGCGAGGCGATCGCCAAGGCGGAGGAAGGCGCGCGCCGGGTCAACGTGCCCTATGTGATCGACGCGGTGGCGACGCCCGAGGGGCCGCGGCCGGCGCATATCAAGGACCGCATCCGCGCGCTGGGGCCCACCGTCCGCCCGGACCTGACGCTGAAGCCGGCTGATCCCGATGCGGGCAGCTGGGTAATTTGACCCGCGATCCCGCCGGCGAGCGGCGGGGACCAGGAAGACACGATGTATCAGTATGACCAGTATGACCAGTCGATCGTCGACGCCCGGGTGGAGGAATTCCGCGACCAGGTGAAGCGGCGCCTCGCGGGTCAGATGACCGAGGACCAGTTCAAGCCGCTGCGGCTGATGAACGGCCTGTACCTGCAGTTGCACGCCTATATGCTGCGCGTGGCGGTGCCCTATGGCACGCTGAGCAGCCGGCAGATGCGGATGCTGGGGCATGTCGCGCGCAAGTATGACCGCGGCTATGGCCATTTCACGACGCGCCAGAACATTCAGTTCAACTGGATCAAGCTGGAGGATGCGCCCGATATCCTCGCCGAGCTGGCAACGGTGGAGATGCACGCCATCCAGACCAGCGGCAATTGCATCCGCAACATCAGTTCGGACCAGTTCGCCGGCGCGGCCGCCGACGAAGTGACCGACCCGCGCCCCTGGGCGGAGCTGCTGCGGCAATGGTCGACGTTCCACCCCGAGTTCACCTACCTGCCGCGCAAGTTCAAGATTGCGGTGATCGCGGCGGCGGAGGATCGCGCGGCGATGCGGCTGCACGATATCGGGATCGAGCTGCTGAAGAAGGACGGCGTGCTGGGCGCCAAGATCTTCGTGGGCGGCGGCATGGGCCGCACCCCGATGATCGCACACGAAATCCGCGATTTTGTCACCGCCGACGAGCTGCTGAGCTACCTCGAGGCGTGCCTGCGCGTGTACAATCGCTACGGCCGGCGCGACAATATCTACAAGGCGCGGATCAAGATCCTGCTGCACGAACTGGGCCCGGACGAATATCGCCGCCAGGTCGAGGAGGAATTCGCCCATGTGAAGACGCTGGGCATCGACCCTCCGGTGGCGGAGCTGGAGCGGATCAGCGCCTTCTTTGCGCCGCCGTCGTTCGAAAGCGGCCTGTCGGATGAGGTGGATCGCAGCGATCCCGATTTCGCCGTCTGGCTGGATCAGAATGTGAAGCCGCACAAGCAGCCGGGCTATGCGATCGTGAACGTCTCACTGAAGCCGGTCGGCGGCATCCCCGGCGACGCCTCCGCCGACCAGATCGACGTGATGGCGGACCTCGGCGAGCGTTACTCGTTCGACGAGCTGCGCGTCACCCATGCGCAGAACATCGTCCTGCCGCATGTGCGCAAGGCGGACCTGTATGCGGTGTGGCAGAAGCTGACCGAGGCGGGGCTGGCCGAGGCGAACCTCGACCTCATCAGCGACATCATCGCCTGCCCCGGCCTTGATTATTGCAGCCTCGCCAATGCGCGGTCGATCCCGCTGGCGCAGAAGATCGCGCAGCGCTTCAGCGATCTCGATCGCCAGCGCGATCTGGGCGAGCTCAAGCTCAAGATCTCGGGCTGCATCAACGCCTGCGGCCACCACCATGCTGGGCACATCGGCATCCTGGGCGTCGATAAGAAGGCCAAGGAAAACTACCAGCTCTCGCTCGGCGGATCGGGGGCGGAGGACGTGAGCCTCGCCAAGATCACCGGCCCCGGGTTCGACGAGGATGGCGTGGTCGACGCGATCGAGCGCGTGACCGACCGTTTTGTTCAGGTGCGCGAGCCGGGCGAACGCTTCCTCGACACCTATCGCCGCGTTGGCTTCGAGACGTTCAAGGAGGCGATCTATGGATAATCTGCTCCGCTTCCGCGACGATGAGGCGCATGACGAGCCGGCGATCACGCTGGATTCCTTCCTCGACGGCCAGACCAATGCCGGCGCGGTGCGGCTGGAAGCGGGCGACGATGCGCGCGCGCTGCTGCCGCTGCTTGGCCAGCTGGCGCTGGTCGAGGTGAGCTTTCCCAGCTTTCGCGACGGGCGCGGCTATTCCGCGGCGCGGATCCTGCGCGAGGCGGGTTACACCGGCGAGCTGCGCGCCGCGGGCGACGTGCTGGTCGACCAGATCCCGCATATGCGCCGCTGCGGCTTCGACAGCTTCGCGCCCGAAGCGCCGGTCGATGCCGAGACGCTGAAGCGCAGCCTCAACCGCTACGACCATCCCTATCAGCGCGCGGCCGATCCGGCGGTGCCCGTTTGGAAGCTACGCCATGGCTAGTGCTGCTCGTTGCCTCGACATGATCGATGTCGCGCCCGCCTTCACCGCCGAGGACGCGGCGGCGATGGAGGCGCGCTTTGCCGGCGTGTCCACGCAGGACATGCTGCGCGATCTGCTCGGCGGCGAGCTGAAAGGCCGCATCGCGGCGGTTTCGTCGTTCGGGACGGAATCGGCCGTGCTGCTGCACATGGTGGCGCAGGTCGACCAGGACGTGCCGGTAATCTTCACCAACACGCAGAAGATGTTCGGCGAGACGCTGGAATATCGTGACGAGCTGTCGGAGCGGCTGGGCCTCACCGACCTGCGCGTCTTTCGTCCCGATCCGCGACTGCTGGCGGCGAAGGACGCAAACGGGCTGCGCTGGTCCTACGATCCCGACGGCTGCTGCGACCTGCGCAAGGTGGAGCCGCTGCGCCGGGCGCTGCTGCCGTTCGACGCCTGGATCTCGGGTCGCAAGGGCTTCCAGTCGGCGACGCGCGCCGCGCTGCCGCGGTTCGAGGTGGACGACGGGCGGTTGAAGCTGAACCCGCTGGCCGACTGGGACCGCGCGCGGCTGGAGGCCTATTTCGACGAGCACGAGCTGCCGCGCCATCCGCTGGAGGCGAACGGCTATCCTTCGATCGGATGCAAGCCGTGCACGTCCAAGGTGCAGCCGGGCGAGGATCCGCGCGCCGGCCGCTGGCGCGGCTGGGACAAGGTTGAATGCGGCATCCACGTGCCCGAGAAGCCGGGCGAAGAACCCGCCTTCTGACCCTTTGCGTCGCGGGGCGGGCGACCGTCGCCGCCCGGCCCCGCCGCGCGATCAATAGCCGGCGTAGTCGCTGAAACGCGTCACGCTCGGGTCGAACTTCATCGTCACCTTGCCGGTCGCGCCGTGACGCTGCTTGGCGATGATCAGCTCGGCAAGGCCATACACGCGCTCCATGTCGCTCGCCCATTGCGCGTGATCCTCAAAGATCTTCGCCGCGTCCCCCTCGGTCGGGCGCTTGGGCTCCTTCGCCGCGACGTAATAATCCTCGCGGAACACGAACCAGACCATGTCGGCATCCTGCTCGATCGAGCCGGATTCACGAAGATCGGACAGCTGCGGGCGCTTGTCCTCGCGCTGCTCCACCGCACGGCTGAGCTGTGAGAGCGCGAGCACCGGGACGTGCAGATCCTTTGCCAGCGTCTTCAGGCCACGGCTGATTTCCGAGATTTCCTGCACGCGGTTGCCGTCGCTCGCCTTGCCGCTGCCCGACAGCAGCTGAAGATAGTCGACGATGACGAGGCCAATCTCGTTATTGTGGCGGCGCTGGAGCCGGCGGACGCGGGTGTGTAGCGCGCTGATCGAGAGGCCGCCGGTGTCGTCGATGAACAGCGGCAGGCTTTCGAGATCCGCCGCCGCCGCAGCGAGCTGGTGAAACTCGGCGCGGCTGATGTCACCGCGGCGCAGCTTTTCCGAGGTGATGCGCGATTGTTCGGCCAGGATACGCGTCGCCAGCTGATCGGCGGACATTTCGAGGCTGAAGAAGGCGACCTTCGCACCGATCGATTCGCTGGGCGCGATGCCGGCCTTCATGTCCATCATCCACCGCTGCGCGGCGTTGAACGCGATATTGGTGGCGAGCGAGGTCTTGCCCATGCCCGGACGGCCGGCGAGGATCATCAAGTCCGACCGGTGCATGCCGCCGATGCGGGCGTTGACGGTGTCGAACCCGGTAGTGATACCCGAGACCTTGCCGCCGGAGTTCAGCGCCGTCTCCGCCATCTTCAGCGCGACCTTGGTCGCCTGCGCGAAGCTCTTGATCGCATTCTCGGTCGTGCCGTCGGCGGCGACCTTGAACAGTTCCTCCTCGGCGAGTTCGATCTGGGCGCGCGGGTTCACCTCCTCCGACGTGTCCATCGCGCGCTCGACCAACGTGCGCCCGACCGTCACCAGCGAGCGGAGCATGGCGAGGTCGTAGATCTGCTGCGCGAACTGGCGTGCGCCGATCAGGCCCGCGCCCGAGCCGGTGAGCTGTGCGAGATAGGCCGGGCCGCCAAGTTCGCGCATCCCCTCGTCCGCCTCGAACATCGGGCGTAGCGTGACCGGGGTCGCCAACATGTCGTTCGAGCGCAGCGTCTTGATCGCGGCGAAGATGCGGCCGTGGACGGGCTCATAGAAATGCGCCGGGTCGAGCCGGTCGGCGATATCGTCAGCCAGCCGATTGTCGATCATCATCGCGCCGAGCAGCGCGGCCTCCGCCTCGACGTTGCGGGGCAGCTGAACGGGTTCGGCCGGAGCCGGTTGGGGGAATGCCAGAGTAGCCATCAGACGACCGCATCTACCCCCGATCGCGCGTTGCGTGAACCGGCAGGACGTTGAAAGCTGTGGATGAGATTGCCCCACCCCTCATTGCCGCGCCCGCCGTTGGCCAGTATCGGGTCGTGATGGCCGATCCCCGGATCATCGATATCGAACTGGACGAGCGCACGATCCTGTGGCGTTCGGCCGATATCGAGCAGGAACGGCGGATTGCGATCTTCGACCTGATCGAGGGCAATTACTTCGCCCCGCAGAAACTGCACCCCGATGGCTATGCCGGGCCCTACCGACTGGCACTGTCGGTCGAGGAAGGACGGCTGATCCTGCAGATCAAACGCGAGGATGGCAGCCCGCTGGAGGCGCATATCCTGGGCATGGGGCGGTTCCGCCGCCCGATCCGCGATTATTTCGCAATCTGCGACAGCTATTACCAGGCGATCCGGCAATCCACGCCGCAGCAGATCGAGACGATCGATATGGCCCGTCGCGGGATTCACAATGAAGCGGCGGAGTTGCTGAAGGATCGACTGGCGGGCAAGATAGAGCTCGATTTCGATACCGCGCGCCGGCTGTTCACGCTGATCTGCGTGCTTCACATCAAGGGTTGATTTGTCTTGTTTCGGTTGAGGGGTTTCCTGCTGCTCGTCGGCGTGCTTGTCGTTGGCGCGCTGTTTGCCTGGCGTGCGGCGGTGCAATGGCATCCGGCGGTGGCGGACTATGCGGTGCAGGGCGTCGACGTGAGCGATGCCAATGGCGCAGTGGAGTGGAAGGTGGTCGCCGGGGGCGGAGCCGATTTCGCTTATGCCACCGCGACGCATGGGGCGCGGCGGCGCGACCAGCGGTTCGAGGAGAATTGGGAGGGAATCGCCGGCGCCGGGATGCGACGAGGGGCGGTGCACCGCTGGTCCTTGTGCGACCCGGCGATCGACCAGGCAAATGCCTTCAACACCATGGTCCCGCGTGATGAGGAGGCGCTGCCCGCGGCGATCGATTTCGACTTTGCCGAGGATTGCGCCAACCGCCCCGACGCCGCGACGCTGATCGAGGATGTGCGCAGCGCCGCGGCGCTGATCGAGGCGCATACCGGCAAGCCCGTGCTGCTGCGCGTATCGCGCGCGTTCGAGCGCGATTATGACTTGGCGAGCGCCCTCCCCCGCCCGGTGTGGGCGAGCGGTTTCTTCTTCAAGCCCGATTATGCCGCCCGGCCGTGGCGCATGTGGCGGGCGAGCGACATACGGCGTATCGACGGCATCGACGGTCCCGTGAACTGGAACGTGGCAGCATCATGAACGACGAAGCGACTACCCTGATCGACCAAGCCCGTGCCGCGGCGCGCAATGCCCATGCGCCCTATTCCAACTTCGGCGTCGGCGCGGCGGTGCTGCTGAGCGACGGCCAGGTGGTGAGCGGGGCGAATTTCGAGAACGCCAGCTACGGCCTGTCGCTTTGTGCGGAAACGGTGGCGATCGCCACGGTCAACGCACAGGGGCGGCTGGCCGATGTGGTGGCGATCGGCGTCGTGGGCGGCATGATCCGCGATGGCGCGATCGTCGGCGCCGACGTGGTGCGCCCGTGCGGCCGCTGCCGACAGGTGATCAACGAGGCGGCGCAGATCGGCGGGCGCGACATCCGCGTGCATTGCGCGGGCGCCGAGGGCGACGCGCTGACCAGCTATCGCCTTTCGGAGTTGCTGCCCGACGCCTTTGGCCCAGCGGACCTGGGCATTTCCGCCCGCCGCGACTGATCGACACGCCACCCACAGACAAGGGTGGCGTGCCGTTGGTGGATCAGCCGAGTGCGTTGGCGCTGGCGTCGCCCAGATCGCTGCCGCCGTCGACGTTGAGGATCGCGCCGGTGACATATTTTGCCGCCGGGCTGGACAGCCACAGCGCCGCCTCCGCCACGTCCGACTTGGTGCCGTAGTCGCGCAGCGCGAGGCGGCCCTTGATCTGCGCCTCGCGCGCGGGATCACCGCCAAGACGCTTCATCCCCTCGGTATCGCCGATCGGGCCGGGCGAGATGCCGTTGACGCGGATCCCGGCCGGTCCCCATTCCAGCGCCAGGCACTTGGTGACCATGTTGACGCCGGCCTTGGCGGCGCAGGCGTGGATCTGGAACGCGGACGGATGCACCGCCTGCCCCGCGGTGATCGCGATCAGTGATGCGCCCGGCTTGGTCAGGTGATCGTAGCCGGCGCGGAACACGTTGAACGTGCCAAGCAGGTCGATTTCGACCACGGTCTTGAAGGCATTGGCCGACAGCTTCACCGCAGGCGCAAGGAAATTGCCCGCCGCACCCGAAATCAGCACGTCGATCGCACCGAACTTGGCCGTCGCCTGCGCATAGGCGGCCTCCAGCCCGTCATAGTCGCGCACGTCGCAGGCGATGCCGAGTGCCTCGCCACCGGCATCGCGGATGCCCTGCGCGGCAGCCTCGATCTTGTCGGCGCTGCGGCTCAGCACCGTCACCTTTGCGCCGGCCCGCGCGAAGCTGTGCGCGATCTCCAGATTGATGCCGCTCGATGCGCCCGCGACGAACACGTGCTTGCCGGAATAATCCTGGCTCATGGCTTTCCCCTCCGTACCATAACTATAGTTACGCCCCTCCATCGCGTGATCCGCGGACGAGCGCAAGACCTGCCCTTGTCGCCACCATTGCGGGCGGCTAGCGCAGCGGCAGGGAGCGGGAGCACAGATGCAGTCGGATCGATCGGCAGCCTTGTCGTGGGAGGATGTGGACGCACTGGCGGCCGAGGTAGTCGCCTATGGCGCACGCGTCGGCCTCCCCTATGTGGCGGCGCAGAGCGACCTCGGCGATCCGGTGCCGATGGCCGATCGCGACGGCCGCGCCTATGCCGAGCGGATGCCGTGGGTGTGCGCCAACGACACCTATTGGCGCAACCGCAGCCTGGCGCTGCGATCCAGCTTCCTTCACGCCGCGCGGATCTTTGCCGAGCCGATCTGGTATGCCGACGGGCGGCTGGGATCGTGGCGCGCGACCGGGTTGCTCGAGGCGATCGATTGTTCGCGGGTGACGGAGGAATTCGGCTTTACGGGCGCACTGATCGCGCCGGTGCATCTGGCGGGCGGACAGGTGGGCACGGTGCTGTGGGTCGCGACCCAGCCGGTCGACATGCCGGCGATCTTTGCCGAATGGGCGGAGCCGCTGTTCGCGCTCGCCTATCGCCTGCTCGCCGCGCATACCGAGCTGACGATGCGGCGCGTGCGCACGCCGCCGGGGCAATTGTCCGCGCGCGAGGCGCAATGCGTGCGCTGGGCCGCGGCGGGCAAGACCAATGCCGAGATCGGCACGATCCTGTCGCTGTCGGTCTCCACCGTCCGCTTCCACCTGCGCAACGCGGCGGAGAAGCTGGGCGCGACCACGCGCGCGCGGATGATCCAGATCGCCACTGGTCACGGCTTCCTCGGCCCGCACGCCTGACAAGCCTGCTCCCTGACAAGCCTGCTCCCTGACAAGAGCGTCAGGTGCATGGCCGGCGCGCGGCGCGCACGGTGGCGGCATGGAGAGCCTGAACAGCGCAGACGCGCGCGCCTTTCGTGATGAGGTGCGCACCTTCCTGTCCGAGAAGCTGACGCCCGAGCTGCGCCGCGGCGCCCGGCGCGGGACGAGCGTATTCCTGCACCCCGATGTCGCCGACGCGTGGCAGCGCATCCTGCACGCGCAGGGCTGGGCCGCGCCCGACTGGCCGGTCGAATATGGCGGCACCGGCTGGAATGAGATTCAGCGCTATATCTGGGCGGAGGAATATGCCCGCGCGCACGCGCCCGGCCTGTCACCGATGGGGCTGAAAATGGTGGCGCCCGTCATCATGCACTACGGGTCGCCCGAACAGAAGGCGACGCTGCTGCCGCGCATCCTGTCGGGCGAGGATCGCTGGTGCCAGGGCTATTCGGAGCCTGGCTCCGGATCGGACCTCGCCTCGCTGAAGCTGCGCGCCGTGCGCGACGGCGACGATTACGTGCTGAACGGCTCAAAGATCTGGACCACGCATGCGCATTTCGCCAACCGCATGTTCTGCCTGGTGCGCACCAGCACCGAGGGGCGGCCGCAGACCGGAATCACCTTCCTGCTGCTGGAGATGAAGACGCCGGGCATCACCGTGTCGCCGATCCACACGCTGGCCGGCGAGCATGAGTTTAACCAGGTGTTCTTCGACGACGTGCGCGTCCCCGTCAGCGGGCGGCTGGGCGAGGAGAACGACGGCTGGACCGTGGCGAAGCACCTTCTGACCTTCGAACGGTCGGGCCGCTACGCCCCAGGGCTTGCCGCGTTCCTCGAGATGGTGCGCGAGGCGGCGGAGGCCACCGGCTGGCTGAGCCATGAGGGCAATCGCGAGCGGCTGGCGCGCGAAGCGATCGCGGTCGACGCGCTGCGCGCGATCGAGCTGGCCGGGCTGGAAGGCGGCGGGCCTGCCGATGCGGTGCGGCCGTCGATGCTGAAGGTGCTGGGCACCGAGGCGTCGCAGCGGATCGACCTGCTGGCGCTGGAGATCGCCGCCCGCTGGGAGGGCGACCTCGAGGACGCGCCCGACGCGATCGCGATCGCCATGCCCAAATATCTCAACAATCGCGCGGCCAGCATCTACGCCGGGTCGAACGAGATCCAGCGTGACCTGATCGCGCGCGTGGTGGTGGATCAGGCGGCCTGATCGGGAAACCGTCGCCTCCGACAGTTCACGGGGCGGGCGGCGGCGAGGCGGTTACTGGATCATCGATCCGCATGCGCCGGAAGGCTCAAGAGGTGAGGACGATCCAGCCCTTCGCCTGCCGCTTCCGGGCCGACCGGCCGCCGGGCGGTGAGCGCGATCCATGGTCCCTGCCCGCTTTCATAGCCGCCGCCCACATATTCGACGACAGACAGCAGTTCCCAACTCGCGCTGCGCTGATAGGCCGCGACCAGCGCGTTGCCGTCGGGGTGATTGAAGTAGCGGCCGGCATGGTCGCGGCCCGGCGTTCCGGCCGCTTTATAGCTCGCAAAGTGCAGACCGCCCGGCCTCAGCGATCGGAACACCCGGCCCAATACAGCGGGCAACTTCCCCAAAGGCACATGCAGCAGGCTGGCGCTCGCCCATACGGCGTCATAGGCTTCGACGCTGGAGAGTTCGTCGAAGCGCATCACCCTGACTGGGCGACCTAGCCTCTGCTGCGCCTTTGCGGCGATCGCTGCGCTTCCATCCGTCGGCTCAACATCAAGGCCGCGGAGGAGCATCGCCTCCGCGTCCCGGCCGCCACCACAGCCCAGTTCAAGCACGCGGGCGCCGACGGGAAGCATGTCGATGAACTGCGGCAGCCAGCGGCTGACACCATCCTTGCCGCTCGCAACATATTCGGGCGCCTCGGCGTCATAGAAGGCCAGCGTCGCCGGATCATAGGCGCCGCCGGGTTCAGCAGGCGCGCTCATTCGGCGCTGCCTGACGCACTATCGTCGATCATCATCGCGGCACCGCAGGGCTGCATCAGCTCTATCCGATTGCCGAACGGATCGGTGACGTAGCGTCGGTCATACCCCTCGAGCGGCTCGTCCTCGATCGATGTGAAGCCAGCATCGGCAAGGCTTGCGATCAGGGCGTCGAGATCGGTAACCAAGAAGGCGGGATGCGCTTTTCGGACTGGGCGAAAGTCCTGCTCCGCGCCGAGATGAATCTTTAGCGCGCCGCGTTCGAACCAGCAGCCGCCGCGCTCGGCGAGATGGGCGGGCTTGGGAACTTCGGGAATACCCAGCAGACCGGCGTAGAAGCGGCGTGCCGCATCTTCGCCGCCGGGCGGCATGGCAAGTTGAACATGGTCTGGCGCCTCGACTGGCATTTCACCCCTCCCCCCCGCACATGGTGACCGGTGCGCGCATCCTACAAGAATTGCCCCCGGCGCCGAGGCATGTTGCCGTTTGGCCGCGCACCTGTTGTGATGGGGCATGATACGGGCTTTTGCCAGATCGGTACTCGCCGGCGCGCTCGTCGGGGCGGCGCCCTATCTGCTCTTTTCCACCTTCTTCGCGCTGCTGGGCCTGACCCGGGTCGAGCGCGCCACCGACGTTCCGGCCTCGCTGCTGCTGGCGATCGCGCCGCTTCTGGTGGCAGCGCCGATCGTGGCGGGCGGCGCGCTGCTGATCGGTCTGCCGTTCACGGCGTGGCTGACCCGCCATGATCGCGAAAGCGCGCTGGCCTATATTGCGGGCGGCCTTGTCGCCGGGGCAGCATTCGCCGCGCTGCTCGTCTTCGTGATCGACGTGCGCGATGGTTACTGGCTCGCTGGCCTCGGCGCGGCGAGCGGCGGCGTAACCGGCTGGACCTGGTGGGCGTCCGCGCGACGGCCGGACGCCCGTTAAGACCGGATCAGGGGATTCGTCAGGCGGCGTAGCGTCGCAGGTGATGGCGGGCGGTGCCGTCGCCTTGCGCCAGCGTGCGCGCGCGGCGGAAATAGCCGCCCAGCCGCAACTCGGCGGTCAGCCCCATCGCGCCGTGGATCTGCACCGCGCCCTCGCCGATCAGGCGCGCGGCGTCGTCGCAAACCACGCGTGCGGCGGACACCGCCCGCGCACGGCCGGTCTCATCGCCGTCGAACGAGGTGATCGCAGCAGCCGTGATCGCCTCTGCCTGCTCAAGGATCATCGCCATGTCCGCCATGCGATGGCGCAGCGCCTGGAAGCTGGCGATCGCGACGCCGAACTGGCGGCGCTCCTTGGAGAAGGTCGCGGCGTCGCGCAGCATCGTCCGGC
This sequence comes from Sphingomonas sp. ABOLG, assembly GCF_003950435.1. Classification (NCBI taxonomy): domain Bacteria; kingdom Pseudomonadati; phylum Pseudomonadota; class Alphaproteobacteria; order Sphingomonadales; family Sphingomonadaceae; genus Sphingomonas; species Sphingomonas sp. ABOLG. The sequence goes on from NZ_QQWW01000009.1 coordinate 135,009, forward strand.
ACAGGCCGACGATCTCCGCGCAATGCAGCACCGTCAGCGCATCCTCGGCCCATTGGCGCTCGCGCGGCTCCCTTGCACGCGCGAGCGCCGCGACGTCGGCATCCGCACGCGGGCCATTCTCCCCCCGCGCACCCAACCGGGTCGCAACCCAATGTTCCGCCCAGGGCAACGCAGCGTTCGCACGCCCGAAGGCAGCCGCAACTACCGCCGCATCGCGCAGGTCGGTGCCAAGCCCCTCCTCGTCCGCCGACACGCCCAATTGGCCGAGCCCGGTGTCCACCACGGCCGCCTGCCAGTCGGCCCCGTTCGAAAGGGCAACGTCCAGCGTCTCGGCCAGCATCCGCTGTTCGTCGGTGCGTGCGAAGCTCGTCAATTCACTCTCCGTTCGTGGCCGGCCCAGAAAGGCTCGCGCAGTGTGCGCCGCAGGATCTTGCCCGACGGATTGCGCGGCAGCGCCTCGATGAACTCGACGCTCTTGGGGCATTTGAAACCGGCGATCCGCTCGCGGGCATGGGTGATGATCGCGTCGCCGTCACACTCGGCGCCGGGCTTCAGCACCACCATCGCCTTCACCGCCTCACCCCATTTGGGATCGGGAACGCCGATCACGGCGACGTCCGCCACCGCAGGATGGCCGTAGATCGCGCTTTCCACCTCGGCGGGATAGACGTTCTCCGCGCCGGTGATGATCATGTCCTTGATGCGATCCTGGATGAAGAGATAGCCCTCCTCATCGAGGATCCCCGCGTCGCCGGTGCGCAGCCATCCATCGCCGATCAGCGCTTTCGCGCTTTCCTCCGGCTTGTTCCAATAGCCGCGCGTGTTGTTGGGGCTGCGGATCGCGACCTCGCCGATCTCGCCGGGCGGCAGCGTGTTGCCATCCTCGTCGATGATCTTCAGCTCAACGCCAGGCAGCGCCTTTCCGGCGGCGGTCATCTTGTGCTCGCGCCCGGGCAGGTGATCCTCCGGCGGGAGGGCGACGATCGAACCCCACGTCTCCGTCATGCCATAGACCTGGACGAAGCCGCACCCGATCCGCTCCACCGCCTGCTGCAACAGCGGCAGCGGAATCGGGCTGGCGCCGTAGGACAGCGTCTCGATCGAGGAGAAATCGGCCGTCGCGGCCTTGGGATGCTGCAGCATCAGGCCGATCGCGGCCGGAACCAGGAACAGCCGTCGCACGCCATGCTCGGCGATCGCGTCCATCACCGCGCCGGCGTCATATTCGGCGTGGATGATGAGTTCCTGCCCGCTGTTGACGGCGCCGAGCGCGACGCCGACGCCGCCGATATGGCCGTAGGGCATCGCGATGATCGTGGTGTCACCCGGATCAGCGAGCAGCCAGTCGATCCGCGCGTCGATCTGCTTCTGCCGCTGCTGAATGCCATTGGCGTGGCTCAGCATCACCCCCTTGGGCGCGCCGGTGGTGCCCGAGGTGTAAAGCTGGAGCACCACGTCGTTCTCGGTGACGGTCACCGGCGGGGGCGTGCTGCTCTGCGCGTCGCGCCAGCGGGCGAAGCCGTCATCCATGACCACCACCTGCGCGGCCGGAAAGTCGCGGGCGAAGGCAGGCTCGACGAACAGCGTCTGCGCACCGGAATCGGCCAGGATCCCGTCCACTTCAGCGGGGGCGAGCCGCCAGATGATCGGCACCAGCACCATGCCAGCGCGCGCGGTGCCGAGCGCCAGTTCGACCGCCCAGTCGCTGTTCTTGCCGACATAGGCGACGCGATCACCGTGCTTCAGCCCCATCGCCAGCAGACCGTTGGCGATCTGCGACGCATGGGCATCGAAGGTCGCATAATCGGTCACCCGGTCCTCGAACCGAAGCGCCACCTGTTGCGGCCGTTCCGCCGCGTGCCGCGCCAGTGCCTCACCGAATGTCGGCGGCAAGTTCGTCATGCCTCTCCCGCTCCTCTCTCCACGCCTCAGAACCGGAAGGTCGCGGTGGCACCGTATGTGCGTACCTGGCCGGGGAAGCGCACGACGATGTTGGCGTTGCTGGCGACCGCGTTCCAGTAATATTCGTCGAAGAGGTTGCGACCCCAGACGTTCACCGCCCAGCTTTCGTCCGCCGCCTTCACGCCGAAGCCGGCGTTGACCACCGCGTACGGCTTGATGTCGTACAGCGGATTGAATTCGAAGATCGTCGTCTGGCGCGACTGCCAGCGTACGTTCGCATTGGCGGTGAAGCTGACATCGTCATTGACCGGCTGGTCGAACAGCGCGGTGCCCGACAGCGTCCATTCCGGGCTGTAGATGAAGCGTGCACCGTCGAAATCCTGCGGGCGGCCGGCGGCGTTGGTGCCGACATAGCCGTTGATCCGCGTCTTCAGCCACAAGGCGTTCGCCATCAGCGTCAGCGGGCGGGCGGGGCGGACCGTCAGCTCGCCCTCGATGCCATAAGCCTCCGACTTCGGAATGTTATCCAGCCGAGCGAGCGCGGTGTAGATCGGATCAGCGAAATAGGCGCTGATCTGCTTGTCCTTATAGTCGTAATAGAAGCCGGCGACGTTCAGCTGCACGCGGCGATCGAGGAAGCCGAGCTTCGCACCGATTTCGTAGGCGGTCAGCCGCTCCTGCTTGGCCGGCAGGTTCTGCGCCGCGTTGCTGGCCGCGTTGATCGGCGAGGTGCCCGATTTATACCCGCGCGAGATCGAGGCGTAGAACAATGTCGTCGCGTTGGGCGTGAAGTCGAGCGCTGCGCGCCACGCGAAATTGTCCTCGTCCAGCCGCGAGTTGACGATGCCGAAGCTGTTGGTCGCCGGATTGAAGGTGTTGCAGTCGTTGCGGCCGATCGGCGCGGCGAGCGGCTGCGTCGGGTTGAACAGCTGCTGATAGAGGCCGCGATTGAACAGGTTGATGTTGGTCTGCATGCTGCCGTTGAAATCCCGCGAGCAGCCAGTGAATTTCTGCAGATCCTGGGTGTAGCGCGCGCCCAGCGTGAGCTTCACGAGGTCGGAGAAGGCATAGTCGCCATTGGCGAAGATGCTCCACGTCGTCGTGTCGAACGCGCCTTCGTCGCGGTAGGTGCGGAACGTCGTCGCCGCATCGGCCAGCGTATAGCCGAAGGTGTTGATCGGCGAGTTGATCAGCTGCGACGTCGCGAAGCGGAGCAGCGCCGAATTGGCGTTTTCGCCCAAGAGCGTACGGTTCGTGTCGCGGATCTTGTCCTTGGCGTAATAGCCGCCGACCAGCCAGTTGAAGCCGGGGCCATCGCCCTCGACGCGAAGCTCCTGCGCGAAGCTCTTGATGTTGCCGTCGGCCTGCTGGATCAGCACCTCATTGGGAATGCCGGACCAGTCGAACGTCGCCTTGCGATCGAACTCGTTATAGCCGGTCAGCGACACCGCGCGGACATTGTCCGAAATGTCGAGCTGGACGCGCGCCTTCAGCCCGATGAAGTAATTGTCCTCGGCCAGCGGCCCCTTCAGGCCAGCACCGCGACCGATATCGGCGGAGCGGCGGGCATAGGGCGCCCAGTCTGCCTGGCTGCCGCTGGTCGGGCGGTTGGCTGCGATATAGGCCGCCGCGCCGGGCGCGTTGAAGTTGCTCGCCGCGCCGCCGCTGCCCGGCGTCGTGGCGGGGGTGAAGCCGATCGCCTGGCCCGCCACCGTGTCCGACTTGTTGACCCAATAGGTGGCCGACACGTCGATTTCGAACGGACCCGGCTGCGCCGCCAGCGAGCCGCGCACGCCGTACCGCTTCACGCGGCCAAGCCGCTCGTTGGGGCGGCTGTTGCTGATCTGCCAGCCCTCGTTGCTGAGATCGACGCGATAGCCGATGCGGCCCTGGATACCTTCGGCGATCGGGCCAGTGACATAGCCGCCGACATTGAAGGTCTGGTAGTTGCCGACATCGACCGACATCGCACCCGACGCATCCTCGCTCGGCTTGCCGGTGACGAAGTTGATGAGGCCGGCGGTGGTGTTGCGGCCGTAGAGCGTACCCTGCGGCCCCTTCAGCACCTCGACCCGCTCGATATCGATCAGCGGGCCGGTGTTCATGATCGGATAGGCATAGGCGACCTCGTCGACATAGGTGCCGACGGTCGACTGGGCCGACAGGTTGATCGAATTGAAGCCGATGCCGCGCAGCGTGTAGGTGGGCACGCCCTGGTAGCTTTGCGCGACGGTGAAGCTGGGGACGACCGCGGTCAGGTCACGCACGTTCTGGACGCGCAATTCCTGCAGCGTCTCGGACTCCAGCGCCTGCACCGAAATGCCGACCCGGTTGATCGATTCCGCGCGCCGCTGCGCCGTAACGACGATGTCGCCGAGCGCGGCGTCACTTGGCCGTGTCTGCTGACTGGTCGTTGCCGGCGCTTCCTCCTGCGCCGGCGCGGTGGCATCGGGCGCGCCCGCCGCCGCGTCCTGCGCCTGCGCGGCGCCTGCCATCACCGCCAAGATGCTGGCGCCCAAATACATCGCCCGGCGCGTACGGCCCATTGCGGTCATCGATCCTCTCCCCGATCAAAGCTCAAGCGCCCTTTTCGGGCGTCTTCATCCTGTTCTACTAGCAGCGCCGCCGGGCGCAGCGCCTGACACCTGTGTCAGGTGGCGGGCGCGGCCTGTGTGCCGATCCCGGCGTGGCCCAGCATCCGCGCCTGCGCGCGCGGCGAGCGCCAGGCGAAATCGCCCGGCAGGCCGAGCCGCCGTGCCGCCTGCCACGCGGGCGAACGCGGGTCGCGCACCCGGTCTGCGAGCGTACCGGCTGCGAGCAGCATCAACCGGTCGCTGCGCCGCAGATCATAGTCGGCGCCAAGCTCCAGTCGCTGGCGCACCGCCGTCGGCAGCAGCGACACCGCCGCACGGGCGAGCGCCTGGTGAAGGAAGCGCGGCACGGCCGGCGCGGCCTTCCCCGACTGGATGATCGCCAGGAATTCCATGTTGATCGGGTGCGCCTCGAACCGGGGCAGCAAGCGATCCAGCATGGCGAAGAAATCCTCGTCGCTGGTGAGCGGGTTCTCCACGCCGTACAGGCGCACCACGGGTTCGCCGTCGCGGTAATAAGCGCGTCGCTCCGCCTCGCTGAGGGGTGCGACGAAGCGATGATAAGCCTCCAGGAAGCCATAGGCCGCCGTCGCGCTGACCCAATCGAGCAACTCGGGATCAAGCGCGCGATAGGCTTCGCCGCCGGGCGTCTCGCCGGTCACCTTGCGGTGCATGCGATTGACGCCGCCGATGATCCGCCGCGCCGTGCTCGCCGGCCCGAATACGCCCGCCATGGCGGCAACACCGGTCCGCTTCGACCGGCCGATCGGATCGACCTTGTAGGTGGAATGGTCCCACACGCCCGAGCGTATCCGCGCGTCGGCGAACTCCAGCAGCACCGCCGCCACGCCGCCGACCGCGATCGCCACCGGGTTCTTGAACACGCGCCATTGCGGCGACGTCGGCGGGACGAGCGACGCCTCCCCCACCGGGTTCGCATAATCCACCTGATAGCCCTGATGTCCGACTGACATATACAATTCCGATCGTTCGATAGGATTTGATATGCTGCAATGGGCTGTCACGCAACCCCGGTGGGCCGTATGGAGGGTGGCGTGACCAGCACCTCGCCCCCTCACCCGCGCCCGCCGCGCGGCCCGTATCGCAGCAGCGCGGAGACGCGGCAGCGCCTGATCGGCGCCGCGCTGGCGCTGTTCAGCAAACACGGGTTCGAAGGGACGAGCACGCGCGAGATCGCCGCGAGGACTGGCGTCGCGCTGCCGGCGATCACCTATCATTTCGGGGGCAAGGAAGGCCTGTACCGCGCCTGTGCCGAACATGTGGTGGAGCGCTATCGCGCGCGCATGCTGACCGGTGTGTCGGCGATCCAGGCGGGGATGCCCATGCCGCCCGATGTTGCGCGCGCGGCGTTGCAGGAAGTGGTGTCGCTGCTGGCAGGAATGCTGCTCGACGTCGCGGAGGACGACAGCTGGGCGACGTTCATGATGCGCGAGATGAACCACAAGGGGCTGGCGCATGACCTATTATACCGCGACCTGTGGGAGCCGGGGCTGACGCTGGTCGCGGGGCTGGTGGCGGCGATCGGCGGCCGCGCGGAACCAGCCCAGGAGGACCGGCTTGAGGCATTGCTGCTGCTGTCCAGCTTCTCCGCGTTCACCACGGCGCGGCGGGTCGCGCTGGATTTCGGCGGATGGGCGGCGGTCGATCCTGCGCTGGTGGCCGCGATCGTGGCTCGTCTCCAGGCCAGGATCGCGGCGCTTTAGCCAGCGGCGAGGATCACCGCGCGGCGATCATTCCTTGCCCGATCCCGGCTCGGCCATCGCACGATGCCGCTCGGCCAGCACCGACTGCGGCACGACACCGGAGCCCAACACCTGGATCTTGTTCTTCAGGCCCGACACGATGTGCCCCTTGCCGGCCATCAACGCGTCCCAGCCGTCCTTCGCCACGTCGGCAGGATCGGACTTGTTCTCGCTCTGCCCGACGGAGGTGTCGAGCATGTCGGCGCGGGCGAAGAATTCGGTGTCCACCGGCCCGGGCATCAACGTGGTGAGCGTCACGCCGTCCACATCCTTGATCTCGTTGCGTAGCGCCTCGGTGAAATTGTCGATGAACGCCTTGGTGGCATTGTAGATCGCGTTGAAGCTGCCGGGGATGTAGCCGGCGATCGATCCCGTCACCAGGATCTTGCCCGATCCGCGCGCCACCATGTCGCGCAGGCTCTTCTGTAGAAGATAGACGGTGCCGGTGACGTTGGTGTCGATCGAATGGCGCCAATCCTCGATGCTTTCGTCGAGGAAGGGCCCGCCCTTGCTGATCCCGGCGTTGGCGCAGACCAGGTCGATCTGGCGCCCGGCCGCGGCGGCGAGCGCGGCGTCCACGCCTTCCAGCGTGGAAAGGTCCGCCTCTACCGCCACGACATTGGTGGCGAACTGCTCGAAGTCGCGCGCGGCGGCATGGATCAGTTCCTCATCGGCGACCACGATCAGGTCATGACCTTCCCGGGCCGCGATGGTGGCAAGTTCGAAGCCGATGCCGGTCGAGGCGCCGGTAACAAGGGCGAGCTTATTGGCCATGGCACCTCTCCTCAAAGGTCGATTTCGATCCGCTCAAGGCCCGGCTTCAACACCACCTTGGTCACTTCATTCTGCTTGTCGTGGAAGATGCGGTAGCCGTCCGGGGCATTTTCCAGCGGCAGCGTGTGGCTGATCAGGAAGGTCGTATCGATCTTCTCCTCCATGATCGCGTTGAGCAGCCCGGGCATATAATGCTGGACGTGGGTCTGACCGGTCTTGAGCGTCAGCCCCTTTTCCATGAACGCGCCGAGCGGAAATTTGTCGACGAAGCCGCCATAGACCGCCGGCATCGACACCCGCCCGCCCTTGCGACACGCAAGGATCGCCTGGCGAATGGAGTGCGGGCGATCGGTGCCGAGGAAGGTCGACGCCTTTATCTGATCGATGACATTGTCGACGAACAGGCCGTGCGCCTCCAGGCCGACGGAATCGATGCACGCATCCGGCCCGATGCCGCCGGTCATCTCCATCAGCGCCTCATAAGTGGCGGTTTCCTCGAAGTTGATCGTCTCGGCGCCGAACTTCTTCGCCAGTTCCAGCCGGCGCGGAAAGTGATCGATCGCGATCACCCGCGCCGCGCCCATCAGGAAGGCGGACTGTACCGCGAACAGGCCGACCGGCCCGCAGCCCCACACGGCCACCGTGTCGCCCGGTTCGATCTCGGCATTTTCCGCCGCCATCCAGCCGGTGGGCAGGATGTCCGACAGGAACAGCACCTTCTCATCGGGGACGCCGTCCGGCACCACGATCGGGCCGACGTCGCTGAATGGGATGCGGACATATTCCGCCTGGCCGCCCGAATAGCCGCCGGTCAGGTGACTGTAGCCGAACAGGCCCGCCATGGGCTGACCATACATCTCCTGCCCCAGATCCTGGTTGTCGGCGGGCAGGCCGTTGTCGCAGGCGGAATATTGGTGCTTGCTGCAATGGTAGCAGGCGCCGCACGAGATGGTGAATGGCACCACCACGCGCTGGCCCTTCTTCAACGTCGATTTCGGGCCGGTCTCGACCACCTCGCCCATGAACTCATGGCCCAGGATGTCGCCCGACTGCATCGTGGGGATATAGCCGTCGTACAGGTGAAGGTCGGACCCGCAGATCGCCGTCGAGGTGATCTTGATGATTGCATCACGCGGGTTGAGGATTTCCGGATCGTCGACCGTGTCGACGCGCACGTCATGCTTGCCGTGCCAGGCCAATGCTCGCATCAGTTCTTCCCCTCGTCCAGAAGGCGGCGGTTGCGCGCGCCGGTGGCGATTTCGCCGGTTTCCATCAGTTGCTTGAACCGACGCAGGTCGCGCCGCGCCTGGATGGCGGGTTCGCGCTGGAACATCTTGGCGATGACCTTGCCGATCAGCCCGGCGGGCGGATCATAAAGGATCGTCGCGGTGACGATCGTGCCGCGATCGCCCTGCGCGTCGCGGAAATCGATACGCCCGCTGTTGGGCACGTCCGCACCCTCCTCCGACGCCCAGGCGATATACTCGCCCTCCTTTTCGTCGGTGATTGCCGCCACCCATTCGACGGTGTTCCCGCCTGGTGCGGTCACCGTCCAGTGCGAGCGGCGGTCGTCCAGCACCTCAATCCGCTCGACATTCTCGAGCACGTGGGGAAGGTTGGTGAAGTCTCGCCAGAAGGCGAATAGTTCGGCGCGCGGGCGCCGGATCGTCACGGTGCGCCCGATCAGCGTATCGGCATTGCCGTCCGCCGGATGCGGCAGCGTCGCATTGCCCGCTGCCTCCACGGCAGCACCGCGGTGTTTCGATGTGGAAAGCGGCGCGTCGTCGGCACGCGCCGGGTCGATCGTGTCGGCCATTGCATCCTCCTGAGGAATGCGGCCTTAACGAGTGCAATAGCAGGCCCGTTCCCGACACAATCCGATGAAATCAAAAACTTGCCCGACCAGCCCCTAAAGATTGAAGAAGAAGCGCAGATCGCATCCTGTCGTCGCGCACATCAGATGCAACGTCGATCACCTTCTATATTGATGCAGATCATATCTCATCTGGTCACGATACTGACCCACATCGCATCGTCCGCAGCTTCGAACATGCCACGACTACATCAAGACTGATGGACCCGTCGGCGTGATACTCCTCGCATCGATCACCCTCGCAGCCAACGCACGAGCGCGCCGGCGGATGCACTCAGCGGCGACGGCGGCGCTGCGTGCGCGCCGCCGCAATGCTCGCCATCATGGTTTCATACTGACCATGGGTGAAGCCGGCGTCGAAGAAGGCGCGAAGCTCGCTTGCCGCGACCTGGAAGCTCTGGTGCCAGGCGAGCACCGCCATCCGCCGCAACGCCTCAAGCCGCTCGTCGGCAAGACGGGGATTGTTCTGCCGCATCACCGCCCGCAGCGCGACCGACAAGCGACCTGGCTCGCGCAAGGATGACAGCCGATCATTGCGCGCCAACGCAATGACAGACCATTCCAACGCGCCGAAGCGGGCATCATCGGCATAGCGATCGTCCCGCGCAGTGCTGGCGGGGATCGGATCGGCGATCGGCGCCAGCGGAAGCGCAGCGTCGATAGTGTTGAAGGCGAGATAGGCCATGATGCTTCCCTTCTGCCCTGTTGGGCGCGCGACCGGGCACCGTCGCGCGAGCGACGGGCGGGCGGTGGCAATCTGAACAGTTAATCTTCCCGGCGTCGGTCGCCAGGCATCCTCGGCGCCGTTCCCGCATCATGGCCGATGATACGGGAGCAGCTGTTGTGTACCGGTTGGTATAGAGACGCTGCCAGTGCCGGTCAACCATTCATACCGATCGGTATGTTTTGAATCAACTGCTGGTCGGGAAGTGTCCGACCTACTGCGCGACGAGACTGATGCTCGTCAGGCGATCCACTCGGGCGCGCCACGATGATTGCGGATGCCCGCCCACCATCCCGCCAGCGCGTCGCGCCATTGCCGCACCGCGCCGCGCCGGGCGAAGCGTGCCGCACCCAGTACCAGCGCCGACACCGCCGCGAGCGGCAGATGCGCCGGCGTCGTATCGCGCACCACGTGCAGCTTGTTGCGCTCATCAAGGAAGATCGGCAGCCGCGGCCGCTGCCGAATGGCCGCGGCGGAGCCGGTGGTGCCACCCTGTCCATGACAGACACGGGCCCCTGGGGCGAAGCCCAGCCGCAGGCCCTGCTGCTGCGCGCGAAGGCACCATTCGATCTCTTCAGCGTAGAGGAAATAATCGTCCCGCATCGGCCCGGCGGTCTGCACAAAGGCACGGCTGACCAGCATGCACGCCCCCAGCAGATAGTTCATGTCCCGCTCGACCCGGGCCGCATCGGGCGGCGCATCGATCGAAGCACCGACCCCGATCGAGGTTGCCCGCGCCAACACCGGGTACCAGCGCCCACCATAGGCCTGCACCCGGCCGCCCGGGTGGTACAGGACGCCGCCCACCGCGTCGCAACCCCCCTGCCCCAATCGCGTCACCAGTGCGGTGAGCGCACCGGGTTCCGGCGTCGTGTCCGGATTGAGCACCCACCAGGCCGCGGCGTCGCGCCGCGCGGCGATGCAGGCATTCACCCCGCCGGCATAGCCCAGATTGTCGGACTGGGGGACGACCGTGACCGGCTGCCCGCCGGGCAGCGTCGCGGGCAACCGGTCCTGCAACGCACGCCGCGCCGCTGCCCCGCCATTCTCGCAGATTACCACCGCGAAGTCGGTGAACGTCGAACGGGCCAGTGCCGTGAGGCATTGTACGACCAGCGCCGGATCACGGAACGACACGATACACACTGCGACCTCGATCACGGGCGTGCGCCCACCAGCCGCAACATGCCATCGGCACAGCGCCACAATCGCAGCCGCGCGAGCGTCGCGAGACCACGCCGACGCTCCCGCCAGTTGGTCAGCGCGGGGCTGGTCAGGATGCGCAGCCCATGCACCAGAATCGACACCGGCATCGCCGCGCTTGCCACGAACCACCGCAACCGCCCGCCCCGGCGCTCGCGGGCAAAGGCGAACATCTCCGCGTTGAGCCGGCGCCATTTGCACAGCAACGCCGGCCAGTCGCCGCGCGCGGGGTGCCCCACCACCGCTGCCGGAGCGTAGCCGATCCGAAATCCCAGCGCCCGCGCCCGGACGCACCAGTCGCGATCCTCCGACGTGCCGGCGAGAAACGGACCAGAAGCGGCGAAGACCGTCCGGCGACAGAACAGATTGGCCGTGACCGAGAAACCCTGCTGCTCGACATAGCGCCGGTTGCGAAAGGCGAAGACCGCCTCATACGCCTCCGACCCGGTCTTCTCCCCGTCATTGTCGATCAGCACATCGACCTGCCCGCCGACAAAGTCATGATCCCATAGCGCCGCCAATCCCGCCTCGAGCCAGCCGGGGGCCGGCACGCAATCCGCATCGGTGAAGGCAAGCACCGCGCCGCGTGAATGCGCGACGGCGACGTTGCGCGCGGGCCCGGCCCCGCGCTCCCGCGCCAACACCACCCGCGCTCGCCCTGCCACCAGCGCACGCACGGCGTCCTCCCCGCACATGCTCATGTTATCGGCCACGATAATCTCAAACCGGTCGCGCGCCATGGTCTGCCGCGACAACGCATCCAGGCAGCGATCAAGCCCCGCCAGATCATCATGATGCGGGATGATCACGCTGACCTCCATCATCGTGCTCATGCGGCGCTCGCCAGCCCCGCCGCCGTGGCGACGTGCGCGCGCCCCGCCGGGTCAAACACGAACCCGGGGTCGCGCAGGACCAAGTCACGCAGCTGCGCGAGATCCATCTGCCACCATTGGCTTCGCTCCAGCACGGCCTGAACCTCCGGCGTGAAACGCTCGCGCAGCACGCGCGCGGGGTTGCCGGCGACAATCGCATAGCGCGGTACGTCGCGGGTCACGACCGCCCCCGCCCCGATGATGCTGCCCCGGCCGATCCGTCGGCATCCAGGCAGGATCACGGCATTGTGGCCGATCCACACGTCGTCCTCGATGACCTGCGGTGAATCATAATGCAGGTCGGCGTCCACCACGCCGAACTGCCGCTCGTACAGCACCGGGTGGGTCGAGATCGCGGCAATGGGATGGTTGATCGGCGCCGAATGGACCGTCTTGGCGATCGAACAATACCGCCCGATCACCAGCGGGCCTGGCATGCGCCACGGATCGAAGCAGCCGTACGTGTAGAGCCCTACGTCAACCCGATAGCGTTCCCGCAACCAGCGACGCAGCGCCAGGCTATGCAGCGGATCGCGTTGCCAGCGCCACAAACGCGCCTTTTCGATCGCGCGTCCCACCAATCGCCGCATCGCTTGCCCTCAACCGCCAACACGCGAGGGGGCATACCGCGCCGGAACGGAGATGCCGCTCCAGCCGCTCGGAAATGGACCTAATTTCGGAAGACCATTGGTGGCGGCATCATCAACTGCGCACGGCGAATGCAGCCACCACCAGCCCGGCGACGATCGCGATCAGCTGCACCGTTCGCCAGTCGATCACGCCCACCGCATCGGGATCGTGCCGCTGGGTCCGGCGCCGATCGCCCCAGGCCGCGCCCGCGGCCGCCGCTGCGCATGATGCCGCCACCCCGTACAGCATCGCTTGCGTTGACATTCACTTGCCTCCACACCCCACCGGCGTTTTGCCGGGAGAGATAAAGATAATGCGCACCATCGCCATTGCGACCGCCCTGCTAGCCAGCGCCGCGGCGGTTTCCGCCCAGACGGCACGGCCCGCCGCACCGCAACCCTCAGGCGCCATCAGCAGCGCCGTCAATGATGCGCAACGCAGCGCCGCCAACCGGCAACGCGATCAATATCGCCGCCCCGCAGAAACGCTCGCCTTCTTTGGCGTGAAGCCGACCGACACGATCGTCGAATTCAGCCCTGGCGGCGGATGGTACACCGAAATCCTCGCGCCCATGACCAAGGGCAAGGGCCGCTATGTCGCGCTGGTCAACCAGCGCGGCGTCGACAGCGCTCAGAAGATGCTGACGGCGAAGCAGGCGTGGTTCGGCCCGGCGACGGTCGCCACGATCGATCCCGCCACCGGCACCAGCACCGTTCCGGCCGGTAGCGCCGACGTGGTGCTCACCTTCCGCAACGTGCACAATCTGCTGATGAACGACGATCCCGCAGTGGCCGCGCGCACGTTCAAGGCGTTCTTCACGATGCTGAAGCCGGGCGGGGTGCTGGGCATCACTGACCACCGCCTACCCGAAACGATGGACACCGCGCTGGAAAAGAAAAGCGGCTACATCAAGCGATCGACGGTGGTGCAGCTTGCCGAAGAGGCCGGGTTCAAGCTGGCCGGCGAAAGCGAGATCAACGCCAATCCCAAGGACACGCACGATCATCCCAATGGTGTGTGGACCCTCCCGCCGACGCTCGCGCTGAAGGACGTCGATCGCGCCAAATACGCAGGGATCGGCGAGAGCGACCGCTTCACGCTGAAGTTCGTCAAGCCGCGCTGAGCGGAAGACCGGGCGAGGCGGGAACGGTCAGGCGCCGCATAGCGCCTGCCCACCTCGCGTCGCCTGCCGAAGGGGACGAGTACCCGGCCCGAAGCTTGCGCAGCGGGAGCGTTGTCTCGGCAGCCGATAAGAGCGCTCAACCGGGATCGGAGCTGAAAACTCGGCCGGCGCATCCGCCTTTCAACTCTTGTTCTAGTACCTTTTGATTATGCTAAAGGCACAATCTTATGGTTCCAGATCTTCCTGAGGCTTTGACCCTGCTACGTGCAGCGGCCAACCGCTTGCTTAAGCTTTGCCACTCGCCAACATCGTTCTGACGCTTCCTGATCTATGACCAATGTCGCTTCATTTGGTCGCGCCGTACGGTGCTGGTCTGCCGCATCTTCTGACGGTCACCAATCCGGTAGCCGCTGCTCCCGAACCCGCACTTGGTCAAAACGCGGCGAGAAAGCTCCCGACCAGTCGCACGCGATCGCTCGAGAGTTCGGCCACCGTGCGATGGACGTCGGTGAGCAATGTCATGTCGCGCCGCGCAACGATCAGGCCGTAGCGAACGCCCATCGCGATCTGCCGCGCGTCGCTGCTGCCGTCGGTTGCGGGGGTGTCGACGATGGTGAACTCATAGGCGCGCATGCAGTCATCGATGATCTGCTTGAAAAGGCGGCTGGCGATCAGATCGTGCGCGCGCGGTGATGCGCCACCGGCATAGAGCACCGACAGGTTGGGGCGCACCTCTCGCCGGATCTCGTCGGATCGCTGCTCGGCCCCAACGGACAGCATCTGCACCAGACCGCGTGCGGGCTGCTCCGGGCGGATGAAGTCCTGCACTGCCGGGCGGTGCAGATTGGCGTCGATCAGCAGCGTGTTGATCCCGGCCTGGGCAAAGGCCACCGCGAGGTTCACCGCCACGCTGGTGCAGCCGCAGGCCGGCGTGGGCGCACATACCGCCAATCCCCGCCGTCCATCGCGCACATGGCCGGCGAGCAGATGCGTCTGGAGGGCGCGATATCCCCGTGCCGCCACGCCGGCGGGCTCGGAAAGGCAAGCGATGCGTCGGGAAAAGCTGTAGTCAAACGTGCCCCGGACTGGCGGCTCCGAAGCATCGTCAGCAGACACCTTCTCGTGCTCGCCCCCCCTGGCCTCGGCATCGGCCCTGCCGTCCTCCGTCGGGCCCATCGCGGTAGCAGCAGCAGCGGGCACTGAAGCAGAGGTGGAGACGGCCGATTGCGCCAAGGGACGGTCGCCCTCCACTTCATGGTCCTGTCCGCCGCCCGCCTCCCCGCGGACGCCAGCCTCCTCCCGTCCCGCCACTCGGTGATCAGCGACGTTCAGCGCAGTCGCCTCGCTCGCAAGCGCCTGTGCCGAAGGGCGGTGGTCCATTCCGTTGGCTGCCGGCACCGTCATCGTTTGAGCGTCCATGTCGCTTCTTCCCCCATCGCCTTTGGCGTCGCGCCGATGAGCCGAACGATCGCCCTTGGTCATTCCGGCGCTCCGCCCTATCGCGCCCCGCCCGGAGAAATCTCCGCGCGCTCTTCGCCGTGCGTGACTGCCTTCATGCCTTGGCGAGCAGCGGGGGGAGCGCCCGAGGCGGCGACGGTCACCATGCGCGCTGCGGCCGTGCAAACAGGCCGCGCCATCCGGCGGTCGCCGTCGGGCGCGGCAGATCCAGCATCCCGATCAGGGGCAATCCGTCGATCTGCTGCAGATCCTCCGCACCGCGCACCCGCCGGGCGAACAATTCGGCGGCAATCGCCAGCATTGCGCCCAGGATCATCCCTGCGATGCTGCCGGCCAGCACCAGCATCCAACGCGGCGGATTGATCGGCGAGCGGGGCGTCGCCGCGGCCCCGAGCCGGCTGAACCCGGCATCGGTCGATTGCGCCTGCAGCTCAAAATCGGCCGCGCGCTGCATCGTCTTGGCCACTTGCTCGCGAAGCACGACAACATCGCCCGCGAGTCGCCGTGCCGCATCCACCAGCCCCCGCTGCGCCAGCACTTTCTGCGTCTGGGCGCCGAACTCCGCCGCCTGACGATTGCCCGATGATCCCGACCCGCCACGCATGCTGCCCATTTCTCGAGCGACCGCGGCGGCAAGCGCGCCGCGTTGCCGCTGGAGCGCCACCATCTCCGGATGGTTCACGCCCAGCGTCTGTCGCGCCGCCGCAAGCTGGGCATCGACCTGCGCCAATTGCCCGGCCGACGGCGCCACCACAGGCCCCGTAGCGATGGCTGCGACCGCCGCCGGGGCGCTGCTGGCCAGTGCGCGCAGCTTGGACGACTCTGCGTCGATATTGTCATCCTGCAGCACGATGTTGTTCGCCCGCTCGAACGCGGCCTTGCGCTCCTCGGCAGCGGCCAGGCGCGCCTTGAGCGACGCCGCCTGCCGCGCGAACCAGCCGGCGTTCTGCGCCGCGTCACGCCGCTTGCTGTCGAGCGCCTCTGCCAGAAACGCCTCGCGCACCGCGTCCGCGCCGCGCCGCGCGGTCCCGGGCACGGCGGACACATAGGCGATCTCGAGGATCGGACTACCGCGGATCAGCTCGGCACTGGTGCTGGCCGACGCCTGTTCCGCCAGCCAGTCGCGCAGCCCCGCCCGGGACCCCGCGGCTTGCGCCGCGGCATGTTTCGCGCGCAGCTCGGGCGATTGCGTCCACCCGAACTGGTCCGCCACCCGCCGCGTAACCCGGGGGTCACGGATCAATTCGACCTGCGCGGCCAGAAAGGCCTCCATCGTCTTGGGCGGAAGCGCCTGCCCGGTCACCGGGTCGGCGCGCAGCAGGTCGACGACCACGCGGGACCGCGCCTCGTAGCGTTTGGGAATCTGCCGCGCGGCGATCAGCCCGGCCACCGCACCGATCACGGCGAGCAGCACGATCAACCAGTAGCGCGCCAGAAGCATGCGAAGGATCTGTTGCGGTCGCATAGGGGCCTCAGAAAAACCGCTCGCCGACGACCAGCACATCGTCGGGACGCAAATTCTCGCTCAGCGCCACCTTCGTCTCACTGCCCCCGCGCACCAGCTTCACCCGCCGCACCGAGCCAAGCGGCGTAAGGCCGCCGCTCCGCGCCAACGCCATTTCCACAGTCAGCGGCCGATCGATCGGGTAGCTGCCGGGCGCATTGACCTGCCCGTAGATGAAGAAGGTGGCAGGCGCGGCGACGAACACCTTGTCGCCCGATTCCACCGTCGGATCATCGCTGACCGCGCTGGTCGCGAGCGTCCGCAGCGACAGCGCACGGGACGAACCGTCCGGGCGGGTCAGCGTTACTGCGTCCGCCGCCTTGTCGCTGGGCCCGCCGGCCCGCGCGACAATCTCCGTCAGGCGATAGGCGCGGTCGATCGGCACCACCCCCGGCTGGTTCACCTGCCCCAGCACCGTGACATATCGGCTGCCGTAGCTGGCCACCATCACGCTGACCGCCGGGTTCTCCAGAAAACCGCCCTGCTGCAGCCGGGCGCGCAGATCATCGCGCAGCTCCAGCACACTGCGCCCAGCCGCCGGAACGCTGTTCACGAAGGGCAGCTGGACCGTGCCATCCTCCTGCACCTGGACCCGCGCGGTAAAGTCGCTGCGGCCCAGCACCGCCGTCTCGATCACGTCGCCCGTGCCAAGGAGGTAGCCCGTCGCGGCGGGAGCAGTCCCCACCGGCGACGTCGTCCCCTCCCGCGTGCCGGCCGCGGCGTCATTCCTCGCCTGAGCCGCCACCGACGACGGCGCCAGCGAGCACAGCGTGGCCCCAGCCAAGGCTGTCGCCATGATCCAACGTCGCATCGTCTGCATGCCGCCCGCTCCTGCCCGGCCGGATGAATCCTGCCGTTGATCGCCATCCGCTTCTGCGCCGCCTGATCGACCACCATCCCTGACAAGCGAACAGAAGAACAGCGCGTGTCGACCGTGGTACAGCCAGGGAGCGTTTGCTCAACACCTCCGCAGGACTACTCGCTCCGTTCTGGATCAATTGCCCCGGTTACTGGTCCAGAACAGAGGCTCCATTCATGCCCGCGCGCCATTTGCTTTATGCCTCGCCGCACTGACTGAGCGGCGGCGCCGGATATACACGGCATGGTAAGCCGCACGACGCAGTCGGATCGCGTCCCTTAGCCTTGGCGACGTGCCTGGAAAGTAGCCCGCCGGGTCCGTGCACGCATGAACGAGAGGATCATTATGGCCACCCTGATGGCATCCACTGCCGCCGAGTTGATGAGCCTCGCGGGCGCGGCACGTGCGGGAGACGTGATCGCGCTGGCCCCCGGCAGCTACGATCGCGTCGCCCTGCGCGATCTGCGCTTTGACGGTGAAGTCATCATCACCTCGGCCGATCCCGCGCGACCCGCCCAGCTTACGGGGCTGAAGGCGTTCGGGGTCGAGAACATCACCTTTCGCAATCTAGTGCTGGCCGATCATGAACCGGGCGGGCTGTTCGGTTTCGAGGTGAGGCAGGCCGCACGGGTGGCGTTCGACCAGATCCTCGTCCACGGCCCGCCGGGGGAGCGCGGTTACGACACCAACGCCTTCATCATCCGGGACAGCATCGACATCTCGATTACCCAGTCGGAATTCACTCACCTGCGACATGGCATCAACATGCTCGACAGCGTCGGGGTGACGGTGCGCGGCAACTACTTCCACGACCTGCGCTCGGACGGGGTGCGCGGCGGCGGCGTGTCGGACATCGTGGTCTCTGATAATCTTTTCACCAACTTCCGACCGGCATTCGGCGATCACCCCGACGCCATCCAGTTCTGGACGCTGAACCAGCCGAACAGCGCCAGCGCGATCACCATCACCGACAATGTCATCCTTCGCGGGGCGGGTGCGGCCGTGCAGGGCATCTTCATGGGCGATGAGAATGGCGCCAGGCCCTATGTCGACGTCACCATCGCCGACAATCTGGTGCTCGGCGGGATGTTCAACGGCATCTATGTGGAACGCGCCGACGGCCTGTCGCTCACCGACAATGTCGTGGCGGGGTATCTCGATCAGCCGTCCTGGATTCGTGTGTCCGACGTGGATCGAATCGTGGGGAACGTGGCACAGGTCTATATCATCGACGGCATCATCAAATGGCCGCCGGCCGGCAATCAGGCGACCTTGCCCGCCCTCGACAAGGGAGCCGGGCTGATCGGCGCCTGGCTCGCCAGCCATGGCGACTGGGTCACGATGGCGGCCGAATCGCCGGTGCTGGCGGAAGGACTCGCCGACCTCCTCGACCTAACGGGCCCCCGGCCGCCCGCCGGCCCGGTCACCACGATCGAGGGGACGCCGGGTGCCGATCGACTAGTGGCAGCGGCCAAGGGGGACAGCATCCTCCTGGGCGGCGATGGAGACGATCACCTGACCGGCGGTGCGGGCCAGACACGGATGGACGGCGGGAATGGTGACGACACCTATATCGTCGCCTCGTCGCGCGATCGGGTGATCGAGCGCGCCGGCGGCGGCAACGACACGGTCTGGACGTCGGTCGATCACACCCTGGCCGCGCATATAGAGACCGTACGGCTCACCGCGGGGGACCTTACCGTCCACGGCAATGTACTCGACAATCGCATGATCGGCTCCGACGAACAGGACCGGCTGTACGGAGGCGCTGGGCATGACCTGATCCAGGGTGGCGCCGGTGACGACCACCTTCATGGCGACAATGGCAACGACACGCTGCACGGCGGCGACGGTGCCGACCGGATCGAGGGCGGCTCGGGCGACGATCTCCTGATCGGCGGCGCGGGGGGTGACCGGCTGCTTGGCGGCACGGGGCGCGACACGCTGGACGGCGGCAGCGGCAACGACGTCCTCACTGGCGGCAGCGGGCCGGACATGTTCCTGTTCCGCGCCGACACTCTGGGCGACCAGGACACGATCGCAGACTTCTCACAGCGTCAGGGTGATCGGATCGGCCTGTCGCCGATCGATGCGGACATCAGCACGGCGACCGACGATCCGTTCCGCTTCCTGGGCACGGACGCATTTTCGGGTCAGGCCGGCGAGCTGCGCTACGACTCCAGCGCCGCGGGCGCGATCCTGTCGGGCGATGTGGACGGGGATGGCCGCGCGGACTTCACCATCCTCATCGAAGGGGTCGATTGGCTGAGTCGCGACGCCTTCATCCTCTAGCGCTCGCGACAGCGAACAAAATGCGTGATCGTTACGCCTTCGCAACACCGCGCACGAGAGGCCGGAAGGCATTGGTTAACCATGTTGCGCAACCTCTCGCATAGAAACGGCGGTTAGTTTTTGCCCCGTGATGAAGCGCTCCCCCCTCGCTCTCGTCGCAGCGTTCGTTTGTGCCCTCGGCTCCCCCGCGCATGCGCGATCGCTGCTGGACTATAATGGCCAATGCGTGCCCTTCGCGCGCCAGGCGTCAGGCATCCAGATCTATGGCGATGCCTGGACCTGGTGGGATCAGGCACACGGTCGGTACAAGCGCGGCGATCAGCCGAAGGTCGGCTCGGTCATTGCCTTCGCGCGTCAGTCGCGTCTTCCGCTCGGCCATGTCGCCGTGGTCAGCCGGATCGTCGAGGATCGTGTGCTGATGCTGACCCACGCCAATTGGTCACGCATCGACGGTACGCGCGGCCACGCCGAACAGGATGTCACCGTATTCGACGTCAGTGAGGCGAATGACTGGAGCCGGGTGAAGGTCTGGTACCGCGATTCGAACGGCCTAGGCGGCACGATCTATACGGTGCACGGCTTCATCTACGCGCCTGGGCGCCCGCACGAACATCTCACCGCGCAGAACCCCGATTACGTCGGCGCGCTGATCGACGCCTATGTGCCTGGGGCGGGAGCCGGCAGCAGCGCACACGCCTCGCGTTAATCCGCGCGGCGGTAGCGGAAGTACCAGACCTCATGGCCCTGCCGCCGGGCCTTGCGTTCATAGCGGGTCTCGGGCCAGTCCGGCGGGCGCTCCAGGAAATCCGCCGGCCGGTGCGCCAGCCAGGTGAAGTCCGTCCGCTGGGCCATGATCATCATCGACCAGCGGCAATAGGTCGGATCATCGGTGCCGAGGCGGAACTCAGCCCCCGGCTTCAGCTTGGACGCGATCAGGTCCAACGGCCCGTGGTTCATCATCCGCCGCTTGGCATGGCGCGCCTTCCGCCACGGATCGGGATGGAGCAGGTAAACGATGTCGAGCGACTGGTCCGGCAGTCGCTCAACGACGTCCAGCGCATCACCCATGTGCAGCCGCACATTCTCCAGCGCGCCATCACGGATATGGCCGAGCGCGCCCACCACCCCGTTCAGGAACGGCTCGCAGCCGATGAAGCCGGTATCCGGCGCCGCCGCGGCCTGCCCGGCCAGATGCTCGCCCGCGCCAAAGCCGATCTCCAGCCGCAGCGGGCGATTGTCGCCGAACAGGTGCATCGCATCGAGCGGCCCCGTCTCCGGCACGGCAACGCGCGGCAGCAATTCCTCGACCAGCGCGGCCTGGCCCTTGCGCAGCTTGTGGCCCTGGGCGCGCCCATAAAGCCGACGGATCGTAGCGGGATCGTTCATCGGCCGGCGCGATAGCGTCCTGAGCGGCGGGAGCAAAGCGACCCGCGCATCGTTTTCCGCCCGCTATGGGAAAGAAGCACAAGAAGGCGCGCGATCTCGCCAAGGCAGAGCATGACGCAATCGGCGCCGCGGCAAAGGCCGCCGACCACCCGCCCGTCGCGCTGGCCGGCAAGGCGAGCGAGATCGCCGATCAGCCGCCGCTCGTCGCCCTGTCGCTCGCGACGATCGGCGTCGGCCTGATGCTGCGCCGGCGCGATGTGACTCGCACCGGCACGCGCATGCTGCTCGCCCATGCGCTCGCCACCGCCGGCAAGACGGTGCTGAAACGCGCGATCGACCGCTCGCGCCCGCGCCGCGCGCTGAAGGATGGAGAGCATGAGGCGCGCGCCGGCAGCGGCAGCGACGATACCGAGTTCAATTCTTTTCCATCGGGCCACACCGCGGGCGCGGTCAGCGTGGCGGAGGCGATCGCGCGTACCGCCCCAACCTATGCCGCGCCGGCGCGCGGTGGCGCGGCGTTCGTCGCGGCGGTGCAGTTGCCGCGCGGCGCGCATTATCCCAGCGATGTCGCGGTGGGCGCCGGGATCGGCTGGGTCGCCGACAGGATCGCTGGCTTGGCGATCAACGCGGGCGAACGCGCCATCGATCGCCGGCGGCAGAACAAGGAAGATGCGGGCGCGCTCGCCGAAGCGGAGGCGCATCCGAGCTGACTCGCGATATCCCGCCGGTTAGAAGAAAGGGGCCGCCGTTCCCGGCAGGCCCCTCATCAGATCATCAGGCGAGTGCCGCCTTCAGATCATCGACCAGGTCCAGCTTCTCCCACGGGAAGAAGTCACCCTCGGCCTGACGACCGAAGTGGCCATAGGCCGCGCTGCGCTCATAGATCGGCTTGTTGAGGCCGAGGTGCGTGCGAATGCCGCGCGGCGTCAGGTCGCCCAGCTTCTCGATGCCCGCGATCGCCGCCTCGATCTTGTCGTCGCCCACCGTGCCGGTGCCATGCGTATCGACATAGAGCGACAGCGGCTTGGCGACACCGATGGCATAGGCCAGCTGGATCGTGCAGCGCTTGGCAAGGCCCGCCGCGACGATGTTCTTCGCCAGATAGCGGGTGATGTACGCCGCCGAGCGATCGACCTTGGTCGGATCCTTGCCGCTGAACGCGCCGCCGCCGTGCGGGCTCGCGCCGCCGTACGTATCGACAATGATCTTGCGGCCGGTAAGGCCAGCGTCGCCATCCGGCCCGCCGATCTCGAAGCTGCCCGTCGGGTTGATGTGAT
Source organism: Sphingomonas sp. ABOLG (assembly GCF_003950435.1). Classification (NCBI taxonomy): domain Bacteria; kingdom Pseudomonadati; phylum Pseudomonadota; class Alphaproteobacteria; order Sphingomonadales; family Sphingomonadaceae; genus Sphingomonas; species Sphingomonas sp. ABOLG. The sequence continues at coordinate 157,240 of NZ_QQWW01000009.1, forward strand.
AGACGGTGGCGTCGGACAGCAGCTCTGCCGGCAGCACATCGGCCACCACCTTCTTCACATAAGCGTGAAGCTCGGCTTCCTGCTCGCCCTTGTCATAGCCGGCGGCATGCTGCGTCGAAACGACGATTGCGGTGCAGGCGACGGGCTTGCCATCCTCGAAGCGCAGCGTGACCTGGCTCTTGGCGTCCGGCTCCAGGAACGGTGCCGCGCCGGAGTGACGGTCGTCGGCCATGCGCTGAAGGATGCGGTGGCTGTAATACAGCGTCGCCGGCATGAGGTCCGGCGTCTCGTCGCAGGCGAAGCCGAACATGATGCCCTGGTCGCCGGCGCCTTCGTCCTTGCTCGCGCTCGCATCGACACCCTGCGCGATCTGCACCGACTGGCCGTGCAGGTTGTTCTGGAAGCGGAAGGTCTCCCAGTGGAAGCCCTCCTGCTCATAGCCGATGCGCTTCACGGTGTTGCGGACCGTCGCCTCGATCTCTTCCTTGGCGCCCGGCACCCACTCGCCATTCTCGTACACGCCCTTGCAGCGGATCTCGCCCGCCAGCACGACCAGCTGCGTGGTGGTCAGCGTCTCGCAGGCGATGCGTGCCTCCGGGTCCTTGGACAGGAACAGATCGACGATCGCGTCGGAGATCTGATCGGCGACCTTGTCCGGGTGGCCCTCGGAAACCGATTCGCTGGTGAACAGATACGATTGGCGCATGGTTACTCCGCCTGAGCTGGTGAGGGAGATAAGGATATAAAGATAGCTTTATATGGCTCTACCGATGGCGGCGGCGGATGGCAATGGCTGCCCCCGCCAGCAGCAGCGCCGTCAGCCCCGCCAGCCAGTTGCCCCACCGCGAAAAAAAGGTCGGCGGCAGCGGCTCGGGAATCGCCACCTCGATCGCGCCAGCCTTCTGATGCGGCACCGTGCTCACCAGCCGGCCATCCGCGGCGATCACGGCGGAAATGCCGTTGGGGGTGGCGCGAATGACCGGCAGCCCTTCCTCGATCGCGCGCAACCGTGCCTGCGCCAGATGCTGCGGCGGTCCCCAGCTGCCGAACCAGGCATCGTTGGACGGATTGAAGATCAGCCGCGGCCGGTGCGCCGGATCGACCACCTCGCCCGAGAAGATGATCTCGTAGCAGATCTGCATCCCGATCGACCCGAAGCCGGGCACCTCCAGCGCGCGCGGCCCCGGCCCCTCGGCAAAGTCCATCGAACCCGGCACCAGTCGCGCCAGCCCGAGCGGCTTCAACAGCCAGGGCATCGGCAGATACTCGCCATAAGGCACCAGATGCGCCTTGTCGTAGCGGCCGCGGATGCGCGCACGCGGATCGATCGCAAAGACCGAATTGGTCGCGGTGGTCGCCGTCCCCGCCTTGTCGAACTGGAGCGCCGTGCCGCCAGTCAGCAGGATGTCCCGCGGGCCAAGCAGCTTCGCCATCCGCCAGCGGAGCCAGAACGGATCGGCATCATAGACATAGTCGGGATAGCCATCCTCGAAATAGTCGCGGATGACGCCTTCCGGCCACAGGATCAGCCGCGGCGCCTCGCCCGGCCGGCCCGACAGCTCCGACAGGCGGGCGAGCATCATCTCCCCGTCGCTCTCCCCACGCTGGTCCTGCGGCACGTTCGGCTGCACGACCCGCACCCGCGGCGTGTCGATCGCCACTGGCCCGTCCGCGTCGCGATAGCTGAACAGCTGCGCCGCGATCAGCGCGGCAAATCCCGCCAGCGCGGTCGCGAACGGCGCCAGCCGACGCGGCAGGAGCAGCAGGCTTCCCGCCAGCAGCACGGTCAGCCCCGACAGGGCATAGGTGCCGACCCAGGCCGACAGCGCCGCAACCGGCTGCACCGGCACCCAGATCACGCCGATCGGATCCCAGGCATAGCCGGTGAACATCACGCTGCGCAGCCATTCGGCGACGATCCACGCCGCGGCGAACGCCAGCACATAGGCGGCGTCCACACGGGTCCCGCGCATCTTCCACGCCAGCCCCGCGGCGAGCGCCGGATAGACGGCGAGATACAGTGCCAGCGCGATCGGCGCAGCATAGCCAAGCTCCGCCGGCATCGCATCCTGGAAGGTAAAGGCGTGCTGGAACCAATTGTTATTGATCGTAAAATGCCCCAGCCCGAACATCCACCCGCGCCACAGCGCGGCCTTCAGCGTGGGCGCGCGATGCACCAGCAGGATCAGCAGCGAGAGCGCGGCAATGGTCAGCGGCCACAGCTGCAACGGGGCAAAGCCACAGGCCGCCGCCGCACCCAGCAGCAGCGCGGCCAGCCGCGGATATTTATCGAGGAGGGACATCATTGCCCGTGCCGCTACCAAATCATGCGCCCGGCGGGGAGAGGCGATACGCGCGGCGGCTCACCGCGCAGAAGCACTGGCGCCCTCACCCCCTTCCCGCTGGCGCCGCAGTTGGTGTATCAACCGCGCATGACACTGCGCCCCTTTCACCTCGCCTTTCCGGTCCATGATCTCGCCGCCGCGCGTGCCTTCTACGGCGGCGTGCTCGGTTGCCGCGAGGGTCGCTCCAGCGACCGCTGGATCGACTTCGATCTCGGCGGGCATCAGATCGTCGCCCATCTCGACGATACCGCGCGCCCGGCCGGCGCCAGCAACCCTGTCGACGGGCATGACGTGCCCGTGCCGCATTTCGGCGTGGTACTGATGATGGCGGACTGGCAGGCGCTGGCCGCTCGGGTTGAGGCGGCCGGGGTGCCGTTCGGGATCGCGCCGCACGTCCGCTTCAAGGGGCAGCCCGGCGAGCAGGCGACGATGTTCTTTCGCGATCCCTCCGGTAACGCGCTGGAGTTCAAGGCGTTTGCCGACGACGCCCAATTGTTTGCCACGGAGTTCACGGCATGAGCGCCCCGATCGAAGTTGATATCCCGCACCAGCTCGGCACCGCCGCCGCCAAGCAGCGGATCGGCAGCAGCTTCGGCAAGCTGGCGGATTTCATTCCCGGCGGCGCGATCACCGAACATCGCTGGGAGGGCGATTCGCTGACCTTCACCGTGGAGGGTCTGGGGCAGCGCGTCGGCGCCCGGCTCGACGTCAGCGACAGCAACGTCCACGCCACCTTCGAATTGCCGGCGTTCCTCGCCATGTTCTCCGACAAGATCCGCGACAAGCTGCAGCGTGAGGCGCCCAAGCTCCTCCAATAGCCGTGGATGAAAAAGGGCCGCGCTCCCGGGTGGAAGCGCAGCCCTTTTTTTTATGCCAACGCATCACGAAGCGCAGGCAAATCGTTTTGGTTAAACGATAATCAGAACAGCAGCGTCAGCCCGTAAAAGGCGCTGCCAACGATCGCCGAGCACGGAATCGTGATGATCCAGGCGACCACCACGTTGCTCGCCGTGCCCCACCGCACCGCAGAGGTGCGGCGTGCGACGCCCGATCCGATGATCGCGCCGGTGATGGTGTGGGTGGTCGACACCGGGATGCCCATCGCCGACGCGGCAAACAGCACGATCGATCCGCCGGTCGAGGCCGCAAAACCCTGATGCTGCGACAATTTGGTGATCCGCGAGCCCATCGTCTCGATGATCTTCCACCCGCCCGACAAGGTACCGAGCGCGATCGCGACATAGCAGCTGATCGCCACCCAGTGCGGCACTTCGAACTCGCCGGTCAGCTGGCCGGTCGAATACAGCAGGACGGTGATGATCCCCATCGTCTTCTGCGCGTCGTTGAGCCCGTGGCTCAGCGAATAGGCAGCCGACGATACGAGATGGAGCGAACGGAAGGTCCGCTCCGCCTGGCGGGCGGTATAGCGGCGCAGCGCCCAGCTGCTCGCCAGCATCACCAGCAGCGCCAGGATCATGCCCAGCGTCGGCGACACGACGATCGCCACCATGGTCTTGGTCAGCCCGCCGACATGGATGCTGTGCACGCTGGCATGGGTCACGCCAGCACCGACCAGCCCGCCGACCAGCGCGTGGCTGGACGATGAGGGGATACCCTTTTGCCACGTCACGACGTTCCAGAACATCGCCCCGCCCAGCGCACCGAAGATAACGGCTGGCGTGACAACATCCTGATCGATCAGTCCCTTGCCGATTGTTTCTGCGACAGCATGCAAGCTGGGAAAGGCAAGGGTGACGAAATAGGCGGCGAAGTTGAAGAAGGCGGCAAAGGCCACCGCCTGCACCGGCGACAGCAGGCGCGTGGCAACGACGGTGGCGATGGAATTGGCTGCATCGTGCAGCCCGTTGAGAAAATCGAACGCAAGCGCGACGAGGATCAGGCCGACGAGCAGCGGGAACGCGAGTTCATGCATGGGGCTGCGATCGCTCAGGCGTGATCGATGACGATGCCGTCGATCTCGTTCGCCACGTCCTCGAACGCGTCAGAGATCTTCTCGAGATGCTTGTAGATTTCGCGGTCGACGACGAACTGCATCGCGTCCCCGCCCTCATGGTGATGCTTTTCGAAGAGGCGGCGCAGGCCCTGTTCGTGGAGGCCGTCAACCTCGCCCTCCAGCCGCACCAGTCGCTCCGTCAGCGTGTGCAGGCGGGGGCCGTTGCGCGCGACATCCCGCAGCAATTGCATCGCCTCGACCGACACGCGCGACGCCTCCAGCATCAGCTTGGACATGGCGTGCATGTCGGGCGCGAAGCTGCGTACGCCGTAGAGGCTCACTGCGGTCAGTGCCGCGTCCATCGCGTCGATCGCATCGTCCATGCGGTTGATTAGATCGCTGATCGCGCTGCGATCGAACGGCGTCAGGAAGGTGACGCGGACGGTCTGCAGCACGGTGCGGGTGATATCGTCGGCCTGGTGCTCATAATCCTTCACCTCGGCGATCAGCGCGTCGATGTCGCCGTCACCGGCGAAGATCTTGGTGGTGGCCTCCGCAGCCTTCAGCGTCACCGCCGCATGCGCGTCAAACAGTTCAAAGAAATTGCCGCGCTTGGGAAGAAGGCGCTGGAACCAGGCGAACATCAAGAGAATCCTTGAAGAGAAACAGAGGAATAGGGATCAGCGCCCGAAACTGGCGGGCGCCGGTGACACGACGGCGGTGTTGCCGCTGCGGATTTCCTGAACTTCCAGCGCGCGCTCGGCGATGCCGTCCCGGCCGAAGCGGAAGGCACCATCGATGCCGGAGAAGCCCTCGCCCGACCGCAGCCGCGCTTCGGGGAAGGGCGCGCCGACCTTCCAGTCGCGCGCAATGCGTGCCGTCAGCAGCACCGCATCATAGCCAAGGCTCGACAGGCGATAAGGTGCGGCGCCGAAGCGGGCGCGATACTTGGTCGCATATTGGCGGTACAAACCATTGGAAACACTGGCATACCATGCGCCGTTCAGCGCCGGACGCGCAGCCACGCCGCTGTCGGTGTTCCACAATTCGGTGCCCATCACCTTCATGTCCGGGCTGGTCTTGCGCAGCAGCGGCACGGCGGTGGCCGCGGTCCCGGCCGAATCGGCGATCAGCACCCCGTCGAACGGCGCGTCCTTGGCCATCCGCGTCACCGCCGCGCCGATCGCGCCGGGGGTGCGGTCATAGGTCTGCAACGCCACGACGCGCCCGCCGGCGGCCTCGACCGCGCGCAGGAAGGTGGTGGAGGCACGGGTGCCATAAAGCGCGTTGGGGACCAGCCCGCCGAAATTGGTGACCCCCTTGCTGCGCGCATAATCGACCACCCGCTCGATCGACTGCGACGGGGTATAGCCCATCAGGTACACGCCATCGCCCGCGACGCTGACGTCGTTCGAAAAGGACAGCACCGGCACCCCCGCGCGCCGCGCGATCGGCGCTACCACGCGCACGTCATCGGCCAGCAGCGGGCCGAGAATCAGCTGCGCCCCATCGGCCACCGCGCGCTGGGCGGCGGCTGCGGCGCCTTGCGCGGTGTCATAGTTGGTGACGCGAATCTGCTCGTTCTTGGTGTCGAGCAGCGCCAGCTGCGTCGCATTGGCGAGGCTCTTGCCCACTCCCGCATTGGCGCCCGACAGCGGCACGAGCAGCGCGACCCGATTGCGCGCGGTATCGCGCGGGATGCCCGCTTCCACGCCGACATCGGGCCGGGTGCTGGGCGGCGGCGCCTTGGTCGGCGGCGGCGCGGAGGGGCCCCGCGGGACAACGGTGGAGCAGGCAGAGACCAGCAGCGCGGTGAGCGCGACAGCCACCGGGCCGGCGATGCGGCGCGGCGATGACACGCCTCCGGGAATTCCACGAACGATCACGTTCGCCCGTTGCGATACGGTTGCGGCCTCTGCCATGACACTCCTCGTGGAAAACCTAAGTCCCGGCCTGTACATCGTCGCAACCCCGATCGGCAATCTCGGGGACCTGTCTCCACGCGCCGCCGATATTCTGTCGCGCGCGGCCGTAGTCGCTGCAGAAGACACTCGTGTTACAGCTGTGTTACTACGGCACATCGGGACGAAGCGCCCGATGGTCCCCTATCACGATCACAATGCCGATCAGATGCGGCCGCAATTGATCGCCCGCATGGCGAGCGAAGCGGTCGCGCTGGTGTCCGACGCCGGCACGCCGCTGATCTCCGATCCCGGTTACAAGCTGGTGCGCGATGCCCGCGCCGCCGGCCATGCGGTGGTCACCATCCCGGGGCCGTGCGCCGCAATCGCCGCGCTGACGCTCGCCGGCCTGCCCACCGACCGCTTCCTTTTTGCCGGCTTCCTGCCCTCCAAGGCAAAGGCGCGCAGCGAGACGATCGCGGAGCTCGGCGCGATACGCGCGACGCTGGTGCTGTACGAGAGCGGCCCCCGCCTCGCCGCGACGCTCGCCGCGCTGGCGGAAGGGTTGGGCGATCGCGACGCCGCGGTCACGCGCGAGATCACCAAACGCTATGAGGAAGCGGTGACCGGCACGCTCCCCGTCCTTGCCGCGCGCTATGCCGATGCCCCGCCCAAGGGGGAGATCGTGATCGTCGTCGGCCCGCCGGGTGAGCCGCCCCCCGCCAGCTCCGAGGATGCCGACGCCGCATTGGTCGAGGCGCTGATCCGGCTCCCGGTCGCCAAGGCTGCCGGAGAGGTCGCAAAAAAGTTCGGGCTCGATCGCAAGGAACTCTACGCCCGGGCCCTCGCGCTGAAGGACGCCTAGCCACCGACCACTCCCGATTCGTTGGGGGCTGAGGGCGTCGCTCGCATCACCCCTCGCCCTCCTCCTCCGGGCGCGCTAGCATCGCTTCTGCGCCCTCGGGCTGGCGCAGGCGATGGGCGAGGCAGCATGATGCGGACGCACAAGGAAAGCCATCTTGTCACGCGAGTCGGTTGGCTCCGCGCGGCCGTGCTGGGCGCCAATGACGGGATCGTCTCCACCTCCAGCCTGATCCTCGGCGTCGCCTCGGCGGGGTCGAGCCATGGTGCGGTGCTGACCGCCGGGGTCGCCTCGCTGGTCGCAGGCGCCATGTCGATGGCGGCGGGCGAATATGTCTCCGTCAGTTCGCAGGCCGATACCGAGAAGTCGGACCTCGCGCGCGAACGCCGCGAACTCGCCACCCGGCCGGAGGCGGAGCTGCAGGAACTGACCGGCATCTACATCGATCGCGGCGTCGATCCGGCGACCGCGCGCACCGTCGCCACCCAGATGATGGCGCATGACGCGCTCCAGGCGCACGCCCGCGATGAGCTTCACATCACCGACGAGACGATCGCCCGCCCGGTCGTCGCCGCGATGGCGAGCGCCGCGAGCTTCACCGTGGGCGCGGCGCTGCCGCTCGCGCTCACCGCCGCGCTGCCGCTCGCCACGATAGGTCCGGGTGTGGCAATCGGATCGATCCTGTTCTTGGCGCTGCTCGGCGCGATCGGCGCGCGCACCGGCGGCGCCCCCATGATGCGCGCAGTCGTGCGCGTCGTCTTCTGGGGTGCGATGGCGATGGCGCTGACCTCGCTCGTCGGGAAGCTGTTCGGCGCCGCCGTCTGATCGCGCGGGCGGACCAGCACTTGCGCCGCCACGCGCGCCTGCCACACTGCGCCTGATGCCGCCCGCCCCGCCCTCCCGCAGCAGCGACGATCGCCGCCGCGCCGACGCCGCCGGCCGACGCGGCGAGCGATTCGCCGGTTGGTGGCTGCGACTGAAAGGCTGGCAAATCCTCGACCAGCGCGTCCGCACCCCCGCCGGGGAGGTCGATCTGGTAGCGAAGCGCGGCGCGCTGATCGCCTTTATTGAGGTGAAGACCCGCGCCACCGCCGCCGCGCTCGACATGGCAATCGACCAGCGCCGGCTGGCGCGTGTCGCCGCGGCCGCGGAATATCTGATGCCGCGCTATGCACTGGACGGCGAAGACATCCGCGTCGACGTCGTCCTGCTCGCCCCCGGCACCGCGCTGCGCCATATCGAGAATGCCTGGATCGGGTGACAATCCGGCGCCGCGCGCCTACCTCCCGCCACGCATCCTGTGTGGAGGAACACCTTGGCCCTGACCGTCGCCGTCCAGATGGACCCGCTCGAAACGATCAACATCGCGGGCGATTCCAGCTTCGCCCTGATGCTCTCCGCGCAGCAGCGCGGCCATCGCCTGTTCCATTACGCCGCGGAGGATCTGAACTGGTCCAACGGCCGCTTGTGGACCAAGGCGCGGCCCGTCACGGTGCAGCGGGTCGCGGGCGACCATTTCACCGCCGGCGCCCCGGTCAGCCTCGATCTGGGCGAGGAGGCGGACGTGGTCCTGATGCGCCAGGACCCGCCGTTCGATCTCGGCTATATCACTGCCACTCACTTGCTGGAGCGGATCTCGGACCGCACGCTCGTCGTCAACGATCCTGCGAGCGTGCGCAACGCCCCCGAAAAGGTGTTCGTGCTCGATTATGCGCGCTTCATGCCGCCGACGCTCGTCACCCGCTCGCTCGATGAGGCGCGCGCCTTCCTGAAGGAACATGGCGCGATCGTCGTGAAGCCGCTGCACGGCAATGGCGGCAAGGCGATCTTCCGCGTCGGGCCGGAGGGCGAGAACCTCTCCGCGCTGATCGAGGTGTTCAACCAGACGTGGCGCGAACCGCACATGGTGCAGGCCTTCCTTCCCGGCGTGGCGCAAGGCGACAAGCGGATCGTGCTGGTCGATGGCGAGGTCGCCGGCGCGATCAACCGCCTGCCGGGTGAGGGCGAGTTCCGCAGCAACCTAGCGGTCGGCGGCTCGGCGGAAAAGACCGAGCTTACGGCGCGAGAGCGGGAAATCTGCGACGCGCTGGGGCCGGAGCTGAAGCGACGCGGGCTTATCTTCGTGGGGATCGACGTGATCGCGGGGCAGTGGCTGACGGAGATCAACGTCACCTCCCCCACCGGCATCGTCGCGATCGAGCGGTTCGACGGCACCGATGTCGCCGGCCTGATCTGGGACGCGATCGAGCGCCGCATCGCGGAACGATCCCGCTAGGACGCGCGCTTTCGCCCCTGCGACACGCTCGATCGACCGGGCTGGTCCTGCGCGGGACAGATCACCCCGCCATGGCCGACCGGCAGATGTGCTGCATGGACCGGTGATCTTCTCAGAGGCGCATGACCGAATTCATCATCGATTGGATCGCCTGGGGCGGCTACATCGGCATCTTCCTGCTGATGGCGCTGGAAAACGTGGTGCCGCCCGTCCCGTCGGAAGTGATCATGGGCCTCGGCGGCATCGCCGTCGCGCGCGGCGACATGGCGATGATCCCGCTGATCCTGTGGGGCACCGCGGGCACCACCGTGGGCAACATGTTCTGGTATGAAATCGGGCGCCGCATGGGCGTGGTGCGGTTCAAGCCGTTCGTCGACCGGCACCAGCGATGGCTGACGATGGACTGGGAGGATGTGGAGCGGCTCAACCGCTTCTTCCACCGCCATGGCCATTGGGTCGTATTCGTCTTCCGCTTCCTGCCCAGCTTCCGCACGCTGATCTCGCTGCCCGCCGGCATGGCGAAGATGCCGCTGTGGAAGTTCCTGCTGTTCACCTTTGTGGGCAGCGCGATCTGGAACACCGTGCTCGCCGGGGCCGGCCTGTTCCTCGGCCGGCGGTTCGAGGAGCTTGATCGCTATGTCGGGCCGGTCGCGATCGGCCTGACCGTGCTGATCATTGCCGGCTATCTCTACCGGGTCATCACCTGGAAACCGAGCGGCGAGCGTCCGGGCAACTGACCGGCCCGCCCGCGCCGCAGGACGCGGCGGCGCGGGGGCAGGACATCAGATCAGGCCCGCGAGTGGCGAGGACGGGTCGGCGTAGCGGCGGATTCCCATCCGGCCGGCGCGATAGGACAGGCGCCCCGCCTCGACCGCGGACTTCATCGCCGCCGCCATCAGGATCGGGTCCTTCGCCTCGGCGATCGCAGTGTTCATCAGCACGCCGTCGCAGCCAAGCTCCATCGCCACCGCCGCGTCGGATGCCGTGCCGACGCCGGCGTCGACCAGCACCGGCACCTTTGCGCCCTCAACGATCAGGCGGATCGTCACCCGGTTCTGGATGCCAAGCCCCGATCCGATCGGCGCACCCAGCGGCATGATCGCCACCGCGCCCGCATCTTCCAGCTGCTTCGCGGCGATCGGGTCATCGACGCAATAGACCATCGGCTTGAAGCCCTCCTTCACCAGGACCTCGGTCGCCTTCAGCGTCTCGCGCATGTCGGGGTAGAGCGTCCGCGCCTCGCCCAGCACTTCCAGCTTCACCAGATCCCAGCCGCCCGCCTCGCGCGCCAGCCGCAGCGTGCGGATCGCCTCGTCCGCGGTGAAGCAGCCCGCGGTATTGGGCAGATAGGTGAACTTCTTGGGATCGATGAAGTCGGTCAGCATCGGCGCCTTGGGATCGCTGACATTGACGCGGCGCACCGCGACGGTGACGATCTCGGCCCCCGATGCTTCCAGCGCGGCGGCGTTCTGCGCGAAATCCTTATACTTGCCGGTGCCCACGATCAGCCGCGATCGAAACGTCTTGCCGGCAACGCTCCACGTGTCGTCGCCGCCGGATACAGCATGGTCGCCGCCGCCGACGAAATGGACGATCTCTATATCGTCGCCATCCTCGACACACACATCCGCGAGAGTCGAACGCGGCACCACTTCCAGGTTGCGCTCCACCGCGACCTTCTCGGGCACCAGCCCGAGTTCGGTCGCCAGTTGCGCCAGGGTCATGCCGGCGCTGACACGGCGATGCGCGCCGTTCACGGTGATCGATACGGTTCCGTCGGTGTGGGGCATGATATCCTTTGCGGGGCTGCGCGCCCCATCGTCCTGGCAGGCGGGGTGATTTGCCTTCCACCTAGGCTTGGCGCACATGGCGTTCAAGGAAGGAGCCGCCTTTGCCTCTCGTCTATGTCCTGAACGGGCCGAACCTGAACCTGCTCGGCACGCGTGAGCCGGAGATCTACGGCCATGACACGCTGGACGATATCGCCGGCCAGCTCGAAGATCGCGGTCGCGAGCTCGGCCTCGAAATCGACATGCGCCAGTCCAACCACGAGGGGCATCTGGTCGACTGGCTGCACGAGGCGCAGGCTCAGGGCGCCCGCGCCGTGTTGCTGAACGCGGGCGCCTTCACCCACACCTCGATCGCGATTCACGACGCGATCAAGTCCGTCCGCACCCCGGTGATCGAGGTGCATTTGTCCAATCCGCACAATCGCGAAGAATTTCGCCATGTCTCCTTTGTGGGGCGTGCGGCACGGGGAACTATCGCCGGGTTTGGCGCGATGTCATATCTGCTCGCGCTTGAAGCGGCGGCGCGATTCTGACACAGCGCGCGCCCTGTTACAGGGAAGGGGTCGCAATGAGCGATAAGGAACATGGAGCGATGAAGGTCGACGTCGATCTCGTCCGCCAGCTTGCCGAGCTGCTCGACGCAACGCAGCTCACCGAGATTGAGGTCGAGGACGGCGACCGCCGCATCCGCGTCGCGCGGGAAGTGACCGCCGCACCGGCCGTTTACCACGCACCGGCGCCCGCCGCTGCTGCCGCGCCGGCACCGGCGTCGGCCACCGCCGCGCTGCCGCATGCAGAGCCGGCCGCTGCCGAGCCGTCGCTTGCCAATGCGGTCCGCTCGCCGATGGTCGGCACCGCCTATCTCGCCGCCGAGCCGGGCGCCGCGGCGTTCGTCGCGATCGGCAAGCAGGTGCAGGCTGGCGACACTTTGCTGATCGTCGAGGCGATGAAGGTCATGAACCCGATCACCGCGCCCAGCGCCGGTACGGTTAAGGCGATCCTGGTCGACAACGGCCAGCCGGTCGAGTTTGATCAGCCGCTGGTGGTCGTCGAGTAAGATGCCCGAGATCAAGAAGCTCCTGATCGCCAATCGTGGTGAGATCGCGCTGCGTATCCACCGCGCGTGCCACGAAATGGGGATCAAGACCGTCGCGGTGCACTCCACCGCCGATGCGGACGCCATGCATGTCCGCCTCGCGGATGAGGCGATCTGCATCGGCCCGCCGTCCGCGGCGGAGAGCTACCTCAACATCGCCAACATCATTTCCGCGGCCGAGATCTCGGGCGCGGATGCGATTCACCCGGGCTATGGCTTCCTCAGCGAAAACGCCAAGTTTGCCGAGATCGTCGAGGCGCACGGGCTGATCTTCGTCGGCCCCAAGCCCGAGCATATCCGCACCATGGGCGACAAGGTGGAGGCAAAGCGCACCGCCGGCGCGCTCGGCCTGCCGCTGGTCCCTGGTTCGGACGGCGCGCTGACCGATTCGGCGGAGGCCAAGCGCCTCGCACGCGACATCGGCTATCCGGTGCTGATCAAGGCTGCATCGGGCGGCGGCGGCCGCGGCATGAAGGTCGTGCCGTCGGAGGACATGATGGACACGCTGATGGCGCAGGCCGGCAGCGAGGCGAAGGCCGCGTTCGGCGACGCCACCGTCTACATGGAAAAGTACCTCGGCAATCCGCGGCACATCGAATTCCAGGTGTTCGGCGACGGCAATGGCAATGCCATCCACCTCGGCGAGCGTGACTGCTCGCTGCAACGCCGCCACCAGAAGGTGCTGGAGGAGGCGCCCTCGCCCGTCATCACGGCCGAGGAGCGTGAGCGGATGGGCGGCATCGTCGCGAAGGCAATGGCCGACATGGGCTATCGCGGCGCCGGCACGATCGAGTTCCTGTGGGAAGACGGTGAATTCTACTTCATCGAGATGAACACCCGCCTGCAGGTGGAGCATCCGGTGACGGAGGCGATCACCGGCCTCGATCTCGTCCGTGAGCAGATCCGCATTGCCGAGGGTCATCCGCTGACGCTGCGCCAGGAGGATGTCATCTTCCGCGGCCACGCCATCGAATGCCGCATCAATGCCGAGGATCCGCGTACCTTCGCGCCCTCGCCCGGCCTCGTGAAGCAATATCACGCCCCCGGGGGCATGCACGTGCGCGTCGATTCGGGCCTCTACGCCGGCTACAAGGTGCCGCCGTATTACGACAGCATGATCGCCAAGCTGATCGTCTATGGCACCACCCGCCAGGGCGCGCTTCGCCGCCTGCGCCGCGCGCTGGAGGAATTCGTCATCGACGGGATGAAGACCACTATCCCGCTCCACCAGGCACTGCTGGACGATCCGGAGTTCCAGGAGGGCGAATATACCATCAAGTGGCTGGAGGACTGGCTGGCCAAGCAGCAGGCCTAGTCACCCCTTTCCCCGCGGCCGCGCCATGGAAGCGTGCGCCGCGGGGCCACCGCCCGCCCCCTCGACATGACGCGCGCACTGCGTTGCGCTAGGCTCCCCCCTCACGGATGGGAGGAACCATGTTCATCGGCCATTACGCGCCGGCACTTCTTGCAGCCGCCCTGCCCCATGCGCCGCGGCTCGGCACGCTCTTCGTCGCCGCCCAATTGGTCGATCTCGCCTTCTTCGCGCTGACCTTGCTCAACATCGAACATCTGCGGCTGGTGCCCGGTAGCAATGCGCAGACCTCGCTCGATCTGTATCACATGCCCTATACGCACAGCCTGCTCGGCACGATGGCCTTTGCCGCCTTCTGGGCCGCCGGCGCGCGGTTGGCGCATGTGCCGTGGCGCGCAACCATGATCGGCGCGCTGGTGGTGCTGTCGCATTGGCCGATCGACTGGCTGGTTCACCTTCCCGACCTCACGCTCGCCGGCCAGCCGCCAAAGCTGGGCCTTGGCCTTTGGGCGACCCCGCTCGTCGCCCGCCCGCTGGAGCTGGCGCTGACCGCCGCCGCCTTCGCCTGGTACGTGAGATGCACGCGCCCCGCCGGGCGTCATGCGACACTTGCCCTCGTCACGCTGGCGGGCGCGATGCTGGCGGCGCAACTGGTCGACTGGTCCGCGGCGCCGCCGACCCGCATCGTCGACCCGATCCACCCCGCGCTGCCGCTCACCGCGCTGGCCGCATTCACCGTGCTTGCGCTGCTCGCGACCTGGGTCGGCCGCACCCGTCGCTTCGCGCTTGGTCCACGCCTGCGGACGCTATAGACGGGGCCAATGAAGGCGACGATCTGGCACAATCCCCGCTGCTCCAAGTCCCGGCAGGCGCTCGCGCTGCTCGAGGAGGGGGGCGCGAGCGTCACGGTGGTCGAATATCTGAAGGCGCCGCCGACGCGCGATGAACTGGCGCGGCTCTATGCCCGCGGCGGGATCGCCCCGCGCGACGCGCTGCGAAAGGATGCGCCGGCGGTCGACAGCGATGCCGCCGCGCTCGACCTGATGGCCAGCGATCCGGCAACGATCGAACGGCCGTTGGTCGAAACGGAGAAGGGCGTGGTGCTGGCCCGCCCGCCCGAGCGGCTTCGCGACATTCTGTGACGCTCGACGAGAAGAGCCGCTGGCGTGTCGAGCGCGCCTCGCGCGCGGCCGTGATCGTCGACGCCGATGATTATTTCCGCCTCGCCCGCGCGGCGATGATGAAGGCACAAAAGCAGATCCTGCTGGTCGGCTGGGATTTCGATGCCCGCATCCGGCTGGCGTGGAAGAACGAGCCGCCCGGCGTCCCGACCGAGGTGGGCGAGTTCATCAACTGGCTGGTGAAGCGCCAGCCGGACCTGAACGTCTATATCCTGCGCTGGGACAAGGGGGCGCTGAAGACGCTGTTTCGCGGCAAGACGCTGCTGACGCTGACCAAATGGCGTTTCCTGCGAAAGCGGATCCATCTGAAGCTCGACGCGCATCATCCGATCGGCGCCTCGCATCATCAGAAGATCGTGGTGATCGACGATTGCCTCGCCTTTTGCGGCGGCATCGACATGACCGACGAGCGGTGGGACACCCGCCAGCATCGTGACGAGGACCCGCATCGCACGTCGCCCAACGGCTTTGCCAATGCGCCCTGGCACGATGCCACCACTGCGCTGCAGGGCCCCGTCGCAACCGCGCTGGGGGAGCTGTGTCGCGCTCGCTGGGAAATCGCCGGCGGGGAACCGATCGCGGCGCCGGTCGGTGAAAATGATTGCTGGCCGCAGGATCTCGAACCGGATTTCCGCGACATCGACGTCGCCATCTCCCGCTCGCAGCCCGATCACGGCGGTCAGCCCGAGGTGCGCGAGATCGAGAATCTCTATCTCGAACTGATCGGCCGCGCGAAGCGGCGGATCTATGCCGAAAGCCAGTATTTCGCCTCGCGCCGTGTCGCCGAGGCGATCGGCAAGCGGCTGGATGAGCCCGATGGCCCCGAGATCGTCATCATCAATCCGGTCACGGCGCAGGGCTGGCTGGAGCCGGTGGCGATGGATACCGCCCGCGCGCGGCTGTTCCAGGCGCTGAAGCAGCGCGACACCCACAACCGGCTGCGCATGTATCATCCGCACACCGCCGGCGGCACGCCGATCTATGTCCACGCCAAGGTGCTGGTGATCGATGAGGACGTGATCCGCGTCGGCTCGTCCAACTTCAACAATCGCTCGCTCCGGCTCGACACCGAATGCGACGTGACGATCGAACATGACGGCGACCGTATCGCCGCGATCCGCGACGATCTGATCGCCGAGCATCTCGCGGTCGAACCGGCCGAGGTAACCGCCGCTATCGCCCAGCATGGCCTGATCGGCGCGATCGAGCGGCTGCGGGGCCAGGGCAAGACGCTCATCCCCTATGAGGTGCCCGACCTGTCGAGCGTCGAGGAATGGCTGGCCGACAACAAGATCCTCGATCCCGAAGGGCCGGGCGAGATGTTCGAGGCATTGTCAGCGCGCAAGCCGCTGCTCGGCCGGCTGCGCCAGCGGATCGGGCGGCGGCGCCAGCGGCGGTGACGCGGTTGCGGCGCTGATCTGCGCGTGGCTGGTGACACCGGCGGGCTTGGCCGCTATCGCGCGCGCATGACCGCCATCACGCCAGAAGTCGTCGCCGAGCACGGCCTTAGTCCCGAGGAATATGATCGCGTCCTCCACGCGCTCGGCCGTGAGCCGAACCTGGTGGAACTCGGCATCTTCTCGGTGATGTGGTCGGAGCATTGCTCCTACAAGTCGTCGCGAATCCACCTGAAGAAGCTGCCCACGGAAGCTCCCTGGGTGATCTGCGGCCCGGGCGAGAATGCCGGCGTCATCGACATTGGTGATGGTCAGGCTGCGATCTTCAAGATGGAATCGCACAACCACCCCTCGTACATCGAGCCCTATCAGGGCGCGGCGACGGGTGTCGGCGGCATCCTGCGCGACGTCTTCACCATGGGCGCGCGCCCCATCGCGAACATGAACGCGCTTCGCTTCGGCCGTCCCGATCACCCCAAGATGCGCCACCTGATTTCCGGCGTCGTCCATGGCATCGGCGGCTATGGCAATTGCGTCGGCGTGCCGACCGTTGGCGGCGAGGTGAACTTCCATCCAGCCTATGATGGCAACATCCTCGTCAATGCGATGACGGTCGGCGTCGCCGATCAGGACAAGATCTTCTATTCGGCCGCCAGCGGCATCGGCAATCCGATCGTCTATGTCGGCTCCAAGACCGGCCGCGACGGCATCCACGGCGCCACCATGGCCTCGGCCGATTTCGGCGAGGATGCCGAGGAGAAGCGCCCCACCGTCCAGGTTGGCGATCCCTTTACCGAGAAGCTGCTGATCGAGGCCTGCCTCGAGCTCATGGCCTCCGACGCGATCGTCGCGATCCAAGACATGGGCGCCGCCGGCCTCACCTCCTCCAGCGTCGAGATGGCGTCCAAGGGCGGCGTCGGCATCGAACTGATCATGGACGACGTGCCGCAGCGTGAAGAGGGCATGACGCCCTATGAAATGATGCTCTCCGAATCGCAGGAGCGCATGCTGATGGTGCTGAAGCCGGGCCGCGAGGCCTTCGCCGAGGCGATCTTCCGCAAGTGGGAACTCGACTTCGCCGTCATCGGCCATGTCACCGACACGGGCCGCATGGTGCTTAAGTGGAAGGGCGACACCGTCTGCGACATCCCGCTCGCCCCGCTCGCCGACGAGGCCCCGCTCTACGATCGCCCGCACGTCCCCACCCCGCCGGCCAAGGCGCTGGTCGACGTGCCGGAGTGCAAGGACATCGCAGCCGATCTCGTCACGCTGATGGGCTCGCCCGACATCGCCAGCCGCCGCTGGATCTGGGAGCAGTATGACCACATGGTCGGCGCCGACACGGTGCAGCGCCCGGGCGGCGACGCCGCGGTGGTGCGCGTCCACGGCACCGACAAGGCGCTGGCGATCACCACCGATTGCACCCCGCGCTATTGCTACGCCGACCCGGTCGAGGGTGGGAAGCAGGCCGTCGCCGAGACCTGGCGCAACCTCACCGCGGTCGGCGCAAAGCCGCTCGCGATCACCAACTGCCTCAACTTCGCCAACCCGCAACGCCCGGAGATCATGGGCCAGATCGTCGGCTGCCTCGATGGCATGGCGCAGGCGTGCCGCGCGCTCGACTATCCGATCGTCTCCGGCAACGTCTCGCTCTACAATGAATCGAAGGCGACCGGCGGCGGTTCGGCGATCCTCCCCACCCCCGCGATCGGCGGCGTCGGCCTGATGCAGGACTGGACCAAGAGCGCGACCATCGCCTTCAAGGGCGCGGGCGACGTCATCCTCGCGGTCGGCACCCGCCGCGGCGATCTCGGCCAGTCGCTCTGGCTCCGTGAAGTCCACGGCCGTGAGGAAGGCCCCCCGCCCCGCGTCGATCTGGCGCAGGAGAAGGCCACCGGCGATCTCATCCGCACCGCCATCGACCTCGGCCAGCTCTCCGCCGTCCACGACGTCTCGGATGGCGGCATCGCCGTCACGCTCGCCGAGATGGCGCTCGCCGGCAACATCGGCGCGATCATCGACCGCAAGCAGCCGTTCGACTGCGCGCATTCCTTCTTCGGCGAGGATCAGGGCGTCTACATCGTCACCGTCCACGATCACGCGCTGGCCGATTTCCTCCAGGCCGCGCTCGAGGCCGGGGTCGAGGCGGAGCCGATGGGCCGCACCGGCGGCAAGCGCCTGATCTTCGAGCGGCCCGACCGCGACGATGTCGTCACGCTCGACACGCTGCGCGACGCGCATGAGGGCTTCTTCCCGAAACTCATGAGCGCGGAGGTATCGCTGGAGGGCTGACCGGCCCTCCCGCCCCTCCCCAGCCCCTCTGTCCTACGGCTGCATGTTCGCGCTACGTTCCGCGACATGCAGCCGTAGGACAG